>NZ_JBWKPK010000014.1:0-135891 GCF_059418205.1 Caulobacter sp. GW821-FHT09B11 | reverse complement strand
CCCCCGCCGAAGGCGGCGCCGACCCCCTCCGGCCCTCTGGGCCACCTCCCCCAGAGGGGGAGGATCTTGCGGTGCGCGCCCTCGCCCGACCCCAACACCGCCTTCCTGGGCCTTGTGCCCAGGATCCATCGTTCAGCCTGCTCAGACCTGGGCAAGACGGTCGAGGTCTGAGCGGTCGCCGGCATGGGCCCTCGCCACGGGGGCGAGGGAGGCGGAGTTTTGTGGTTGGGGGTGGGTTGGAGGGGAAAGACCGGCCAGCCCTGCGGAAGCTGAAAACTCCCCCCCTCCGGCCCTGCGGGCCGCCTCCCCCAGAGGGGAGGATCTTTCTTACAGGGCGGGCAATCTGACCTCGGCGCGCAGGCCGCCTTCGGGGCGGTTCTTCAGCACCAGTTCGCCGCCTTCGCGCTTGAGGATCTGCTGGACGATGGTCAGGCCCAGGCCCAGGCCCGCGGTGTTGCGGGCGCGGGCGCTGTCTAGGCGGTGGAAGGGCTCGAGGACATGGGCGAGTTCTTCCTCGGGGATGCCGGGGCCGCTGTCCTCGACCGCCAGGATCACCAGCCGGCCGTCGCGGACCAGGCTCAGGCGCGCTTCTCCGCCGTAGTGCAGGGCGTTCTCGACCAGGTTGCTGATCGCGCGTTTGAGCGACAGCGGACGGGCGTGGACCGGCAGGTGCTCGGGGCCGTCATAGGCGGCCTCGCGCTCGGCGTCGGTGGCGTCGTCGACCAGGGTCATGGCGATGGCGGCGATGTCGGTGCGGCGTGGCGGCTCGGGATCTTCCTGGCCGCCCAGATAAGCCAGCAGCGAATCGAGCATGGCCGTCATCTCGGCGACGTCGGCCTCCAGGGCCTCGCGGGCGGCGGCGTCCTGGACGAAGCCGGCGCGCAGGCTGAGGCGGGCCAGCGGCGTGCGCAGGTCGTGGCCGACGGCGGCCAGGGCCTCGGTGCGGGTCTGCAGCAGGCCGGCGATGCGGTCCTGCATGGCGTTGAAGGCCTTGGCGACGAGTTTCAGGTCGCCGGCCCCGGTCTCGGCCACGCGCATGCGCTCGCCCTGGCCGACCTTGTCGGCGGCCTCGGCGAGAGCGCGAAGAGGCCGGCTGAGGTTGCGCAGCACCAGGGCGGCGGCGGCGATGACGCCGAGGCCGAGGATGAAGGCCGAGCCGAAGCTGCTGAGCACCACGGCCCAGGGGGCGGCGCGGATCTTGGTCTTCATCCAGACCCACGAGCCGTCGCGCATCTTCAGCGCCACCTTCAGGTGGGTGTCGCGGGGCAGGGCGTGGTCGGTCTCGGTGTTCATCCGCAGTTCGCGCCGGACGAGGCTGGGCTCGGCGTCGCGGAACTGGTCCTTCAGCTTGCGCTCGGCTGCGCGCTCGCGATCGACCAGGGTCGGCAGGGCGGTCCAGCCGATCTCGTTGGGACGGGCCGACAGCCCGGCGGCGCGGGCCGCGCGCTCGTGCTCGGGACGGGTTTCGAGGATGGCTTCGGCGGTCACCAGCTGCTCGGCGGCGCGCCGCACCTGGTTGTCGCGATTGGGATAGAGCCGGCTGTTCTCGAACAGGATCGAGCTGCCGACGAATTCCAGGGCCACGGCCAGCATCAGGACCAGGGTGACCTGGCCGACCAGACGCTGCGGCCATAGCCGCAAAGGCTTCATCGACGCTCCACCGCGGCGGTGAAGATGTAGCCGACGCCGCGCACGGTGCGCAGCAGGGCCTCGGCCTGACCGCTGACCGCCAGCTTGCGGCGCAGCCGGCTGACCAGCACGTCGATGCTGCGGTCCGAGGCGTCGGAGATGCGGGCGCGCGACATCTCCAGCAGACGCTCGCGGCCGATCACCCGCTGGGGCGACGACAGAAAGGCCAGCAGCAGGTCGAACTCGGCCCCCGACAGGTCGACGAAGGCGCCGTCGGGCGACAAGAGTTCGCGGCGGCCGGGATCCAGCTGCCAGCCGGCGAAGACCATCTGCTGGTGGCCGCGCGGCTGGCTGGACTGGGTGTTGCCCTGGGCCCGGCGCAGGATGGCGCGGATGCGGGCGATCAGCTCCTTCTGGCTGAAGGGCTTGCCGATATAGTCGTCGGCGCCGAGTTCCAGGCCGATCAGGCGATCGGTCTCGTCGTCGCGGGCGCTGAGCATGACGATCGGCACGTCGCTTTCACGGCGCACGCTGCGGCACAGGTCAAAGCCGTTGCTGCCGGGCAGCATGACGTCGAGCAGGATGATGTCGACGCTGTTGGTCTCCAGCACCCGGGCCATCTCGGCCCCGTGGGCGGCGCTGAGCGGCTGGAAGCCTTCCTCGCGCAGCAGGCGCATCAACAGGGTGCGCAGAGCCGGATCGTCCTCGACGATCAGCACGACCGGCGCGACGGGGGCGGCAGCGATCTCGCGCTGCAGGGCGATCATTCCGTGGCCTGAGGATTCCATGCGTCCGGGCTATCTAGGAACGACGGCGCCGTGAACAAGGCCGAAAGGGGCGTTTCTTCGCCGGTTTCCACCAGGAGTCGGCCGACCTTCGTCGCTCGCTGAAAAGTAAGGCGCCCTCGCGCGCACTTCGGGGGAAGAGGAACTCGCGCGAGGGCAGGCCGCCGGAGCGGCCGTCTTGTCGGCCGGGCCTTAGGCGGCGCGGCAGGCTTGCGAAACGGCGTCCCGCACCGCGCCTTCGTGGGCGGCGGCGTCAGCGGCGCTGTTGAACACCACGTGGACCAGGCCGTCCTGCGGCTTGGCCTTGGCCACGCCCTGGCGGCCGGCGACGGCGCTGGCCGCCGACGCGGCGCAAGCCGTCTGGATCTTCACCGTACGCTTGGCGAGGTTCTGCCGGGCGGCGGCTTCGGTGTGGGTGAGGCCGTGGCCGGCGGGACCGGCGACGGCGGGAGAGGCGGCCAGGCACGCGGCCAGGCCGAGGAACGCAACGACTTTCATGGGACTTGGAAACTCCGGATACTGAATTCAGCCGCCCGCGGCGGTGTCGGCTTTCGCCTGAAGAGCGGGCAGGGTGGCGCGGTAGCCGTCGACGGCCTTCAGCAGGCCGGCGATCTCGGCCGGGGTGATGGCCGTGCGGTGCTCGTAGCCCTTGTCGGACTTGAACTTGAAGCCCCAGGCCGACGGCGCGGCGGCCAGCTTGCGCAGCTCGGTCTCGCTGACGGTGAAGGCTAGTTCCTCGCGGCACAGCTCGGGCGCCTCGAACAGGAAGCACTGGCCGGCGTTGTCGCGGATCTTGGTCACCTGGGCCTGCACCGGGAAGGCGCTGGTCTGATAGGCCACGGCGCCTTCGCCGTAGCCGCGCATCGAGCCCTGGTAGGTCAGGGTCTGGCGGACCTCGAAGCGGGTGGCGCCGGTGCGCTTGTCGACGACCGCCCGCAGGTGGTTGTCGTTGGAGGGCGAACGGAACACGCCCTTGCCGGTCTGGAAGCCGCGCTCGGTGCTGACGACGGTCTCGATGTCGAGCGGATCATCCAGCACCTGGGCCTTGGCGTGGAAGTGCTCGACGCCCAGCGCGGTCTGCTTGGCGGGCAGTTTCACCGTTTCCGCGGCTGCGGCGCCGGCGATCGCGAAACCGCCGATCACGGTCAGGGCCAGCAGGCGATTACGGGTCTTGTTCATGGTCTTCTCCCGAACGGCGCCGACCGATCCCTCGTTCGACGGGCGCCTCTGAACGTGTGTCAGAGTGCAGAGAGCGCCTTGCGGCTTTGCATCGCGTTCGTGACAAAACGTGTCGGGGCAGGCGTTTCCGCGCGACGGCGTTATGCGGCCGAGCCCAGGTAGCCCAGGCCCGTGGCCCGGTGGATGGCCTGGGCGCGGCCGGCGACGCGCAGCTTCAGCGCCGCGTTCTGGACGTGGAAACGGACGGTGGGTCCGGAGATGCCGATGATCTGGCCGATGTCGGCGTCGGTCTTGCCGGCCGCGGCCCACTTCAGGCACTGGATCTCGCGCTTGGTCAGGCGGGCCAGGGGCGCGTCGTCGCCGACCCCGTCGCGATAGGCCGACACCAGGCGCAGGGCCGCGCCGTGCAGTTGGTCGGCGCGGGCCTCGTAGAGGGCCGGCAGGTCGGGAACGGGCTTGGCCGAGGCCCAGACCACGGCCCCGATCACCCCGCCGGTCAGGTAGGCGGGCGCGATGATGGCGGCGGCGACGCCGAAGTCCTCGGCCGCCTCGCGCACGGCGATGGCCTCCAGCCGGGGCAGGGGCCGCCAGCTGGAAAAGCGTCCCTCGTGATAGAAGAACGGATCGGCGGCGTAGCGGGCGGCCAGGATGAACGGGGCGCGCAGGGCGAACGAGCGGTCGCGCCAGTAGCGCAGGCCCGCGTCCAGCCACTCGAAGGTGGTCTCGGCCAAGGGGAGCCCATCCGGGCCGAGCATCGGCTCGGGACTGGAGATATCGGCGCTGGCGGCGATGTAGGGCAGGCCGATCTCGGCGCCGAGATGGCGGACGCGCAACGCCAGGTCCATGACCCGCGCCAGGCGCTCGTCGCTTCCCCCCAAGGACTGGGCCGTGGTCGCCGTCATGCGGGCGTTCTTCCCTATCGGTTCCGATAGCTTGCGCACCCGGGCCAGGCTTTCGCAAGTTTCCCCGACGACGTGACAGCGGAGCGTGGGCGTGGATCTGGAACTGTCGGCCGAGGACCTGGCCTTCCGCGACGCGGTGCGCGCCTTCATCGACGCCAACCTGACGCCGCAACTGCGCGAGGCCGGGCGGCGGATGACCAGCGTGTTCTGCAACAAGGCCCATAGCCTGGCGTGGCAGAGGATCCTGCACGCCCGGGGCTGGGCCGCGCCGACCTGGCCGGTGGAGCATGGCGGGCCGGGCTGGAGCGAGATCCAGCGCCACGTGTTCTTCGCCGAATGCGCCCGGGCCGGGGCGCCGGGCCTGGCGCCGATGGGCCTGCGGATGGTGGCGCCGGCGATCATGCGGTTCGGCACGGCCGAGCAGAAGGCCCGCTACCTGCCGCGCATCCTGTCGGGCGAGGACTACTGGTGCCAGGGCTATTCGGAGCCGGGGGCGGGGTCGGACCTGGCCTCCCTGCAGATGAAGGCCGTAGCCGACGGCGACGATTACGTGCTGAACGGCTCGAAGATCTGGACCACCCACGCCCACTGGGCCACGCACATGTTCTGCCTGGTGCGCACCAGCACCGAGGGCAAGCCGCAGGCGGGGATCACCTTCCTGCTGGTCGAGATGGACCGGCCGGGGATCCGGGTCGATCCGATCGTCACCATGGCCGGCGAGCACGAGGTCAACCAGGTGTTCTTCGACGACGTTCGCACGCCCAGGCTGGACCGGCTGGGCGAGGAGAACCAGGGCTGGACGGTGGCCAAGCACCTGCTGGAGTTCGAGCGGGGCGGGGGCTATGCGGCCGGGCTGGAGGCGGGACTGGAGCGCCTGCGCGGCCAGGTCGAGCCTCAGGACCCCGATCACCGACGGCGGCTGGCCGAGGCGCAGATCGCGGCGCTGGCCATAGACGTGACCGAACGGCGGGTGCTTAGCGCCTTCGCCGGCGGGACCAATCCCGGGCCGGCCTCGTCGATCCTGAAGGCGCAGGGCTCGGAGGCCTTGCAGCGGCAGGACGAACTGGCGCTGGACGCCCTGGGCGGCTACGCGGCCGTGCACCAGCCGAGAGCACGCGAGGCGGGCGCGAACGAGGCCTTCGTGGGTCCCGAGACCGGCCTTACGACCGCGGCCCGTTACCTCAACAACCGCGCCGCCTCGATCTACGGCGGCTCCAACGAGATCCAGCGCGACATCATCGCCCGGCTGGTGCTGGGGCTGTGAGAGGCCTTGCGTCCTTCGAGGCCCGCTTTGCGGGCGCCTCAGGATGAGGGACTCACTGCACTGAATTCCTCATCCTGAGGTGCGAGGCGTAGCCGAGCCTCGAAGGACCCTATCAGTTCCGATAGCTTGTTAGAGCCTCCCCGCCACCGCACGCTCCGATAGAGCCAGCGTCCAATGAAGGCGCGGCCGGAGGGAGGTTTCGCATGCGAGGACTTCGTGTCGCGCTGACGCTAGGGGTGTCCGCGGTGGCTCTGATGACGGCGGCGCCGGTCTGGGCGCAGGGGGCCAAGGCGCCCACGCAGAATGACAAGGACAGCTACGCCATCGAGACCGTCGTGGTCACGGCCCAGCGCCGCGAGGAGGCGGCCAACGACATCGGCATGCCGATCCAGGCCTTCAGCGGCGACGCCCTGAAGCAGCTGCGGGTGACCGACCCCAAGGACCTGTCCACCGTCGCGCCCAGCTTCACCGTGAGCCAGAGCTACCAGGGCGTGCCGACCTATACGCTGCGCGGCATCGGCTTCAACACCATCAACCTGTCGGCCACCTCGACCGTCGGCACCTATGTCGACGAGGTCGCCTACGCCTATCCGTTCATGAACACCGGCCCGATGTTCGACCTGGAGCGGGTCGAGGTGCTGAAGGGTCCGCAGGGCACGCTCTACGGCCGCAACACCACGGCGGGCCTGGTCGACTTCGTGACCAACAAGCCGACCGACCAGTTCGAGGCCGGGCTGACGGTGGAGGCCGGCAACTACGAGACCCGTAATCTCGAGGGCTATTTCAGCGGTCCCTTAAGCGACAAGGTGCAGGCCCGCGTCGCCTTCCGCGCCGAGCACAGCGGCGAGGGCTGGCAGAAGAGCAATACGCGCGACGAGCGCCTGGGCGAGGTGCATCGCCAGGGCTGGCGGCTGTCGCTGGCGGCCCAGCCGAGTGAGAAGGTTGATCTGGACTTCTCCTACGCCGGCTGGCGCAACCGGTCCGACACGGTGGCCGCCCAGGCCGTCGGCTTCACCCCGGCCACGGCCGCCAGCCCGTTCAACGCGGCGGGCCTGGTGAGCTACGTCACGAACAACAAGCCGACCAAGTCGACCCAGGCCGACTGGGCGCCGCTGTCGGTGCGCGGCGCCGACGCCGGCACGGGCCTGGGAATCAGCGACCCGGCCGAAGAGGACGACCGCTTCGACGCCGCCAAGCTGCGCTTTTCGTGGCACATCTCGGACGACGTCAGCCTGATCTCGCTGACCAGCTACAACAGGCTGAAGCGCGACGCGGTGTTCGACTGGAGCGGCGCGCCCTACGAGATCCTGGTCCAGAAGGCGCACGGCGACATCGAGTCCACGGCCGAGGAGCTGCGGCTGGAGGGGCGGACGGAGAAGGGCTCGTGGCTGGTCGGCGTCTATGTGGCGCATGACGAGATCCTCGACATGAACCGCACGATCCTGGGCCAGAACGCCAATGTCGGCCTGATCCGCTTCTACGGCTCGACCCTGCTGGCGACGCCGTTCAACAGCGGCGGGTACACGGCGCTGCAGATGAGCCAGGCGTTCCGCACCTACGAGGACATCGGCAATATCGAGACCGACACGGCCAGCCTGTTCGCCAACGCCGACCGTCAGCTGACGGAGAAGCTCAAGCTGACCGTCGGCCTGCGCTACAGCCAGGACAAGCAGGACTACGTGGGCTGCTCGCGCGACTTCAACGGCAACATGCTGCCCAACGTCAACGTCGTGAACAGGGCGCTGTTCTTCGGCGTCTACGGCCTGGTGGCGCCGATCACGCAAGGCTCGTGCAACACCTTCAACCCGGCGACGGCGAGCTTCGGCTTCGTGAAGTCGACGCTGGACGAGGACAACTTCGCCTGGCGCGTGGCGCTGGACTGGCAGGCCTCGGACGACGTGCTGGTGTTCGGCTCGATCTCGCGCGGGGCCAAGGCCGGGGCGACCCCGATCAACGCCGCCAACATCTCGACCCAGAACGCCCCGGCGCGGCAGGAACTGCTGACCGCCTACGAGCTGGGCGTGAAGGCGGCGCTGTTCGACCGCCGGGTGCAGGCCAACCTGGGCGTCTTCTACTACGACTACACCGACAAGCAGCTCAGCGTGTATTTCGCCGACCCGATCTATACGGCCCTGTCGCGCCTGGCCAACGTGCCGGAAGGCGAGGCGAGGGGCCTGGACGGCGACATTACCTGGCGCGCCACGCGGTCCTTGACCTTCCTCGCCTCGGCGACCTGGCTGCACACCGAAGTGAAGGGCTACACCGGCATCAACGCCGCCGGTCAGGCCCAGACCTTCGATGGGCGGCCCTTTCTATACAGTCCGAAGTTCCAGGGCGGCCTGACGGCCCTGTTCGACCACGACCTGGCCAGCGGCCTGAAGCTGCAGGCGGCGCTGAACGGTCGCTGGCAGGACAAGTCGAGCGCCGACCTGGAGGGCAATCCGCTGTTCGCCATCGACAGTTATGGTCTGTTGAACGCGAGTGTCGGAATCTCATCGCCTGACAGCGGCTGGGAGGTCTCGCTGTGGGGTCGCAACCTGACCGACGAGTACTACTGGACCGCCGTTAGCAGCAACGCCAACACCGTGGTCCGCTTCCCCGGCAAGGCGCGGACCTGGGGCGCGGCGTTGAGCTGGAGGTTCTAGGGCGGGCTCAAGGGCGGAGGCGACCGGTCAGCCGGCCTCGTCTCCGCACCGGGCTTGTTCGCTGTCGGCGTAGCGCCCCAGCCAGGCCGGCGGCTCGGCCTCTTCGGCGCCGTTGACCTTGAGGCCCTTCTCGCGCGCCCAGCGGTATCCCCACATCGGTCCGAAGCGCGACACGAAGGTCGGCTTGCGTCGATAGGCCGGATCGCGTTGCGCCTCCTCCAGGCTGACGAAGCGATAGCCGCGAGCGCGGTATAGCTTCAGCAGATCGTCCAGAGTGTCGGCGTTGATGCGGTTGAGGTGCAGAAGGGCGACCTCGGACGGTGCATAGCCCAGCACCTTGGCGTCGAGCGCGGCGTAGTAGTCGATCTGGACGGCCGAATAGGCCAGGTAGCTCCGGCGGATCCTGGCCGCACATCGCCTGTCGGCCCGCCGAAGCGCCGCGCCATAGGCCCGCTCGAACACGTAGTCGGAGGTGTCTATCGTCGAGGCGGCGGGCTCGTAACCCAACCGATCGAGCAGGGCGGCGATCCCGTCACGCTTCTCCCGCGTCTCGCCGGTGTGGTTCATCGGAAAGCGCATGAACCGCAGGGGTTTGCCGGCCTCGTTCATCAAGGGACGGATCGTGGCCTCGCCGCGGACGATCTCCTGCTCGACGCCCGCCAGATCAAGCCCATTGGTGTCGGCGTGCGAGTAACTGTGATTTCCTAGCGAGAGGTCGCCCGTGGTCCAGGCCTTCAGTACGGGCCGCGCCTGGCCTCCCAGGGCCTGGGCCGTCTGCTCGACGACGAAGCCCGTCGCCGGGGCCGAATGGCGTTTCAAGGTGGCGCGGACGCGGGCGTTGAGGCGCGCGACCTGGGCCGGCGACAGCTCGCCGTCGCGCTCGCCGATGCTTCCCGCATAGGGCAGGTCGTCGAAGGTGAGGGCCACCCGGCGCTCGACGGGCCGGGCGAGCGCGTCTTGGGCGAGCGCGGGCGGGCCGACCAGAACGGCGCCCAGCAGCGCCGCGAGCACGAAACGGGTCATGCCGGACCCTAGGTCGCCGCCGGCTTGGTGATCAGGAACCGCGGCAGCAGGCTGGCCACGACGCGGCGGGCCGCGTCGTCGGGCTGGTCGAGCATGTCGCGCAGGGGCGGGCCGATCAGGGCTTCGCCGAAGGCGCTGAGCGCGATGAAGAGAACAGCCGCCCCCATGCCCTGGCGGGCCTGGGCGTCCTGAACGCCCATCTTGTCGCTGATCGCGTCGACCAGGTTCTGCACGGCGGCCCGCACGGGCTCCAGGTGCGAGAGGTCTCCCGACAGCGCTATCCAGGCGGCCAGACGGCCGGCGCCGCCGGTGGAGAAGGCGTCGAACACGGCGTTGACCAGCTCCAGCGGCGCGCCCTCGTCGGTGCGCAGGCGCGCGACCGCCACATCGAGGGCCTGGGTCAGGTCGGCGACCATCGAAGCCATCAGCGCCGACTGCAATCCGGCCGCCGATCCGAAGTGGTGGATCAGGTTGGCGTGGGTCACGCCGATCTCGCCGGCGACCGCCGACAGCGTCACCGCGTCGGGCCCGCCCGACAGCAGCAGGGCGCGCGCCGAGGTCAGCGCTTCACGGCGCGCCTCCTCGGGCAGGCGTCGACGACGACGCGTGGCGGTCTTTTCAATTGACATCGATGTAAATGACATTCATGTAGATAAGACGAAATTCTTAAGCCCGGACAAGGGGAACCGCAAGTGCAAGCTTCGCCGTCATCACCCGTGTTGCAGCCCGTTCGCGGGCATGAGCGGCTGCCATCCCTGACCGCGCCGCGTCGCGTGCAGCCCGTAAGGGCGGCTCGCGCCTTCGGCCGGCTGGTGGCCGACAAGGAAGACACCCGGCAGGTGTTCGAGATCATGAACGCGCTGGCGGGCCGTTCGATCGACTGGGGGTATCAACGCCTGCTGGAGACGCCGCAGGGCGGCGCCCAGGCCTACGCCCAGCTCGAGCTGTCGGACCGCCTGCAGGATCGCGACTGGCTGGCGGGCTTCGCGCCCGGCACGGTCGGCGCGGCCTATCTAGCCTTCATCGACGTACGCAACCTGTCGGCCTACGGCCTGGCCGACGAGAGCCGCAAAGTCGCCGACAGCGAGATCGAGGCGGCCCATCCGCGCGCCTGGTACGCCCGCCGCATCCGCGACGTGCACGACATCTGGCACGTGCTGACCGGCTACCAGACCGACGCCTTGGGCGAGGCCTGCGTGGTGGCCTTCTCGCTGCCGCAGACGAAAAGCGCGGGCTTTGGCCTAATCGCCGCCGGCGGGGCGGTGCAGTTCATGCGGGCCCGCACCGGCTATCCCTGCGGGCGGGCCGTGCTGCAGGCCTGGCGCAACGGCCGCCGGGCGGCCTGGCTGCCGGGGCAGGACTACGAGGCGCTGATGGCCGAGCCGCTGGAAGCGGCGCGCAAGCGGCTGAAGATCCCGCGCCCGAGCGTCTACGAGCAGGTGCCGCCGACCGTGCGCAACGCCTATCTGGGAGCCGTGGGATGAGGCGCGCGGCGACGGGGCTTCTCGTCGGACTGGCCGCCCTGACGGCCTCGCCGGCCCTGGCCCAGGACAAGACCCAGGATGGAGCCCTGGTCGGCCGCTGGCGCACCTCGGCCCGCGACGGGGTCGTGGCCATTGAGCGCTGCGGCGCGGCGCTGTGCGGGCGGGTGCTGGACGCGGCGCCCCTGCGGACCAATCCCGACCAGCGCGACATCCACAACAAGAAGCCGGCCCTGCGGACGCGGCGGGTGATGAACCTGCTGGTGCTGGAGAACTTCACCGGCGGCCCCAAGGCCTGGAAGGGCGGGCCGCTTTACGACCCCGACACCGGGGACAAGGCTCCGACCGGCGCCCTGACCCTGATCGACGAAGACACCCTGGCGGTGAAGGGCTGCATCGCGCCGCTGCTTTGCCGGACCCAGACCTGGAAACGCGCGCGCTGAGTATCGGGCGCCGCCCTTAGTGCATCCGAAGACTTTCGAACAACCGGCCGCGGGGAGCGCGCCGGACGGGGGATTGTGACCATGCTGATCTGGATCGGCGCTCTGGCGCCTGCGGCTTTCCTGCTGGCCTTCGTACAGGCCAGGGCCCTGGCCTGGGGCGCGGCCCTGGCGGCCTGGATCGCGGCGGGATGGGCCCTGGGCCTGGTGGGCGCGACGCCGGCCCTGGCGCTGGCGGCGATCGTGGCGGCCTTCACCGCGTTGCTGGCCCTGCGTCCCTTGCGCGCCGCCGTGCTATCGGCGCCGGCCATGAAGGCCTTCGGCGCGATCATGCCGAAGATGAGCCCCACCGAGCAGGCCGCCGTCGAGGCCGGCAACGTCTGGTGGGACGCCGAGCTGTTCGCCGGCCGGCCCGACTGGAAGAAGCTGCTGGCCACCCCGGCGCCGAAGCTCTCGCCCGAGGAGCAGCGCTTCGTCGACGTCGAGACCGAGCACCTGTGCGACCTGTCCAACGACTGGGAAAGCACCGCCGTCTGGCAGGACCTGCCGCCGGCCGCCTGGGCCTTCGCCCGCGACAAGGGCTTTCTGGGGATGATCATCCCCAAGCGCTACGGCGGCCTGGGCTTCTCGGCCTACGCCCACAGCCAGGTGGTGCAGAAGCTGTCGACCCGCTGCTCGGCGGCCGCCGTTTCGGTGATGGTGCCCAACTCGTTGGGTCCGGCCGAGCTGCTGCTGCACTACGGCACGGAGGCGCAGAAGGACCACTACCTGCCCCGGCTGGCGAGCGGCGACGAGATCCCGTGCTTTGCCCTGACCAACCCCTATGCCGGCTCGGACGCCGCCTCGATCACCGACACCGGCGTGGTCTGCCGCGGGACCTGGCAGGGCCGCGAGACCCTGGGTTTCCGCATCAGCTGGCGCAAGCGCTACATCACGCTAGCCCCCATCGCGACCGTGATCGGCCTGGCCTTCCGCGCCGTCGATCCGGACGGCCTGCTGGGCCTGGGCGCCGAGCCCGGCATCACCTGCGTGCTGATCCCGCGCGAGCATCCGGGGGTGAATATCGGCCGCCGCCACTGGCCGCTGAACGCGGTTTTCCAGAACGGCCCGATCACCGGCGACGACGTGTTCGTGCCGATGGAGATGGTGATCGGCGGCCAGGCCCAGGTCGGCCACGGCTGGCGGATGCTGATGGAGTGCCTGGCGGCCGGGCGGGCGATCTCGCTGCCGTCGTCCAATGTCGGCATGTCCAAGCTCGCCGTGGGCATGGTCGGGGCCTATGTGGCCATCCGCCGGCAGTTCAACATGCCGATTGGGGCCTTCGAGGGCGTGCAGGAGCCGCTGGCCCGGATGGCCGGCCACCTCTACGCGGCCGACAGCGTGCGCCAGCTGGCGGCCGCGGCGCTGGACCAGGGCGAGAAGCCGTCTGTGGTCTCGGCCATCGCCAAGTACCACGTCACCGAGCGCGCCCGCATCGTCGTCAACGAGGCGATGGACGTGGTGGGCGGCAAGGGCGTGTGCATGGGCCCCGGCAATTTCCTGGCCCGCGCCTACCAGCAGATCCCCATCGCCATCACGGTCGAGGGGGCCAACATCATGACCCGCACCCTGATCATCTACGGCCAGGGCGCGATCCGCTGCCATCCCTACGTCCTGCCCCTGATGCGGACGACGCAGGAGCGCGACCTCAAGGCCTTCGACGCGGCGCTGTTCGGCTATGTCGGCTTCCTGTTCCGCAACCTGGCCCGCTCGGCCGCCTTCGCCCTGACTGGCGGCGCGCTGATTGCAGCGCCGAGCGGAGCCGCGCCGCAGCTGGCCCGCTACTATCGCGCCGCCACCCGGTTCTCGACCCTGCTGGCCCTGGCCTCGGACCTGTCGATGGCGACGGTGGGCGGCGCCCTCAAGCGCAAGGGCGCGCTGACCGGGCGTCTGGGCGACCTGCTGTCGCAGCTCTTCATCCTGTCGAGCGTGCTTAAGCGCTTCGAGGACGAGGGCCGGCCGGCCGAAGACCTGCCGTTCGTCCACTGGGCGGCGCAGGACGCCCTGGCGCGGGCGGCGGTCGCCTGGACGGCGCTGCTGGCCAACCACCCCAGCCGTGTCGTCGCCGGCCTGCTGGGTCTGGTCGGGGCGGGCCTTTCGGGCCTGACGCGCGGCCCCAATGACGATGTCGCCTCCGCCGTCGCCGGTCTGATCCAGCGCCACGGTCCGGCCCGCGACCGCCTGCTGGCCGGGTCGTGGACGCCGCGCATCGAGGTCGATCCGATCGCCGCCACGGCGGTGGCCTTCGACCTCCACCCGCAGGTCGAGGCCATCGAGCGCCGCCTGAAGCCCGCCATCACGGCCGGGACGATCGCCCGCGCGCCGCAGAACCTGACCCTGATGGACGCCTGGGCGGCCGACGCGGAGGCCAGGGGCCTGATCGACGCCGCCGAGCGCGACCTGATCGGACGCTTCGCCCATCTGGCCGACCAGGCGATCCAGGTCGACGACTTCCCGCAGGACTTCGGCCTGGGCGAGGGCCTGGCCCGCCGCAACGGGATCAAGGGCGCGGCCCGCGCCAAGAAGGAAGGGGTCGCCTGATGCCCGACCGCTATCTGGAATTCGCCAGCAGCGGCCTGGGCGGCTGGGTGGTCGAGGCCTTGGGCCTGCCCAAGCCCGCGCCGCTGCTGCGGCGAGGCGTGGGGGAGGCGCCGCCGACCCTGCCGCTGTTGCTGGGCCCGCCGACGGCGGACGGACGCATGGGACCGGTGCTGGCCCGGCTGGCGGCCGCTTCGGGCGTCGAGATCCACCACGCCTGGACGCCGGACGTGCGCTACGGCGGCCTGGTGTTCGACGCCTCGGCCTGCCTGGACGTCGCCGCCACGCAGGGGCTCTACCGGTTCTTTCACCAGGCGATCCGCTCGGTGGCCGAGCATGGCCGCATCGTCGTGGTCGGCGTCCCGCCCGAGACCGCCAAGACCGCCGAGGGCGAGGCGATCCAGCGCGGGCTGGAGGGCTTCGTGCGGTCGCTGGCCAAGGAAGCGCGGCGCAGCATCGCCGTGCAGCTGCTCTACGTGACGCCGGGCCGCGAGGATCAGGCTCAGAGCACCCTGGCGTTCCTGCTGTCGCCGCGCTCGGCCTATGTGTCGGGGCAGGTGATCCGGGTAGGCGCCGCCGCCGTGGCGGCCGATCCCGCCGTCGGCCACGCCGGCCGCCATGTGCTGGTCACGGGGGCCGCCCGAGGGATAGGCGAGGCGATCGTCCGGCTGTTCGTCGCCGAGGGCGCCAAGGTCACGGCCCTGGACGTGCCCAGCGCCCAGGACGACCTGCGGGACCTGGCCGCCGAGCTGGGCGTCGATCCGCTGGCGCTGGACATCACCGCCCCCGAGGCGGCCGGCGTGCTGCTGAAGACGGCGCGGGCGCGGGGCGGCTTCGACGTGGTGGTGCACAACGCCGGCATCACCCGCGACCGCACCCTGGGCCGCATGGACGCGCGCGAGTGGGACAGCGTCATGGCGGTCAATCTCGGCGCGCCCCTGGCCCTGACCCGCGTGCTGCTGGAGGCCGGCGCGGTGCGCCGCAACGGCCGGATCGTGGCGGTCTCGTCGCTGAGCGGTGTGGCCGGCAACATGGGCCAGACCAACTACGCGCTCTCCAAGGCCGGCTGGATCGGCGCCGTCGGTCGCATGGCCCGCGACGGGCTGGACCACGGCATTACCGTCAACGCGGTCGCGCCCGGCTTCATCGAGACCCGCATGACCGCCGCCATCCCCTTCGCCATCCGCGAAGCCGGGCGGCGGATGAACAGCATGGGGCAGGGCGGCAGTCCGGTCGACGTGGCCGAGACCATCGCCTGGCTGGCCCACCCGGCCAGCGGCGGCGTCAACGGCCAGGTGGTCCGCGTCTGCGGCCAGAGCCTGCTGGGGGCCTAGACCATGTCCAACGCCGAGCCGGTGTCGCCCCTGGGCCTGGCCTGGGGCGCGGCGCGAGGGCTGCTGCGCGGCGGAACGGTCCGCGACCTGCCGTCCGCGAGCCTGCACGCCGAGCAGGTGTGGGTGCGAGGCGAGGCCGTCGCCGCCTATGCCGGGTTGTGCGGCTTCGCGCCCGAAGCGGGCGTGCCGCCGACCTTCGCCCACATCCTGGCCTTCCCGCTGCAGATGCGGATCATGCTGGCGGCGGGGTTTCCGTTCCCGGTCATGGGCCTGGTGCACATCCACAACCGCATCCGCCAGCGCGCGCCCTTGCGGATCGGCGAGAGCCTGACGATCGGCGCCCGCACCGGCCGCCTGTTGGCCCATGACAAGGGCCAGGCCTTCTCGCTGGAGACCTGGGCCCTGCGCGACGGGGCCACGGTGTGGGAAGGGACCAGCACCTATCTGCGCCTGGGCGGGCCCGGCCGGGGCGAGCCCGCGCCGATGCTCGACGCCGGCGAGGCCAGCGCGCCGGTCGAGACCTGGCAGGTCCCCGCCGACATCGGCCGGCGCTATGCCCGGGTGTCGGGCGACGCCAACCCGATCCACACTTCACCGCTGGGCGCGCGGCTGTTCGGCTTTCCGCGCCCCATCGCCCACGGCATGTGGGCCAAGGCCCGGGCCGTGGCGGCCTTGACCCGGGGCCAGGCCGTCGAGGCGATAGAGATCGAGACGGCCTTCCGCGCGCCCCTGCTGCTGCCTGGCGAGGCCCGCCTGTCGAGCGGCCCCTCCGGCGCCTTCGAACTCACGGACGCCGGCGGCGGCCGAACCCATCTGCGCGGGCGCCTGACGAGCGCGCCCCAATCACAGGATCCTTCCTCATGCTGACCTTGTCCGCACCCAGGCGCGTCGCCGTGATCGGCGGCCGCCGCATTCCCTTCGCGCGCTCCAACACCGCCTATGCCGAGGCTTCCAACCAGGACATGCTGACCGCCGCCCTCCAGGGCCTGGCCGACCGCTTCGACCTGCACGGCCTGCGCCTGGGCGAGGTGGCGGCCGGGGCGGTGCTGAAGCACTCGCGCGACATCGCCCTGACCCGCGAGGCTCTGCTCTCGACCACCATCGGCCACGACACCCCCGCCTATGACGTGCAACAGGCCTGCGGCACGGGTCTGGAGGCGGCGATCCTGATCGCCAACAAGATCGCCCTGGGCCAGATCGAGGTCGGCATAGCGGGAGGCGTCGACACCACCTCGGACGCGCCGATCGCCCTCAACGAGGACTTCCGCAAGGCGCTGCTGGCCGCCAATCGCCAGAAGACGACGGGCGCCAAGGTCAAGGCCCTGGCGGGCGCGGGCCTGACCGCGCCGTTCCGCCCCGAGCCGCCGCGTAACGCCGAGCCGCGCACCGGCCTCTCCATGGGCGAGAGCTGCGAGCAGATGGCCAAGCGATGGGGCATTCGCCGCGAGGACCAGGACGCCCTTGCCATCCGCAGTCATCGCCGGATGGCCAAGGCCTATGACGACGGCCTGTTCGACGACCTCGTCATGCCGTTCCAGGGCCTGAAGCGCGACAACAACCTGAGGCCCGACATCGACCCGGCCAAGATCGCCACGATGAAGCCGGTGTTCGACCGCGAGCACGGCACGCTGACGGCGGCCAATTCCACGCCCCTGACCGACGGGGCCTCGGTGGTGCTGCTGGCCAGCGAGGACTGGGCCAGGGCGCGGGGCCTGCCTGTGCTGGCCTTCCTTCGGGCCGGCGAGACGGCGGCGGTGGACTTCGTGGACGGCGAGGAGGGTCTGCTGATGGCGCCGGCCTACGCCGTGCCGCGCATGCTGGGGAAGCTGGGCCTGTCCTTGCAGGACTTCGACTACTACGAGATACACGAGGCCTTCGCCGCCCAGGTGCTGTGCACCCTGAAGGCCTGGGAGGACGACGACTATGCCCGCACGCGGCTGGGGCTGGAGCGCGCGCCGGGCGCCATCGACCGCGAGAAGCTGAACGTGCACGGCAGCTCGCTGGCCGCCGGCCACCCGTTCGCCGCCACCGGCGGACGGATCCTGGCGCACCTGGCGACCATGCTGGACCGCAAGGGAAGCGGGCGCGGCCTGATCTCGATCTGCGCCGCCGGCGGCCAGGGCGTCGTGGCGGTGCTGGAGAAATGACCGGCGCGCCGATCATCCACGGCGTCGATGGGACCGACGCCGAGCAGCTGTGGGCCGAGCGCTTCTGGACCCGCGCCTATCGCCCCGACGTGCCGGCGACGATCGACGACGAGCTGGCTCTGTGGCGGTCGGTCGGCCAGTTGTTCGAGCACGACGCCGCGCGCTTCGCGCAGCGCACCGGCTTCGTCAGCATGGGCTCGGGCGTGGACTATGGTCGCGCCCTTAAGGATGCGCGGGCCTTCGCCGCCTGGCTGCAATCGGCGGGCGTGCAGCCGGGCGAGCGGGTGGCGCTGATGATGCCCAACTGCCTGCAATATCCGATCGCCCTGTTCGGCACGCTGATCGCCGGGGCCGTGGTGGTCAACGTCAACCCGCTCTACACGCCGCGCGAGCTGCGCCACCAATTGGAAGACAGCGGCGCGGTCGCCATAGTGGTCATGGACATGTTCGCCCACACGCTGGAGCAGGCGATCGAGGGCACGGCGCTGCGCCAGGTGGTCGTGACCTCGATGGGCGACATGATGGGGCTGGCCAAGGGGACGGCGATCAACGTCCTGATGGGCCAGGTCGAGAAGCTGGTCCCCAAGTGGCGGCTGCCCGGCGCCCTGCGCTGGCCGGCGATGATGCGGCGGGCGCGGCGACTGCGGTTTCAGCCCGTCGAGGTGGCGCCCGAGGACCTGGCCTTCCTGCAATATACCGGCGGCACGACGGGGGTGGCCAAGGGGGCCATGCTGACCCACCGCAACATCCTAGCCAATGTGCTGCAGGGCCGCGCCTGGATCATGACCCAGATCCCGCCCGACCAGGCGGTGGGCAACGTGACCATGCTGCCGCTCTACCATGTGTTCTCGCTGACCGCGAACCTGCTGATGTTCGTCGGGGTGGGCGGGCGCAACATCCTGATCGCCAATCCGCGCGATGCGAAACGGGTGGAATGGGTGCTGCGCAAGGAGCGGTTCGCGGGACTGGCAGGCCTGAACACCCTGTTCGCCAGCCTGCTGAAGAACGACGCCTTCCGGGGGCGCGACTTCTCGGAGCTGAGCCTGACCATCGCCGGCGGCATGGCCACCCAGCGGTCCGTCGCCGAGGAGTGGGAGCTGGTCACCGGCTGCCCGGTGATCGAGGGCTACGGCCTGACCGAATGCTCGCCGATCGTCTGCGTCGGCTATGTAGACCTGGAGCGGCCGCAGACCATGGCCTTCGACGGCACGGTGGGCCTGCCGGTGCCCTCGACCGAAGTACGCATGCGCCGCGAGGATGGCTCCTGGTGCGGCGTCGATGAGCCGGGCGAGCTGTGCGTGCGCGGGCCGCAGGTGATGAAGGGCTACTGGAACCATCCGGAAGAGACGGCCAAGGTGCTGTCGGCCGACGGCTGGCTCTCGACCGGCGACGTCGCCGTGATGCAGGCCGACGGCCGCGTGCGGCTGCTGGACCGGCTGAAGGAGATGATCCTGGTCTCGGGCTTCAACGTCTATCCCAGCGAGATCGAGGACGTGGTCGCCGCCCATCCCCTGGTCGACGAGGTCGCCGCCGTCGGCGTGCCCGACCCGGTGCAGGGCGAGCGGATCAAGGTGGTGGTCGTGGCGCGGTCGGAGGCGCTGACGGCCGAGGCCGTGATGGCCCACTGCCGCGAGCGGCTGACCGGCTACAAGGTGCCGCGCATCGTCGAGTTCCGGTCCGAGCCCCTGCCGAAGACGGCGGTGGGCAAGGTGCTGCGGCGGGAGCTGCGGTAGCATTTCCCCTCAGAACGTCATCCCGGGCGGAGGCCCGCGCGGCGGACCGCAGACCCGGGACCCAGGGGCGGCCGCATTGCGCTTGCCAATGCCGGGGCGGAGAACCCTACCGCTGCGCCCAGTCCCCTGGGTCCCGGCTCTCCGCTGCGCTGCGGCCGGGATGACGACTAGGGAAGGGTAGAATCTACCGCTTCGCCGCCACCTCCGCGAACGCCGCCTCCATCCGCCGCGTGAAGCCAGCTTCATCGCGATAGGGCGAGGCGTCCAGCGCCGGGCGGATGCGGGCGCGCAAGGCGGCCAGCGCTTCGTGGTCCTGGTCCAGGCGCGCGGCGAAGGCGGCCATGGCGCTCCAGTCGTCGAACAGCAGCTCGTCCAGCCCCATGGCGCTCAGGGCCTCGACGGCGACGCGGCTGTAGTAGTCGCGACCCCGGATCGCCAGCACCGGCACGCCGCGCGAGACGGCCTCCATCGTCGTGGTGCCGCCGCCGACCGGGCTGGGGTCCAGCGCGAAGTCGATGCCCGCGAAGGCCTGCTCGTACTCCTCGCCGGTCGTCTTGCCCTCGAACAGGATGCGCTGGGGCGCGACGCCGTGGGCGAGGAACCGGCACTGGATCGTGGTCTGCAACACCGGATCGACGAAGTAGCTGTACTTGAAGAGCAAGGTCGCCGTGGGGCAGGCGGCCAGCAGCCCGGCCCAGCCCGCGACCGTTTCGTCGCTGATCTTGGCCGGATGGTTGAAGCTGCCGAAGGTCAGATGGCCGGTCTCGATCGCCGGGGAAGGCGAGGGGGCCGCGGTCGGCGTCGGCCTGAACGCCGCCAGGATCGGGCCGATGTCGTATAGCGTCTCGACGAACAGCGGCGGGGCGTCGGCGGTCAGCATGTGCGAGCCGAGCATGGAGTGGTCCATGGTCTCGAGGCCCGTGGTCTGGATCCAGTTCAGCCAGGCGACCTGCACCGGCGCCGGCCGGCGGGCGAACACCGCCAGGCGGTTGCCCGAGGCGTGGCCCCAGACGTCGACCAGCACGTCGATGGCGTCGGCGCGGATCAGGTCGGCGTGGGCGTCGTAGGTCAGGGCCTTGCAGGAACGGACCGTGACGTGGCCGGGCAGGCACTCGTTCCCGGCGTGGTCGACATAGGCGAAGACCTCGAAACGCTCGGGGTCGTGGTTCTCGAACACCAAATCGACGAAGTGGCGCAGCTGGTTGGCGAAGCTGGGGGCCACATAGCCGATGCGCAGCTTGCGCTCGCCGTTCCAGGCGGGCGGGAAGGTCGGGGCGGCGGGCAGGACCTTGCGCATCACCTCGCCCCAGCGGCGGGCCGTGTCGGCCTGGCGCTGCAGGCCGTCCTTGGCGAACATCAGCGAATAGAGCACGAAGCCCGAGAGGTACGACGCCCCGGTCAGGCCCACCGCCTTGTCGAAGGCCGCCAGCGCCGCCTCGATGCGGCCTGAGTGGTGCAGCGACTGGCCGTAGACGAAGAGGCCTTCGTTGGCCGCCACCGTGGGGTCGTTCAGCGCGCAGCCGCAGGCCGCCGCGGCGACCCCGACATAGTCCTCGGCATAGAACAGCCGGCCGACGTCCAGCGCGAAGGCGGCGTCGCGGGCGACCCGGTCCAGCGCGATGTCGTTCTCGCCCATCACCGTGAAGGCGTGGTTCATCCACGCGGTCTCGAAGGCTTGCCGCGCGCGGGCCTCCTCGCCCATGGCGGTGAGGGCGGCGGCGTGGAAATAGTGGACCTGGACGTCGTCGCCGTTCCGCGCGGCCAGCGGCGCCAGCAGCGCCTCCGCGGCCACGGCGTCGCCGGCCAGGAGCAGGTCCATGGCCCGGGGAAAGACGTCTTCGGCGGACATTGAAGGTTCCCCGCAAATCAAACGGCTGGCCCTTGGGCCAACGACGCGCTTAGATTGCGCTCGACATTGTTCTGCAATGATTCATTCCGCGGCCGCGAGGCGTATATGTTGACCGCCAGGATCAAGGCGATCGCAGGTCATCTGCCTGAAGGCCGCCTGACCAACGACGCCTTGGCCGCACGCTTCCCCGACTGGAGCGCCGACAAGATCCTCGAAAAGACGGGCATAGCCGAGCGGCGCATCGCGGCCGACGGCGAGACCGCGCTCGACCTCGCCGAGGGCGCGGCGCGCGCCCTGCTGGCGAAGGAAGGGCTCGATCCCGGCGAGGTCGACTTCCTGCTGCTGTGCACCCAGACGCCGGACTACGTGCTGCCGACCAGCGCCTGCCTGTTGCAGGCGCGTCTTGGGCTGCCCACCAGCGCTGGGGCGCTGGACTTCAATCTCGGCTGCTCGGGCTTCGTCTACGGGCTCAGTCTGGCGAAGGCCCTGATCGAGAGCGGCCAGGCCCGGCGCGTGCTGCTAGTCACCGCCGACACCTATTCCAAGCTGCTGGATCCCGACGACCAGAGCGTGCGCACCCTGTTCGGCGACGGCGCCGCCGCGACCCTGGTCGAGGCCGTCGAGGCCGACGCCCCGCTGATCGACCCGGTGGTGTTCGGCACCGACGGCAAGGGCGGCGAGCACCTGATGGTGCGGCGCGGCGGCTTCCGCGAGCCCTCGGCCGGCGGCGACATGGTGTTGCGGATGGACGGTCCGGCGGTGATGGCCTTCACCCTCGGCCATGTGCCCAAGGCTGTCGACGGCCTGCTGCAACGCACCGGCCGGACGATGGAGGAGCACGACCTCTTCGTCTTCCACCAGGCCAACGGTTTCATCCTGGAGCGCCTGCGCCGCAAGCTGGCCATCGAACCCGAGCGCTTCGTCATCGACATGCGCGAGGTGGGCAACACCGTGTCGTCGACCATTCCGCTGGCCCTCGCCCCATTGTTGCAGGACGCGGGCGCCCCTAGACGGGCTCCCAGACGAGCGATGCTGGTGGGCTTCGGCGTGGGCCTGTCCTGGGCCGCCGCCAGCGTCATCATTTGAGGAGACCAAGATGAGCGCCCTTTACGCCGGACTGGCCGAGATCTTCGAGGTCGACGAGTCCGAGATCTCGCCGGCGGGCGAGCTGGCCGCCTTCAACTGGGACTCGCTGGCGATCATCTCGACCCTGGCCCTGGTGGACGAGGTCCATGGCGTGCTGCTCGACGGCCAGGCCCTGGCCAAGTGTGAGACCGTGGCCGACATCGAGGCGCTGGTCGCCAAGGAAACCGCCTGATGCAGCCCGCGCCCGGCGGCTATCGGATCGAAGGCGTCCGCCTGGCGGGCGTGGTCTCGACCGTGCCCGCCCGCCGGCTGGAGAATCAGGCGTTCGAGGAACGCCTCGGCGAGGCGGCCGTCACCGACGTCGCCAAGATGACCGGCGTCCAGACCCGTTACTGGGTCGAGCCGGGCCAGACCACGGCCGACCTCTGCCAGGCCGCCGCCGAGCGGCTGATCGAGCGCCTGGCCTGGGACCGCGCCTCGATCGACGGGGTGATCTTCGTCTCCCAGACCCCCGACCACGCCCTGCCGGCCAGCGCCTGCCTGCTGCACGGGAAGCTTGGTCTTTCGCCGCACGCCCAGGCCTTCGACGTCGGCATGGGCTGCTCGGGCTATGTCTACGGCCTGTGGCTGGCGTCGTGCCTTCTTCAGGCGGGCCTGAAGCGCGTGCTGCTGCTGGCCGGCGACACCATCAGCCCGTTGCTCGATCCCGACGACCGCGCCACCGCCGTGCTGTTCGGCGACGCCGGCTCGGCCACGGCGCTGGAGCGCGACGCGTCCGCCGCGCCGCTGCATTTCCGCCTGGGCACCGACGGGACCGGCGCGACCGACCTGATCGTGCAGGACGGCGGCTTTCGCTCGCCGTGCGGAGCGGAGATCGCCCCGACCCTGAAGATGGACGGCAACGCCGTCTTCGCCTTCACCCTGCGCGCGGTGCCGGCCCTGATCGAGGCGGTGCGCGCCGACGCCGGCCTGACGGCCGAGGACGTCGACTTCCACCTGCTGCACCAGGCCAACCAGTTCATGCTGCGCCACATCGGCAAGAAGGCGAAGGCCCCGCCCGAACGCCTGCCGATCAACATCGGCAAGTTCGGCAATACGAGTTCCGCCACCCTGCCGCTGCTGCTGACCGACGCCGTGGCCGAGACCCTGTCGGCGCAGGCCGCGACCCTTGTCCTGGCCGGCTTCGGCGTCGGCTATTCCTGGGGCGCGGTCGCCGGCCGCTTCGGCCCTCTCGACTGCGCGGAGACGCTGTACCTGTGAGCCTGCATCCCGAAGCCCTGGCGGATAAGACCATCCTCGTCACCGGCGCCTCGTCGGGCCTGGGGCGGGCGACGGCCCAGGCCGTGGCCGCCGTCGGCGCGCGGGTGATCGCCGCCGGCCGCGACGCCGGGCGGCTCGACCAGACCCTGGCCAGCCTCTCCGGCGAAGGCCACGTCTCCCTGATCCAGGACCTATCCGAAGGCGACGCCGCCACCGACGCGGTGGCCAAGGCGGCCATCGACGCCGGCGGGCTTGACGGGATCTTCCACGCCGCCGGGGTCGAGATGGTGCTGCCCATCCGCATGACCAAGGACGCGCGCCTGGACGAGGTGATGGGAGCCTCCTTCGGCAGCGCCTATGCGGTGGCCCGGGCGGCCGCCAAGGCCAAGGTGATGAAGGACGAGGGCTCGATCGTCGTGGTCAGCTCGGTCGCCGCCGAGCGCGGCCGGGCGGGCATGACCGCCTACGCCGCCTCGAAGGCCGCCGTGGAGGGCCTCGTGCGATCGCTGGCCTGCGAGCTCGCGCCGCGCCGCATCCGCGTCAACGGTCTGGCGGCCGGCGCGGTCGAGACCGAGATGCACGAACGGATCACCCGCGGCCTGACCGGCGACGGGATCGAGGCCTATCGCGCGCGCCACCTGCTGGGATTCGGCCGGCCGCAGGATGTGGCGGCCGTCGCCGCCTTCCTGCTGACCCCGGCCGCGGCCTGGGTCACCGGCGCGATCTGGGACGTCGACGGCGGCTACAAGGCCGCCTGACCAAAGTCACGGGAGGAACGACAGATGGACTACGTGATGGTCGGGGGCGGCGCGCTCGCCCGGGAAATTCTCGACTGGTTCGGTCCGCAGTTCGCCAAAAGCGGTGACCGCTTCGTCGGCTATCTCGACGACGGCGACGCCCCGATGGCCGCCTTCGGTCGCGACCTGCCGCAGCTGGGCAAGATCGCCGGCCACGTCCCGACCGCCGGGGTCCAGCTGGTGATGGGCATCGGCACGCCGGCCGGCAAGACGGCGGTCGGCAAGGCCCTGCGCGCGGCCGGCGGCAAGTTCGCCACCCTGGTCCACGACCTGGCCTTCGTCACCGCCTCGGCCAGGCTGGGCGAGGGCGTGCTGGTGGGGCCGTTCGTGAACGTCTCGTCCGACAGCAAGGTGGAAGACCTCGTCACCATCAATGGCCACTCCGGCGTCGGCCACGACGTGGTGCTGGGCGCGGGTTCCACCCTCAGCTGCCATGTCGACCTGACGGGCCGCGTGAAGGTGGGCGAGGGGGTGTTCTTCGGCTCCGGCGCGCGCGTGCTGCCGGGTGTCAGCATCGGCGCGGGCTGCACGATCGGGGCAGGGGCGGTGATCGTCCGTGACGCCACGCCGGGCGCGACCTATTTCGCCGCGCCGGCCCGGAAGCTCTAGGCCAGAAAGCTCTGATGACGCCTCAGGTCGACGCGCTCTACCGCCGCTACTGGCACCTGGTCGCCCACCGCTCGGAAGTCGCCGAGCCGGGTGCCTGGCTGCGCCTGGACTGGGCGTTCGGCGACCTGCTGGTGTTCAACGACGACGGCGAGATCGGGGCTTTCGACAATGTCTGCCCGCATCGCGGCGCGCGGTTCTTCGTCGGCGACCATGGCGTCGGACCGATGCTGTGCCCCTATCACGGCTGGCGCTATGGCGGCGGCGCGCTGAAGCCGGCCCTGGCCAAGAGCTTCGATCCCGAAGTCCTGGCGGCCCAGACGATCGGCCGCCACCGTACCGCCTGGTGCGGCGACTTCCTGTTCGTCGGGATCGAGCCTGAGCAGGACCTGGCCGATCAACTGGGCGGCGCCGCGGCGCAACTGGAGACGGTCTCGAAGCTGATCACCCGGCGCCGAGACTTCCACGCCCTGCCGTTCGAATGCGACTGGCGGGTGGCGGTCGAGAACGCGCTGGAGACCTACCACGTCAACCTGATACATGGCGAAACCCTGGCCAGCCTCGCCATGGTCGAAAAGAACCTCGTGATCGACGGTCCCAACCTGACCTGGGAAGGCGAGGTCACCGACAAGCGCACCCTGCGCGGCCTTTCCGCCCTGGGCCGCTATTTCGACGCCGCCGAGGCCTATCAGGGCTACTGGACGATCCACGTCTTTCCGTTCGCGATGATCTCGTCGACCTTCGGCTATTCCTACGCCGTGCAGACCTATTTCCCGGCCAGGGACGCCCGGCGCACGCACTTCTGCACCCGCCTGCTCGACGGCCGCGTGCGCCCCGGCGCCGAACGGGCGGTCGAGGCCTTCCTCGACTCCAGCGCCGAGATGAACCGGCGGATCTTCGAAGAGGACCGCGCGATCTGCGAACGCGTCAGCCCCGCCTACGACCTGGAAAAGCCCCAGCGGGCGTTTGCGCGATCCGAGGAGCGGCTGCGGCTGCTGCACGAGCGGCTGGCGGGACTGAAAACCCCTCTCTCTTAGAGAGAGGGAGGGGCCCGCCGCGAAGCGGTGGGAGGGTGAGAGGTTTCACCGCTGGCAGGTAAATCCTGATAAGAGATTATATGTCGGTAAGTGACTGAAAAATAATCGGATAAGTATCAAAATCTCGCGTAACGCGACGCCGCGCCTCGTTCGGAGAGTTTGTCACCTCTCACCCTCCCACGCCTTCGGCGCGGGCCCCTCCCTCTCTCAAAGAGAGAGGGATCAGATTTGCTCCGGCCACTTCGCCGCGAACATCCCGAGATAGGCCTCCTCGAGCGTCCGCGTGACCAGCGCTTCGTCGCGGAACGCGGCCGTGGCGAAGCCCGCCCAGGCGCGGTCGCGCAGCGCCTGCAGGCTCGCCGGATCGGCCGCCGCCGTCGCGGCCTTGGCGACGTAGTCGTCCCAGCTGTCGGCCACCAGGTCGGGCAGGCCCGCGCCCTCGACCAGCTGTGTGCCGATGCGGCTGTAGAAGGTCGGCCCGCGTAGGCTGATCACCGGCACGCCGCGGGCCAGGGCTTCCAGGGTGGTGGTGCCGCCGGGGCAGGGGGAGGGGTCGAGCGACAGGTCGATCCTGGTGAAGGCCTTCTCGTAGTCGTCGCCCTGCGAATGACCCTCGTAGGCCAGCCGCTCGGGCGCGACGCCATGGGCGGCGAAGCGCGCCGTCGTCGCCCGCGCCAGCACCGGGTCCTCGAAATAGCGGTACTTGAGCAGCAGCCGCGAGCCCTCGACGGCGAGCAGCAGTCGCGACCAGCCGGCGACCGTCTCGTCGCTCAGCTTGGATGGATTGATGAAGCTGCCGAAGGTGACGCTTCCGCTGGCCTGGCTCGGGGCGGGGGAGGGCGCGGCCGGATCGGCGCGGAACGGGGCCGAGATCGGCTCCACCGGCCAGACGGTCTCGGTGAACAGCGTCTCCATGCCGGGGGTCAGGATCGACTTCGAGTGGATGGCGAAGTCCATCGCGCGCAGGCCCGTGGTCTGCTGGTAGTTCAGCCATGTGGCCTGCACCGGCGCGGCCCGGCGAGCGAAGATCCCCAGCCGCGAGCCGGAGGTGTGGCCCCAGGCGTCGATCAGCACGTCGATCTGGTCCTCACGGATCAGGGCGACGGCTTCGTCGTCCTTCAGCGCCCCGATCGCGCGGACGGTCGGCCTGGCGGCCCAGTCCGTCGTGTCGGCCTCGTTCGGATAGAGGAAAATCTCGAACCGCTCGGTGTCATGGTGGTCGAGCAGCGGGGTCATGAACTGGCGGATCTGGCCGCTGGAGAACACCGGCGCCACGTAGCCGACGCGCAGGCGGCGACCGGCCAACGGGCGAGGGGGCTGGGCGGGCGTCAGCACCGGCGTCTCGAACCGCTCGGCCCAGGCCCTGGCGGCCTGGGCGTGCCGCGCCACGCCGTCCTGGACCATGAACAGGCTGTAGAGCTCGAACTGCTGGGCCGGCCCGCTGTTCGGCATGGCTTCCGAAAGCGCGCGGAAGATGTTGTTGGCCTCTTCGGCGCGGCCCTGGTGCAGGAAGGCCAGCCCCAGCGAGACCAAGGACTGCGGTTCGTCCCTGCCGGCGATGACCGCCAAGCCGAAGGCCACGGACGCGCAGGCCGGGTAGTTGGCGTTGTAGAGGCGGTGGCCGATCTGCAGCGCATACTCGCCGTCGGTCGTCAGTCGCTTGGCGTCGCCGCCGATGCCGCGGATGACCGCCAGGCCGTGGGTCAGGCGGGCGTCGTTCAGGGTCTGTCCGGCGGCGGGATCGCGGTTGGCCGCCTGGGCCGAGGCCAGCCAGTAGAGCGGTTCGGCGGTGCCGGGCGCCTTGGCGACGGCCGCCTTGGCCGTGTGCAGGGCCACGGCGGGCTTGCCCGTCAGCAGGGCGTTGCGGGTGCGAAGAAGGTCCTGCTCGGGCGCGGCCATGGGTTGCGATCGTCTCGGGTGAGACGCCGCCCCCCATGGACGAAAACGAGTCACCTAACCATCGATTGTAGCCGATGGGCCGGATCGCCAGAAAGGCGCTTCGGGCGGCCTAGGACCGATCTCGCGCGGCCTCAGGCCCCCAGCATGTTGCCGTAGCCGATCACCACCGTGGCGCCGACCAGCAAGGCGACGCCGGCCCAGACCATGTTGCGCACGGCGGGGCGGGCGTCCTTCCATTCCTTGAAGGCGAAGCCCCACAGCGTGCCGAAGATGATGATGCTGGCCATGTGCAGGGTCCAGCTGGAGAAGCCGAACTTGCCCATCTGGCTCTCGCCCATGGTGTAGAAGAAGAACTGGAAGTACCAGGCCGTGCCGGCCACGGCGCTGAGCAGATAGTTGGCCAGCAGCGGCGGTTTTTCGGCAGGGGGCCTGGATGCTGTTTCGGCGCCGGTTTCGCTGTCGGGCGCGCGGCCCAGCCACTGGCCGGCGCTGCGGTTCCTGACGATCAGGAAGGCGCACCAGACGCCGTTGGTGATCAGGCCGCCGAACATCACCAGGCACAGCACCGGTAGGCCGGTCCACAGCGGACCCGTGCCGGCCGCCGCCGAGATCGCCTTGATCGGCTCGCCGGCCGCCAGGCCAAAGGCGAAACAGGCCGACATGACGCCCGAGAACACCGCCACGGCAAGGCCCTTGCGGAAGTCGAACTCGGCCACGGCCGCGCGCTTTTCCTCGGGCGACAGGTCGCCGTCCTTCTTGGCGCCGGCCCAGGCCACCACGATGATGCCGCTCAGGGTCATCAAGAGGCCCAGCAGGATGATCCGACCCGAGGTCGTGGCCAGCAGGGCGTCGGCGAAGGTTCCGCGCACCAGCGGCGGGATCAGGGTGCCGAACACGGTGCACAGGCCCAGCACCACGGCCATGCCCAGCGACAGGCCCAGATATCGCATCGTCAGCCCGTAGGTCAGGCCGCCGAAGCCCCAGAGCACGCCGAACAGCACGCACAGGCCGGCCACGCTCGACGGAACCTGGGCCATGACGCCCAAGAGGTCGCGGGTCTGCAGCGAGGCGAACAGCCACGGCGCCAGCAGCCACGAAAACAGGCCGCCGGTCAGCCAGTAGATCTCCCAGGACCAGCGCCGAACGCCGCGATAGGGCACGTAGAAGCTGGCCGACGCCAAACCGCCCAGCCAATGGAAAAGGACGCCCAACAACGGATTCAACGCTCACTCCCGTAATTTGAGACATTGTTCTAATTGGTGAGATGGTCGGCGCGTCGGCCGGATCTGTCAATGCGCGGCTGGGTTGGCCGGTCGTGCGATCATCGAGCGCGGTCGCCGGCGCAGGACGCCGCCACGGTACGGTGCTGGTCGGCGCGCTGACGTCCGATACCGTCAGCGTTCACGAATGGCCGTCGCATGCGGCGTTTCTGGCCGTAGCGTATCTTGTCTGGCGTGAGAGAGCGGTTTTTGATCGCTGGGCCTGGACCGGCGTCGTTCCAGCTCTACATATTATTTCTGATAATATTCCTTAGGCGATGTATATTGATGCGCGACGTGTGGCGCGCTTATGGGAATATATTCCTATCTCACTTCCCGCTCACTGATCGCAGTCGCCTGTGCCGTTTCGCCGCCTGCTCGCTTTGAGCTATCAAGGTCGCCAAGAGGTCGGAGACATGGCGCGACAGCGGTTGAGCACGGCCCGGCGACGGGGCTTCTCTTTGATCGAGGCCCTGGTGGTTCTGGCCGTGGCCGGCGCGGCGCTGATGCTGATCTTTTCGGTCGGCGTGCGCTCGACGGAGATCGCCTTTCGCCTGGGCCGCCGCGCCCTCGACCTGGCCGACCGCCAGGTCTCCACCGACGCCCTGCGCGTGGTCGTGCGCGGTCTCACGATCCCGCCTGCGGGTCCGCCTGCCGGTCCGGAGGTTCGCTCCGGAGTGATCGAGGCGTCCGGCGCGCCGCGCGGCTTCGGCGGTCCGGCGGTGCTGGCGGCCGCCACGCCCTGCGCCGGATCCGGGCCGTCGGCGCGGATCGCGGTGTTCCTGGTCGGCGGCGCCGAGGGCGATGTCGTCGCGTGCCAGGCCGACGGCGGTCCGGCCGTCATCCTGGCCGACCTGAGGCCTCGCCGGGCCCGGTTCAGCTATTCCACGGACGGCGCGCGCTGGCGGGACGCGTGGCGCGCGACGCCCGACCTGATGGACCGCGCCCGTGCTCCGCGCGCCCAGGGCGTCTATGTGCGGCTGGCCACGGATGATGGCCGGATCGAGGTGATCGAACGCGCGACCTCGGGCCGGCCGACCCTGGCGCCCGTCGCCGCCGCGGCGCCGGCCGGGACGTTCGAACCGTGAGGCCGCCGTCCGCCAAGCGCGGCTTCGCCCTGCCCGCCGTGTTGGCGGTGACGGCCATCGTCACCCTGGTGTTCCTGGTCGCCATCCTGGCGCTGGACAGCCTGGCCGATCAGACCCGTCGGGCGGTCGAAACAAGCCGGTTCGAGACCCAGGCCCTGAGCCTGGAAGCCCATGCCGCCTACGCCGCCGCCGTCGGCGCGCCGACGGCCGATGCGGTGCTGGTGCCTGACCTCGACCGCCGCGCGGACGCCCGGCTGCGGATCGACGGAACGCCCTATGCGACGCCCTATGAGACGTCAGGCGCGCCGTCGCTGCGGTTGTCGCTTCAGGACGAGGCCGGCCTGGTCAATCTCGACAACCTGCCCGCGCCGGCGACCGGGCGGCTGCTGGAAGCCCTGGGCGCGCCCGTCGGCCAGCGCGCCGCCCTGCTCGACCGGTTCAGCGACTATGTCGATGTCGACGATCTCGTCCGCGTCGACGGCGCCGAGACAGCGGCCTATCGCGACCGAGGACTGCCGCCGCCGCCCAACGCCCCCTTGCGGACGATCGACCAGGCGCTGGGCGTGCTGGGCTGGAAGGCGGCCGTGCCGCGGGAGCGCTGGCGCGCCCTGCGCGACGACCTGACGGCCGATCCGACCTCGACCGCGATCAACCTCAACACAGCCACGCCGGTCACGCTGAAGGTGATGTACGGCCTCGACGACGGCCAGGTCGCGGCGGCGCTGGGTCGCCGTCGGGGTGCGCCGTTCGTTGGCCTGGAGGATCTGGGACGGGCCGCCGGCCTGCGCCTGAGCGGTGACGCCGAACGGGTTTACGGCTTCCCCAACGGGCGATTTGCCCTAAAGATCGCCGCACGGCGGGCGGGGCTGGACTACCGCGCGCGGATCGTGCTGACCCCGCGCGACCGCGAGCGGCCGGTGTGGATCGAGAACCCGGGCCTTACTCTCTCGCCAGCTGTCGAAAAGGCGGAACGGCTCACGAATGCGCCTCCCTTTCCTGACCCCGCCCCAAGTGCTGCTGACCCCGGACGGCCGCTTCGAGACGGTTGAAGCCGGGGGCGTCCTGGCCCCTGCCCGGCCCGATGTATGGCTGGCCCGCGCGCTGTGCGCCTATCAGGTCTTCGATCCCGGCGCGGCGCGGGGCTCGGCCGCCTGGGCGGCGGCGCGGCTCCACGCCCGGACCGCCGCTCCGTTCGTCTCGGCCGGCGTGCTGGTGCAACGCAGCGGCCGAGGCTTCTCGATCTGGTGGTGGGATAGCGAGGCGCTGGGGCCGATGCTGGCCGAGCGGTTCGGCGACCGGTCGCCGGCCATGGCGCCGGAGCTCTTCGAGCCCCCGATGGGCGGCGGCTGGCGGGTGCTACGGCTGAGCGACGGCTTCGAGGCCCAGCTCTGGCGCGACGGCGGGCTGGTCGGCTCGCAGTGGCGACGCACGCCGTTCGGCCGGGCCGATTGGAAAGCCTTCACGCGCGTCCAGCCGGGGGCGGCCGACGCTCCCGCCGAGCCGCCGGCCGCCGTCGTCGGCCTTCGCGCGCCCTTTCCCCGACAGGGCGCGGGCGGCCCTGCCCTGTCGCCGGACCAGTTGCTGCGGGCCGCGCCGGCCGTCGCGGCCGTGCTGCTGCTGACAGCGGCGGCCTTCTGGCTGGGCCAGGGCCTCAAGCTGCGGTCGCAAGCCCGCGATATGGCCCGCCTCGCCGCCGCGGAGCGGCAGGCCACGCCGCCGACCGCCACCGGGGGAGACGTCGCGAGCCGACGCCTGGCGGCCTTCACCGCCCTGTCCAACCGGCCCAACCTGGTGGCGGCGCTGGACATGGCGACGCGGATACTGCGGCTGTACAGCGTGGGGATCGAAGCCGTCGACGCCCACGACGATCAGATGGACCTGACCCTGCCCTATTCGGCGCTCGTCGGCGTCGACCGCATCGCGCGGGACATGGAGGCCAGCGGCGTGTTCACCGACGTCCGCCCCGTCACCGACGCCTCCAGCCGGACGATCCGCCTGCGCATGCGCCTGACCGGGCGGCCGGACCCGGCTCGGGCGGCGCTCAATCCAGACGGATGAAGCGGCACGGCCCCTCGCCCGGCGCCAGCCGCATCACCGGCCGGCCCGCCTTCAGGATCTCGACGCCGTCAGTCAGGCAGGCGCCGCCCTCGCTGATCCGCATCGGCCGCCGCAGGCGATAGGTCCATTGCGCGCGCAGGACCAGGGACCGCCCCAGCGGGTCGCGCCCGGCCGCCGCCGCGTCGTCGTAGAGCACCACGGGGGTCTGTTCGGCATAGGCCTGGCGGCGCAGGTCGAGCACGCGCCGCTGGAAGTCGAAGAACACCGCGTGGGCGGTCATCCGGTCGATCATCAGCGTGGCCTTCGGCATGACCAGCGCCACGGCCAGGGCCATGATCGCCAGCACCACCAGCACCTCGAGCACGGAATAGCCCGTGCGCGAATGCAGGCGCGGCGGTCTAGACGCCGGCCCGGTTGTCGATGTCTGCCGCATTGCCGGTTCCGCCCGTCTTGCCGTCCGACCCCAGGCTGATGACCTTGGCCGATTGCTGATCGTCGGCCGGCGCCTGGTAGACGTAAGGGTGTCCCCAGGGATCCAGCGGCAGGCCGCCGCTGAGATAGGGTCCCGACCATCCGGCCACGGCGCGATCGGCCTTGACCAGCAGCTCCAGTCCCTCGGCCTGGGTGGGATCTCGGCCCAGGTCCAGCCGCATGGTCGCCAGGGCGGTCTCCAGGGCCCGGACCTGCACCCGGGCGGTCGTCACCTTGGAGCGGTCCAGCTGGGCGAACAGCCTGGGGCCGACCAGGGCCGCGATCAGGGCGATGATCGTCAGGACGATCAGGATCTCCAGCAGGCTGTAGCCGGCCTTCGCTTCGAGCCCGCGACGTCGCCGACGCTCCTGCCGAATGGTCATCAAGCCCGCTCTCCCATCTCGCACCCGCCGGTTGCTGTTCGCGTCCGCGCAATTCCGGCTCGCCCACGGCCTTGAGCGGACTATACATTCTTACGGGCGCACTGACGGGAGGTCGAGGTTTGGGTGCAGAGGGCAAGACCGCACGCGCGATCGATCCGTTCGGCGCGGACCTGGCGGGCTGGTTTCGAAGCGCCCTGGCCCGCCTGAGCGACCGCGAACGTCGGCTGGCGGTGCTGGCCGTGGTGCTGGCCCTGGCCGTCGGGGCCTTTTCCGCTTTGGGGTGGAGCCAGGACCAGCGCGAGCGCTACGCCGCCGCCCAGGCCGACCTGCTGCTGACCCGCCAGGTCCGCCATGCCGCTCGCGGCGGCCTCGACGGGGCCCAGCGCGCCCAGCTGGCCGCCCTGTCCGACTGGAGCACGCGCGACCGCAACGTCTGGCTGGCGCGCATCCAGCTCGAGCAGGCCATCGCCGCGGCCGCCGATCGGGCCGGCGCGCCCGAGCTGGAGATCCAGGTCGCCCCGGACCTGGAAGGCGACCCCGCCCTGCCCCTGGTGCGGGTCGAAGTCAGCGGTCCCTACGTCGCCGCGCCTTTCGCCGCCCTCCTGCGCAACCTGGCCGAAGATCGGCGCGCGATGGTCGTGCAGCGGCTGGAGATCGGCGACACGGACGCGGCCAGCTACCGCCTGTCGCTGCTGTTTCCCATCGACGTCGGGACCGGGCGGCCTTCATGACCAGTCCCGCCGCGATCGCCCTGATCTTCGCGATGCTGACCGCCTTCCTGGTGGGCTACCGCGCGCCCGGCCTGCCGGTGGAGCCGCTGGGGCTCAGCCGGTTTCCGCGCGCGGCGACCTCGGGCCTGCTGGTCAGTCCCAACGAGACCACGCTCGCGGCCCTGAACGATCTCCAGATCGACGTGATCGCGCACGGCGGCGCCGGACCCGACCTGAACCCGGCCGAGATGCAGGGCGATCCGCTTCCACCTCCCGAAGCGTCGGCCGTCCCGCCGCCACCGCCTCCCCCGCCTCCTCCGCCGCCGGACGTGGCGCTCGTCTTCCGCAGCCGGTTGACCGCCGTCGTCGATCAAGGTCCGGCCGGCTTGGCCGCCCTGGTCCTGGATCCGTCGCAGGAGGGGCGCGCGACGCGCCTCTTGCGGCCGGGCGACATCTTCGAAGGCCGTTGGCGGCTGGAGGCGTTGAGCTCCAGCGAGGCCGTGCTGCGGTCTGGACGCCAGACGCGGCGCGTGCCCTTCTATGGGACAGCGGGGAGCAAGTCCGAGCTTTGAGCACCTTCTTGAAGACTAGAGTCGGCTTGAAGACCAAAGCCGGCCTGAAGACGACGGCCGGAGCGGCCGTCTCGATGCTGCTGGCCTCCTGCGCCTCCTATCAATCGATGCGCACCGTGCTGCACGGCGACGCCGCGCTGCAGGCCGCGACCGGCGACAAGCCGTCCGCGACCGCGCCGCGCGGCCTGGACCTGCCGCTTTCGGCCGACGCCGCGACCGGCGGCGTCCCGACGGGCGGGGCGGTGACCGACGAGGTCCTGGAGGGCCTGGTCTCGCCCGGCGCGATCAACGTCTCCCTGCCGCCCCAGCCCTTGCCGCAGCTGATCAACACGGCGCTGGGCGACCTGCTGGGCCTGCCCTTCGTGATGGCGCCGGAGGTGGCGAGCCGCACCGACGTCGTCACCCTGCGCGGCGCGCCGGGCATGAGCCGCCGAGCGTTCTTCCGGCTGACCGAGGCGGCGCTGAAAACCTACGGCGTGCGCCTGGAGCTGCGCCAGGGCGTGATCAACGCCCTGCCCGCCGCCGGCGCGGCCTCGCCGTCCATGGCGCTTCGCGGGCGGCCCGCCTCGGACACGCCGGAATCGGCCCGGCCCGTCACCCAGTTCGTGCCCGTGCAGTCGATCGCCGTCGATGCGCTGACGACCCTGACCCAGGCGGTCCTGCCCCAGGCCCGGCGCGTGCAGTTCACCACCGATCCGGCCGCCAACACCGTCACCCTGAACGGCGGCGCGCGCGACGTGGCGGCCGTGCAGCAGACCCTGCTGCAACTGGACCAGCCGCGCTTTTCCGGCGTCGGGGTGTTCCGCATCGAGCCCGTCTACTGGTCGGCCGAGAGCCTGGCCCGTTCGCTGTCGGACAGCCTGGAAGGCGAAGGTTTCGCCGCCGGCGCCGATGCGCCCGGCGCGCCCCGCTCGATGCTGGTGGTCCCGTTCGGAGCCGCCAACACGGTGCTGGTCTTCGCCCGAGACCCGGCCGTGCTGGAGCGGGCGCGGGTCTGGGCCGCCAGGCTGGACCAGCCCACGGCGATCGGCGACCGGCCGTCGACCTTCATCTACCAGGTCCGCAACACCGACGCTCAGTCCCTGGCGGCCATGGTCGGAACCAGCGGCGCCGGGAGCATCGGCGCCCTGCCTTCCTCGCCCCCCGGCGCGCCGGGAGCGCCGCCGGCGATGACCGCGGCCCTGAACAATGCGGGCGCGCCCGCCGCCTCCTCCCTGCTGGCCGGAAGCGGCGGCGGAGCAGCGTTCATGAACGGCCGGATCATCGTCGACCAGGGCGGCAACCGCATCCTGTTCACGGGGCAAGCCGACGAGTTCACCCAGCTGCGCGGCCTGCTGGCCAGCCTCGACACGCCGGCCCGGGAGGTGCTGGTCGAGGTGACCATCGCCGAGGTGACCCTGACCGACGAGACCCGCCTGGGCCTGGAGTGGTTCTTCACCCATTCCGGCTCGAACGGGACGACCAGCGGCGGCACGCTGGGGAATCTCGGCCTGTCGACCGGGGGGCTCAGCCTGACCTTCAACGGCACGGACGTGCGCGCGGCGTTCAACGCCTTCGCCTCGAACAACAAGGTCAACATCCTGTCGCGACCGCGGCTGGTGGCGCGCAGCGGCGGCGCGGCAAGGATCCAGGTCGGCACCGACGTGCCGATCATCACCTCGCGCGCCAACAGCTCGACCACGACCGGCGGCAGCACCGACATCCTGCAGACCATCCAGTACCGGCAAACCGGCGTGATCCTGCAGATCCGGCCGATCGTCTACGGCGACGACCGCGTCGACCTGGAGATCAGCCAGGAGGTCTCCAGCCAGCAGGCCAATCCCAACGCCGCCATCGGCAGCCCGCTGATCCTCAACCGCAACATCACCACCCAGCTGTCGCTGGCCGAGGGGGCGACGGCGGTGCTGGGCGGGCTGATCGACGACAGCTACACCAAGGGCAACACCGGCGTGCCGTTCCTGAAGGACATTCCGGTGCTGGGCACGGCGTTCCGCGCCGACACCCTGAACGGCGGCAAGACAGAGCTGGTGATGCTGGTCACGCCCTACATCCTGCGCGACGCCGACGAGATGAACCGCTGGGCCGGCCGCTATGGCGGCGAGATGGACGCGGCCTTCCGGGTGGGACGCGGCTGGTCCTACACCCTGACGCCGTTCAGGGGCGGGCTGGACCTGTCGAAGGCGCGCCCGGACCCGGTCCGCTGACGGCCCGCCAGCCCAGCCGATCCAGCTGGAAGGCGTCGATCGCCCGCCCCTGGGCGGTTTCGATGCGCACGTCCAGCCGCCAGAGCCGCATCTCGTAGGATCCCTGCCCCGTCGGATAGTCGCGATTGGGCCGGGCCGGGGTCAGGGGCGCGGCGGTCCAGCGCACCCATCGGCCGCCGCTCAGCGGCGCGGCCCCGACCGGCCGTTCGGTGGGATTGAGGTCGCGCAGCAGGACCAGGGCGTTGCGGCGGCGGTCCGCTGCGGCGGTCGCCTGCTCGTAGCGGGCCTGGTCGCGCGACAGCTGACGCTGCAGTTCGAAGATCGCCATCAGCACCAGGGCGGCCACGATCAGGGCGATCAGCGCCTCCACCAGGCTGAAGCCGGCCGTGCGAAGACGAGCGCTCATGGCCGCAACGCGCCCAGAAGCAGCACGGCCAGGGCAGGCAGGGCCGCGGCCGCGGCCAGGGGCACGACGACGGCCCCGCCGCCCTCGCCCGCCTTGCGGCGCCGGCTTCGGACCAGGCCCCAGGCCAGGCCCAGCAGCGCGCCGGCCACGATCACCCACAGCACGCGCTGGGGTCCGGTCAGCGCGCCCAGCGCGGTCATCAGCTTGACGTCGCCCAGGCCCAGCCCCTCGACGTCGCGAGCCCGGCGAAACGCCCAGCGCACCACCCACAGCAGCCCGCCGCCGACGGCTGCGCCCGCAAAGGCCTCGCGCCACGGCGGCGCCAGCGGACCGACGAAGGCGAGAAACAGCAACGCGAAGACGTGCAGGTCGGCCACGACCAGGGCCTTGGCGTCCAGCACCAGCACCGCCGTCAGCAGAACGCCGCAGACCGCCAGGGTGGCGACCGTCGCGCCATCGCGCCCGGGGGCCGTCATCCACAATCCCGCCAGCACCAGCAGGCCGACCAGAAACGCCGTCGCGACCAGCCGCCAGGCGTCGCCCTGGGTCCAGCCGCCGTCCAGCGCCTCGCGCATCAGACGGCCCGGGACAAGGCTCGCGACCATCGCCACGACCAGGAGAACGCCCGCCGAGAGCCAGGCCTCGAGGCCGGCGCTCAATAGACGGTCTCGTAGACGCTGGCCAAGGCCATGACCAAGGCCAGGGCCACGACCCCGACCACGCCGGCGATCACCGCCACGGCCAGGGGTTCGATCAGGGCCGTGATCCGCTTGACGTCGTCCCTCAGCCGCTCGTCGTGGGCGTCGGCCATGTAGCCGAACATCGCCGGCAGGCTTCCCGAGCGCTGGCCGGCGCGCAGCAGGCTCAGGTCCATGGCCGTGAGCCGGGTGTGGCGACGCAGGGCGGCGTCCAGCGACTGGCCGGCGCGCAGATCGTCCTCGGCCTTCTCCAGCCCCTCGGTGAAGTCGCCGGGCGGGGCGCCCGCCCGGGCCAGGGCGGCGGCCGGCAGCAGGCCGACGCCGTTGCCGAGGGCCAGGCCCAGCAACCGCGCCCACAGGCTTATCTCCCGCGCTCTCAGCACCCCGCCGATCAGCGGCGCGCCACGGGCGGTCCGGTACAGAAACGCCCGCCCCGCCGGTCGCGTGGCGGTCAGGGCCGCGGCGATCGCCACCAGCGCCAGTCCCGCGCCCAGCAAGGCCGCGTGGGTGTTGACGAAGGCGCCGACGGCCAGCACGGCCTTCGAGATCCAGGGCGTCTGCGGCCGCTCGGGGCCGATCATCGTCGCGAAGCGCGGCACGATCTCGACGAAGATGAACGTCACCGCCGCGGCCCCCGCGAAGGCCAGGAAGGCGGGATAGGTCAGGGCGTTGACGATGTCGCGGCGCAGGCGGTCCTCGTAGGCCATCTGGTCGGCGGCGTCGGCCAGCACTTCTGCGCCGCGCCCCGACGCCTCGCCGACCCGCACCATGGCGTAGACGTAGGGCGGAAACCCCGGCGCATGCGCGGCCAGGCCGTCGGCGAACGGCTCGCCCTGCCTGAGGGCCCGGCCGACCGCCGCGAACTGGGCCCGCCCGCGCACCGACTGCAACCCCGACGCCACGGTCTCCAGCGCCTCCAGCAACGGCACCCCGGCGCGACGCATGATCGCCAGCTGCCGCATGACCAGCACGCGCTCGGCGAGGCGCAGGTCGCGGTCCGCCCCGCCGGACGCGGCGGGCGCGGCCTTCAACTCGGTCACGGTCAGGCCCTCGGCGGTCAGGCGGCGCAGGGCCGCGCCCGGGTCCTCGGCGCGGACGACGTCGCTGACCATCCGCCCCTCCCGGTCGACCGCGCGGTAGCGGAAGGCCTCGCCAGGCGCCTCGGACGCGCTCACGCCTCGCGCTCCGCCGCCGCCGGCTCGTCGGCCGCACCGACGCCCCGCCTCACCTCGGCCAGGGTCGTCAAGCCGGCGCGCGCCTTGCCGTAGCCGTCCTCACGAAGGCTGGAAAAGCCGTTGGCGCGGGCGGTCCGTTCCAGCGCGTCCGGCGCCGCGCGGGCGCGGATCTGGGTCTCCAGCGCGGGATCGCAGCGGACGATCTCGTAGAGGCCCAGCCGGCCCAGATAGCCCGCGCCGCCGCAGGCCTCGCAGCCGACGGGCTCGCGCCAGGCGCCCTGCCCCGGCCCGCCGGCCTCACGCTCGTGGACCTTGGCCTCGGCCGCCGTGCTGGGCCGCGAGCAGTGCGGGCAGAGGCGACGCACCAGCCTTTGCCCGACCAGTCCGCGCAGCACGTCCGCCAGCAGAAAGTCCTCGACGCCCAGGTCGGCCAGACGCGTCACGGCGCCCAGGGCGGTGTTGGTGTGGACGGTCGAGATCACCAGATGCCCGGTCAGGGCGGCCTGGACGGCGATGCGGGCGGTCTCGGGATCGCGGATTTCGCCGACCATGATCACGTCGGGGTCCTGCCGGAGAATGGCGCGCAGTCCGGCCGCGAAGCTCAGCCCGATGTCGGTCCGGGCCCGCACCTGCACCACGCCGGGCAGGTCGAACTCGATCGGATCCTCGACAGTGACGATCTTGCGCCGGTCGTTGAGATGGCTGAGCAGGCGATAGATGGTCGTGGTCTTGCCCGAACCGGTCGGACCCGAGACCAGCACCACCCCGTTCGGCTTGGCGATCAAGCTCAGCAGGTCTGCGGCCTGCGCCTCGCCCAGGCCCAGCTCGGCCAGCTGCGGCAGGCGGTGCGATTTGCCCAGCAGGCGCAGCACTACCGACTCGCCCCAGGCCGACGGCAGGGTCGAGACCCGCAGGTCCAGCTCCTGGCCCGCCGCGCGGATCGACTGGCGCCCGTCCTGCGGCAGGCGGCGCTCGCCGATGTCCATGCCCGACAGCAGCTTGATGCGCGAGCAGACGGCGTCGAACTCGGCCCGTGCGCCCGTGCGGACGGTGGTCAGCAGGCCGTCGATCCGCAGCCGGACCACGAAGCGGTTCTCGAACGGCTCGAGGTGGACGTCGGAGGCCCGGCGCGCCAGGGCTTCGGCGAACAGGCCGTTGACGAACTCGACGACCGGGGTCTCCTGAGCCAGCTCGCGCAGCCTGGCGGCCTCGCCCGGGCCGCCGGCCTCGACCGTCTCGTGCGCGCCTCGGGCCAGGTCGGCCAGCATGGCGGCGATCTCGGCGCGTGCGGCGAGCCGATAGGCGATCGGCCCCGCGAACGCCTGCTCCATGCGCTCGCGCAGGGCAGGATCCAGGGGCTGGGCGGCGGCGCAGATCACGCTCTCGTCCGTTCGCCAGGCGACGGCGCCGCGATCGATCCACCAGGCGGTCGGCGCGCGGACCTCGGCGAACAGGGCCGCGATCTCGGCCGCCGCCGGGCGCTCGTCGTCGCGCAGCACGGGAATGTCCAGTTGCTCGGCGAGGGTGCGCAGCAGGTCGCCTTCCGACAACGCGCCGATCCGGGTCAGCAATTGTCCCAGCAGGCCGCCGATCTCCTGCTGCAGCGTCAGAGCCGCCGCCCGGTCGCGTTCCGAGATCAGGCCCCGCGCCACAAGAAGATCGCCGATCCTGCGCCGCGTCGTCGCCATCCGCTGCCGTCTCCAACCTCATTGACGGCGTAGCGGAAAAACCGCGCGACGGACAGCCGCGGCGCGAGACGGCGTTCATCGATCGTTGGTCGAGCGGCGCCGCCCTCCCCTTTCGATGCGGGCGCGAAACGCCCGCCGTCCTCACTGCTCCCGGAAACTCCTGAACAGCCGCTGTTGCAGCGGCTCCAGCAGGTACTGCAGCGCCGTGCGCTTGCGCAGCGGCGCCACGACCTCGACCGGCAAGCCCGCCTTCAGCGCGGGCGGTTCCCGGCCCGGCTGCCTGAGCGCGGCCAGTTCTTCCGGCGGCACCGCGACCTCGGCCCGGAAGTAGCGCGCGCCGGTCTTGTCGTCGGTGAAGCCGTCGGCCGAGAGCTTGGTCACCGTGCCTTGCAGCAGCGGCAGATGCTGGTCGTGGAACGCCGTCAGCCGCACATCGGCGGTCTGGCCGACATGGATGTCGTCGGCGTCGTTCGGCGACACCCGGGCCTCGATGACCAGCGGCGCGCGCTGCGGCACGATCTCCATCAGGACATCGCCCGGCGCGGCCACGCCGCCGACCGTGAACACCTTGAGCCCCACTACCTGACCCGAGGCCGGCGCGCGGACCATGCCGCGCGACAGCTGGTCGCGCGCCGCCGTGAGCCTTGGCTTGAGGTCGTTGAGCTCGATCTCCGACTGGCGCAGGTCGGTGATCACCTCGTCCATGTGCTCGCGGTCGCCTTGCAGGGCCTGCATGCGGGTCTCGCCGATGCCCTCGCGGGCGCTGGCGGCCTGGGCGCGATAGGCGCCGTCGGTTCCCACGAGGTCGGCCGCGGCCCGTTCGAGCGCCCTCACCCGCGTCAGCGGCGCATAGCCCTGGGCGGCCAGCTTGCGCATGCCATCCAGCTCCTCGCCGATCAGCCGCTGCTGCTCGCGGTTCGCGGCCAGCTGGCGATTATAGCCGTTGATCTGCTCGGCCAACTGGCTGGCCCGTTCGCCCAGCACGCCGCGCCTGGAGGCCAGGGCCGCGCGCTGGGCGGCGAGCTGGCGGCGCTCCAGGCCCATGGCCTCGTCGGCCAGCGTCTGGTCCTCGGCCGGCAAAGCGGCGAAGGCGACCGGCGTGACGGGCTCGGCCAGGCCGTCGCGCTGGGCGATCAGCCGGGCCCTGCGCGCCTCGACCGCGAAGACCCGGGCGGCCAGCGCCCGTTCCTGGGCCCGCACCTCCTGGACGTTCAGCTCAAGCAGCACCTGGCCCTGGCGGACCTTGTCGCCCTCCTGCACCCGCAGCGCCGAGATCACCCCGCCCTCGCGATGCTGCACCGCCTGGCGACTGCCGGAGACCACGACGACGCCCTGCGCATAGGCCCCCGCGTCGAGCGGCGCGAAGGCCGCCCAGCCCATGAAGCCGACAAAGAACAGGCCGGCGGCGGCCAGGCCGACGCGGAGCTCCCAATGGGTCCCGTCGCTGGGGCCGTCTTCCTTGTAGGCGTCGACCGTGATCAGCGCCCCGGCCTTTCTGATGGTGAGCGAAGCGGTCATGGCGCGCCCCCGGTGACCCGCAGATCGGGGGGCGCGTTGGCCGGCCGGGGCAGTCCGGCGACCCGGGCCTCCAGGGCCTGCAGCACCTCGCGGCGCGGGCCGTAGAGGTCCATGGCGCCGTCGCGCAGCACCAGCAGCTTGTCGGCCACGCCCAGGATGTTGAGGCGATGGGCGATGACCACCAGGGCCGCCCCCCTCGCCTTCTGGGCCGCGATCGCATGCTCCAGCGCCGTCTCGCCCTCGAAGTCGAGATTGGAGTTGGGCTCGTCGAGGACGAACACCTGCGGTCCGCCATAGAGCGCCCGGGCCAGGGCCAGGCGCTGGGCCTGGCCGGCCGACACCCCCGCCCCGCCCGGTCCCAGCGGCGTGTCGTAGGCCTGGGGCAGGCGCAGGATCATCTCGTGCGCGCCGGCCGCAGTCGCCGCCGCCACCGCCCGCTCGTCGATCTCGCGCGGGTCGGTCTCGGTGATGCTGGCGAAGCGGGCGATGTTCTCCTTCACCGTGCCGGCGAACAGGCCGCAGTTCTGCGGCAGATAGCCGATGTGGGCGGCCAGGCGCTCGGACTGCCAGTCGGAAAGGTCCGCGCCGTCGATGCGCACGCAACCCTGGTCGGGCGTGAGGGCGCCGACCAGCACCCTGGCCAGGGTGGTCTTGCCCGCGCCGCTGGGGCCGACGACGCCGATGATCTCGCCGGGATTGAGGTCGAAGGAGACGCCGCGCAGGATCATGCCCGCGCCGTCGGCGGCGCGGACGCCGGCCTGCTCGGCCCGCAGCCGGCCCTTGGGCTCGGGCAGGCGCGTGCGGATCGGCGCGGCCGGGGCGCGCTCGAAAAGCTCCACCAGGGTGCGCAGGCCGTCGCGCGCCTGGATCACGCTCTTCCAGGCCCCAACGATCTGCTCCACGGGCGCCAGGCTGCGGCTCAGCAGGATCGAGGCGGCGATCACGCCGCCGGCCGAGATCTCGTGGCGCACCGCCAGCCAGGCGCCGGTCCCCAGCGCCAGGGACTGCAGCGTCAGCCTCAGGAAGCGGATTAGGCCGGTATAGACGCCGCCGGTGAACTGGGCGTCGGCCTGCAGGCCCACGGCGGCGCGACGATCCAGCAACTGGCGCACGATCAGGGGCTCGCGCATGCCCAGCGCCTTGACCAGTCCGCCCTGGCTGGTGATCGCTTCCTGCGTGGCGTAGGCCCCGGCCGAGGCCTCGTTCAAGGCTTCGAGCTTGGCGCGCGTGGCCTGCTCGTTGAGGATCGCGAGCAGCAGCAGGACCCCCGCCCCGATCACCGATATGACGCCCAGCAGCGGGTGCAGGATGAAGCAGAGCATCAGGTAGATCGGGGTCCAGGGCGCGTCGAGCATCGCCGTGGACGCCGGACCCGAGACGACGTTGCGGAAGGCGTCGAACTCGCGCATGGCCTGGCGCAGTCGCGGCCCGGCGTCGGGGGCCAGGCCCCCGGTCAGCCGGGTCAGCACCTCGGGCGCCAACTGGCGGTCGAGGCGCAGGCCCATGCGCACGAGGATGCGCTGGCGAAGGCTGTCCAGCAGGGCCAGGGTGGCCAGGGCGAAGACGACCGCCACGGTCAGAAACGTCAACGACAGGAGCCCGCCGGTGGGCAGGACCCTGTCGTAGATCTGCAGCATGTAGAGGGTCGGCGCCAGGTAGAGGATGTTGACCAGGGCGCTGAAGCCGGCGGCGATCAGCAGGTGCCGCCGGCAGGTCTTCAAGGCGCCGGCCAGCGGCTCGGGAAGGGCGCGCCGCCCCGAGCCTCCCGCCCTGCCCTCGCCGCCCCGGCCGCTCATGCGAGGGCGTCCTCGTGGAAGCGGGTCAGCATGGTCACGAACAGGTGGTCGTCGGCGCTGCACGAATAGGCCACGCCATTGATCGTGCCGTGGTTGTTGTACTCGTCGAGCGCCGTGTGCAACGCCGAGCCGGAGCCCTGCCAGGCCGCGCTGTTCTGCTTGATCGCCAGACCGTTGAAGTCGGCCACGCCGTCATGGTTGGCGTCGGCGTATTGCTGCAGCCAGTCGATGGCCTTGTTCATCTTGTAGGTCGGGCTGTTTGGATCGAGCGCCCCGCCAGCGCCGTTGCCGGCCTCGAAGTTCAGCCAGGCGGCGATGACGTCGCGACCCAGGACATAGCGCGCGTCCTGCGACGGCTTCTGCGAGGCGTCGATGACCTTGAGAGCCATCGCCAGGGACATCTTCAGGGTGTCCTCGCCGGCGTCGGTGACGCCGTTGCCGTTGTAGTCGCCCAGCAGGATGTAGCGCTCTTCCTTGTTGCTGCTGCCCGGGTCGGGGCCGTCGGTGATGCCGTTGTTGAAGGCCAGCAGTTCGCCGTTCGGGAAGTCCGGGCCGGACTTGGTTTCGTTGCCCACCGTGCCGTCCCAGAAGGTCAGGCCGTTGGGCGACAGCCAGAAGCCCGGGGTGCGCGTGCCGACGCAGTCGATCAGGCCGTAGTAGTAGGCCAGGTCATGGTCGCTGACCGGACCGCCGGAATAGCTGCCCGAAGCGGTGGCGTCGTTGACGTGCTGGCCGGCGGTCCAGGGCGCGGAAATCTGGAACTCGGTGCTGGCGCCGACCCCCAGGGTTCCCAGCGTCCGCGCCGTGCCTGCCGCCGCGCCGTTCAGGTCGAACACGGAGTCGGTCACCGAGGCGTTGGTCAGGGTGACGTTGCCGGTGTTGGCGACCACGAACTTGAACATGATGTTGGCGCCGGAGGTGGCGATCGGCCCCATCGGATTGTCCGCGTCGTTCCAGGTCGCGCCGCCATCGATCGAGACGTACTTCTCGATGTCGATGCTCGCCTTCTGCTGCACGGGCACGGTGGCGTCGTCGGTGTCGGGACCGGTCTGGTTGGAGTCGGCGGTGGCCGTATTCTCCAGCTGTCCGTCGCCGCCGCCGTTGGAGTCGAGCTCTCCTTGGGTGACAGTGTGCTTGGCCGTGTAGCCCCAGGTTTCACCGACTTCGAGCAGGCCGTCGTTGTCGCCCGAGACATCGGCGCCGCGGACCAGGGATCCGACATCGGCGTAGGGGTCCGTCACCGTCACGCCGTCCAGCGTCGTGTTGCCGGTGTTGGCGACGATGATGACGTAGCTGATCTGCTCACCGGCCGCATCGGCCGTGCCGCCGGGGACGGTGGCGTCCTTGACGATGTTGAGGCTGGGCCGACGATCGACGGGCACGGTGGCGTCGTCGGTGTCGGGGCCGGTCTGGTTGGAGTCGGCGGTGGCTGTGTTCTCCAGCTGTCCGTCTCCACTGCCGTTGGAGTCGATCTCGGCTTGGGTGACGGTGTGCTTGGCGGTGTAGCCCCAGGTCTCACCGACCTCCAGCAGGCCGTCATTGTCGCCGGAGACGTCAGCGCCGCGGATCAGGGATCCGACATCGGCGTAGGGGTCGGTGACGGTGACGCCGTCCAGCGTCGTGTTGCCGGTGTTGGCGACCGTGATGACATAGCTGATCTGCTCACCGGCCGCGTCGGCCGTGCCTCCAGGCACGGTGGCGTCCTTGGCGATGTTCAGACTGGGTCGGGGGGCGACTGGGACGCTGGCGTCGTCGGTGTCCGGGCCGGTCTGGTTGGAGTCGGCGGTGGCCGTGTTCTCCAGTTGCCCGTCGCCGCCGCCGTTGGAGTCCAGCTCAGCCTGGGTCACGGTGTGCTTGGCCGTGTAGCCCCAGGTTTCGCCGACTTCCAGGAGGCCGTCATTGTCGCCAACCACGTCGGCGCCGCGGACCAGGGATCCGGCGTCGGCGTAGGGATCGGTGACGGTGACGCCGTCCAGCGTGGTGTTGCCGGTGTTGGCGACCGTGATGACATAGCTGATCTGTTCACCGGCCGCGTCGGCCGTGCCGCCGGGGACGGTGGCGTCCTTGACGATGTTGAGGCTGGGCCGACGATCGACCGGGACACTGGCGTCGTCGGTATCGGGACCGGTCTGGTTGGAGTCAGCGGTGGCCGTGTTCTCCAGAGCGCCGTCGCCGCCGCCGTTGGAGTCGATCTCGGCTTGGGTCACGGTGTGCTTGGCCGTGTAGCCCCAGGTTTCGCCGACCTCCAGCAGGCCGTCATTGTCGCCAACCACATCGGCGCCGCGCACGATCGAGCCGGCGTCGGCGTAGGGGTCGGTGACGGTGACGCCGTCCAGCATCACGTTGCCGGTGTTGGCGACGGTGATGACGTAGCTGATCTGCTCGCCGGCCGCGTCGGCCGTACCGCCGGGGACGCTGGCGTCCTTGGTGATGTTGAGCGCGGGATTGCGGGTCAGGGCGACGGTCTCGGGATCGGTGTCCGACGCCGTCAGGCCGCTGGCCGAGACGCCCGTGGCCGTACCGGTGTTGGTGTAGCCGGCGGCCTCGATCTCGGCCTGGCTGAAGACGTGGAGCAGGCTGCCGGTGGCCGCCGCTCCGGGCGCGAGGTCGTCGGCCTGGCCGTCGCCGTCGCGGTCGGTGAGGCCCGTGAGCGTCACGGGGATGTCGTCGGCCGTGTTTCCGGGCGTGCCGTTGTCATCCGTCAGGGTGACGTTCAGCAGGTTGATCGTGCCGGTGTTGGTGACCGTGAAATTGAAGAGCTGGGTGTCGCCCGCGTCATCGCCGTTGCCGTCGCCGTCGGTGCGGGTTCCTGCCGTCTTGACCACGTCGACATGCGGCGGGATCGGCTGGTTGCCGATCTCGACATTGTAGGTGGTGGCCGCGCTCAGGGTGACGGTCTCGAAGGCGCCGGTGGTCTGGCTCCAGCCGTCCTTCAGCACCTCGTCGACCTGGACCGTACCCAGCGATATCGGCAGGCCGCCGATCTGGAACGAGCCGTCGGCGCCGGTGACCGTCGAGCGTTCGCCCGCGTCCAGCACGCCGTTCTTGTTGTCGTCGACGAAGATCGTCCAGCCCGACAGGCCGGCCTCGCCCGCGTCCTTGACCCCGTCGCCGTCGGCGTCGAGGAACTTGACGCCGCTGATGATGGCGGCCTGCTCGGTGTTGAACTCCTCGAAGCCGTCGTCGGCGCCGTAGGCCGTGCCCGGCCGGCCGAACTCGGCGTACATGGTGATGTAGGCCGTGCTCAGGTCGGCGCCGCCGAACAGGGAGACCGGCACGTAGAAGACGTAGTCGTCGTTGCCGCTGCCCGAGGAGTGGGCGTCCATCAGCAGCGTCTTGTCGCCGCCGGCGTCGAGATCGAAGATCTTGGTGAAGTCGGCGTCGAGTTCCTGCGTGCCGGCGACATAGTCCGCGCCCGTCGCCGGGGCGGACGAATAGTAGATCTTCATCGCGTTGAGCGCGGTCAGCGGATTGGCGTTGGTCTCATTGAGGTCGAGCCGGAATTCCAGGTACTGCACGCCGTCGATCACCCGGATGGGGATCTGGTTGAAGGTCAGGCTGCTGGTCTTGGCGGCGTTGGTGTTCAGCACGCCGCTGGCGTCGGTGTTGAAGCCGTTCTCGTTGCCGTCGTTGTCGCCGATGGCGAGGAACGGGGCGTAGAGGCCGGTGCCCGATCCGATTGGGCTTCCGTAGGTGATGATCACGCCGTTGACCGTGGTCGTACTGCCTGGTGCGGTGATGTCTATGTCGGCCATGACTGGCTCCCGAACGCTTCGCGCGGGAGCCGCAAGGCCCGTCCGCGCGATCCAAAGGAAGGCCTCGATCACAACGTCGACGGGGGAGACGGGGTTGGCGGGTCCAGGGTCGGCGCAGGAAGCGTTGGCGCGGATACCTGAAGTTCGCGGCGGCTTTCCGGGATGCGGTCCTCCGCCTCCCCTGTCGCCGTTGAGACATTCATGAAACGCGAGACGCCTACGCGAAGCGAAACAGCGGTTACCGATCTGCCTAGTTCAGCCTCGCGTCAATAACTCGGCCTTAGCAATGAAAAGACGTCATGCAGGATGCATTACGGATAACGTCTCAGCCGTCACCATAATTTTGCAGTCAAAAATCAATCATTGAAACGCCCTAGGCTTTCGCCAGGGCGGCGGCGTCCGAAAACTCGCCAAGGGGAGCCCTATTCGCCGCCGATCCTGCGACTCAGGGCCTGGCCGGCTTCGCGGACCTGGGTCCTAAGGCGCTCCAGGCGTTCGTCGTCGAGATATTGTGGGATGGTCGACAGGCTGATGGCCGCGACGATCGCGCCGGCGGCGTCGCGCACGGGGGCCGCGATGCAGACGATGGCGTCGCCGAACTCGTCGCGGTGGAAGCCCAGACCCCGGGTCCGCGCCTGGCGCATGACGGCGGCCCATTCGGGCGTCTCGCCGGCCTCGTCGCTGCCGTCGAGCATCAGCGCCTGGCCCATGGCCGTCTGGCGAAGCTGGTTGCGCGCGCCGACGCCGTGGCGGACGACCAGCCGGCGCGTGCCGGGCGACTGGGCGACATAGATCACCTCCTCGCCGTCGCGCACGCCCAGATTGGCCGCGTCGCCGGTGTCGCGGGTTAGGCCTTCGAGGATCGGCTGGGCGAGCCTGGGCAAATCGACCGCGCGCGCGGCGCTGGCGCCCAGGGCGAACATGCGCGGTCCCAGCTTGTAGCCCTGGCCGCCGACGTCCAGATGACCGCGCTCGGCCAGCAGGGCCGCCAGCCGGTAGGTCGTGCTGCGGCTCAGCGACAGCCGCTCGGCGATCTGCGCCGGACTGGCGCAGCCGGCGGCCACGGCCTCGAGGATGTCGAGGCCGCGATGCAGGGTCTGGGAGAGCTTCTGGGCGCTGTCGGTCATCAGGTCATCCTACCCCGCCAGCGCGTTGCCGATACCGATGACGACGGTCGAGGCCACCAGTACGGCGATGCCCATCACCACCAGGCCGCGCGTCCGCTTGCTGGCCGGCGCCCACTCCTTCAGGGCGAAGCCCCACAGCGTCGAGAAGATGATGATGCTGGCCATGTGCAGGGTCCAGCTGGAGAAGCCGAACCGGCCCATCTGGCTCTCCCCCATCGTGTAGAAGAAGAACTGCAGGTACCAGGCTAGGCCGCCCAGGGCGCAGAGGCCGAAGTTGAGGGCCAGCGGCGCGCCGGCGCCCTGCCCTCGCCCGAGCCATTCGCCGGCGCTGCGGTTCTTGAGGATCAGCCCGCCGCACCAGACCAGATTGGTCGAGAGACCGCCCAGCAGCACCACGCACAGCACCGGCAGGCCTTGCCACAGCACGCCCGTGCCGTGTTCCAGCGACAGCCTGCGGATCGGCTCGCCGGCGGCCAGGCCGAAGGCGAAGCAGGCGCTCATGATCCCGGAGAACACCGCGACCGCCAGGCCCTTCCTGAGGTCGAACTCGCCGACGGCGGCGGTCTTGGCCTCGTGCGACAGCTCGGCCTCCTTGGCCTTGCCGGCCAGGGCCACCAGCACGATGCCCAGCAGGGTGACGACGACGCCGGCCAGGATCACCCGGCCGCTGGTGTTGGCCAGCAGCTTGTCGGCGAAGGTGCCGTCGAACAGCGGCGGCACCAGCGTGCCGAAGGCGGTCGTCAGGCCCAGGGCCACGGCCATGCCCAGCGAGAGGCCCAGATACCGCATGGTCAGGCCGAAGGTCAGGCCGCCCAGGCCCCACAGGGCCCCAAACAGCCAGCACCAGAACAGCGTCGCGCGCGGTGTGGCGGCCAGCACGGCCAGCAGGTCCTTGGTCTGCAGGCTGGCGAACAGCCACGGCGCGATCAGCCAGCTGACGATGCCGCCGGTCAGCCAGAAGATCTCCCACGACCACTTCCGCACGCCCTTGTAGGGCACGTAGAAGCTGGCCGAGGACAGCCCGCCCAGCCAGTGGAAGACGAGCCCGAGAAGCGGATTGCCCATGACTACTCCTGGCGCTCCACGATCAGCCTGGCGGGTTCGAGGAGACCCGACGGCGAAAGCGGCGCCTGCGGCGGATAGGGATCGAAGGTGGCGAAGGTCTTGGCGCCGGCGTAGCCCGGCTGCTTGTCGCCGATCAGGCGGTTGGGCCACAGGTTGACGACCTTGACCTCCAGCCTGTTGTCGCCGGCCTTCAGGGCGTCGGTGACGTCGATCTCGAACGGCGCCTTCCACAGCACGCCCAGGTCCTTGCCGTTGACGCTGACGCTGGCCAGGTTCTTGACCGCGCCCAGGTCGAGCACGACGCGAGCCCCCTTCCTCGCCTTCGGAGCCTTGAAGGTGGTGGTATAGGCGGCCGTTCCGGAGAAGTAGCGCACGGCCGGATCCGCATTCTCGGTCCAGGAGCCGGGCTTGACGTCCTTCAAGGTCGGGCCTTGCGGGAAGCTCAGCGTCCAGCCGCCATCGATGGTGGCGGCCACGGTGCGGACCTTGGCCGGGACTGTGCGTTCAGGCGGTCCAGCCTTGCGGAACACCACGAACACGGCGTCGTGGGCGTTCAGCGCCAGCGGCACGGTTGTGCGGCCGCCGACGGTCTTGTAACTGGCCGGCGTGATCGAGCCGGTGTCGGCCCGCCAGATTTCGGCTTCGCGGCCGCTGGCCCGGAAGCTGACCTCGGCGGTCTTGGCTTCACCTGGGTTGCTGACGAAGTAGAGGTCGCCGTCCGGCAACTGGCGGTGCACGAAGCGCAGGCCCGCGCCGCCGTCGTCGGCGTCCGGACCGATCCCCGCCAGGGCCGCGCCGAGGTCGGCGCTCACGCCCGCGAAGACCTGGTCGGCCAGGCGCTGGAACTCGGCCGGATCGTCCGACAGGCTGGGCGTGGCGTCGGGGCGGACGCCGACGATCGGCACGCCGGCCGCCTTCAGGGCCGCCAGCTTGCGCAGGACGGGAACGGTCATGCGGCGCACCGACGGATCGATGGCCAGCACCCGGTAGCGCATGCCCGAAGGCGTGGCGACCTGGCCGTCCTGGGCCTCGACCAGATTCACCAGGGCGTCGCCGTTAACGAAGTCGTAGGCGTGGCCGGCCGGGATCTTCGGCATGGCCTTGCCGTAGAGCTCGGTGATGTTGCCGTCCTCGCCGTAGAACCAAGCGACGTCTGCGGCGAAGCGGCCCTGCTGCAGCAGCAGCGAGCTGCGCGACAGATAGTCGATCCACGGCCCCGCCTGCTCGGCCCAGGTCTCCTTGCGGGTGAACCACTGGCCGAAGATGGCCAGGGTCATGCCGGGTCCAGCCGTGTCGAGCGGCTGATGCACCGAGGTGTGGATGATGAAGCGGTTGAGGCCGTTGGCCATCATCGCGTCGGCGGTCGGCTTCAGCTTGGCCGGGTCGTAGCCGAAGGGGCTGCTGGCGCTGGTGAACGACTCCGCCGCCACCAGGTTCTGGCCGTAGAGGTGGGCCACCGACGCGCTCTCGCGGATATCGGCGTCGTAGCTGAAGGGATCGTTGGTGACCGGCACCTCGGTCCAGGTCGCGCCCATCGGCACGTCGGCGCTCTTCTTGACCTGCATGCCGTCGCCGACGAAGGCGCGGCCGGTCTCGTGGGACTCACCGTAGCGCTTCATGCCCCGCGCATGCAGGGCGTCCGACAGCGCGCCGTAATGTTCGTCGGCGATCAGGTCGCCGATGGTCTTGCGGAAATCCCACAGGAAGGCGTCGCTGGCCGCGGCGCTCTCGACCACCCGGCCGCTCAGCACCGGCAGCCAGGGCCGGGGGTCATAGCCGCGCCGGGCCTGGAACTGGGCCAGCATCTTCTCGGTCCAGTTGGCCGAGCCGGCCTCCCAGCTGTCGGTGATCATCGCCTGGACGCCGCGCTTGCCCATCAGCTCGGGGCCGACGGTCTGCCGGTAGAGGTCCAGATAGGTGTCGGCATAGGCGGTGACGTGCTCGCGGCTGAGCTTGTCGACCTCCAGCCCGGTGCCTTCGGCCGAGGCCGGGCTGTTCTGGCGGCCGGTCAGCGAATAGCCGTAGCGCAGCACCTCCCAGCGGCCGGCCGGCGGCGTCCAGTCCAGGGTCCCGTCGGATTTCAGACGATCGGTCAGGTCGACGACGTCGGCGCGATGCACGATGGTGTCGGCCGAGGCCTGGGGCGTCGGATCCTCGTCCAGGCCGCCGGCCGACGACCAGCCGGCCTTGTCCTCGAAGCGGTGCACCCGCGCGCCGGCCTCGAAGGCCAGCTCGGCGATCTGGTGGCTGGTCGGGTCCTTCAGCCCGGCCATGGCCAGGGCCGGGTTGGACGGCCGCGGCAGGAAGACGACCCGGAAGTAGCGCGCCGTCGTCGCCGGGAAGGCTACGGTCTGCTGCAAGGCGCCGTGGACCGGCAGCTTGACGATCGGACGGAAGGCCTTGCCGTCGTCGCTGGCCTCGATACGGCCCTCGGGCGCCGTGGCCCCGAACTCGCCGAAGCCGCCGGCATGGGCGGCCACCAGCCGCAGCGCCCGCAGGGTCTGGGGCTTGGCGTATTCAACCTGGATCCAGGTCTCCTTGTCGGGTGCGAAGCGCAGTTCGACCTGGCGCACCAGGTCGCCGTCGGTCAGCAGGGCGACATTGATGGGATTGCTGGCGGTGATCCTGGCCGGCGCGACAGGCGCCTGCTCGGCCGCCGGCAGGCGGTAGGCGACCACGGCCGCGTCACGATAATAGGTCGGCAGCTCCCCTTTGATCGCCGCCATCGCCGAGCCGCCGCCCGGCACGCCCAGGAACGGACCGCTCACCGACGGCGGCGCGGCCAGGGGCTTGTCGAGCTTGCGCCCGCCCTCGACGATCGTCTCGCTCCAGACCAGCTTCTTCATCGCCTGTTCGGGTCTGACCCAAGGACCGCCGGTCTCGCTCCAGCCGGGCGAGCCGGCGATGGCGAACTCGAAGCCGTCGGCGTCGGCCGTTTGGACGGCGTGCTTGAACGCCGCCCGCCACTCCGGCGTCATGAACACCAGGCGCTTGTCGACGATGTGCGGGGTGTCGAAGAAGCCGCCGTCGTTGAAGCCGGCGTCGAAGTTCTGCACCCCGGCCAGGCCGATGCGCTTCATCCAGGCCAGGTCCTTGTCGATGCCGTCCTGGGTGACGTTGCCGCTCATCCAGTGCCACCAGACGCGCGGCCGGGCCGTGTTGGGCGGATCGACGAAGCTCTTCGCAAGCTCTTCCTGCCGAGCCAGGGCCGGCGATCCGGCGAGCATGGCGGCCAGGGCCGCTCCGGCGATCAGGCGTCGAGCCAGGGTCATGGGCGTGTACTCCAGGGGCGGCCGGCGCCGGCCGCCCGAACAAAGATCAGATCAGGCGGACTTCAGGCCAGAAGCGGCGCGACGGGCCTTCAGGCCCTCGACCAGCAGGGCCATGAAGCCGCCGAAGAAGCCGCTGAACAAGCCGCTGATCCCGTTGCCGAAGGCGTTGGCGGCCGCGTGCGGCGGCAGCGGGACGACGTAGCCGACGGCGGCGCTGATCACCGCGCCGATGACGCCGCCGATGAGGCCCGCGATGAGAGCGTTCTTCATGGCCTCAGATCCGGTTGGCGCGGGCGATCTGGCCCAGCAGCACGGCGCTGGGCTTGGGCGTGCGGGCCTGGGTGGCGCGGTCCACCGCAACGATGCCGAATTTCGGCCCGTAGCCGAACACCCACTCGAAATTGTCCAGCAGCGACCAATGGACGTAGCCCTTCACCGGGATCCCGTCGTCCATCGCCGCCTTGAGGCCTTGCAGCGCGATCTTGATATAGGCCACGCGACGCGTGTCGTCCTCGATCGCGACGCCGTTCTCGGTGACATAGATCGGCTTGCCCGAGAGGGCGTGGGCGTAGCGCACGGTCTGGCCCAGGGCCTGGGGCGAGAACTCCTCGCCGGTCTGGGTCAGCTCGACGCCCTGCGGCGGCTGCATCTGGCCCTTGGCGTCGATCAGCGCGCGACTGTAGGTCTGCACGCCGACGAAGTCGCCGGTCTGCTTGATGGCCTCCAGCCAGGGATCATAGCACTGGGCCCGCTTCTCGTCGCGCCGGCTGTTCTCGCCCACGGCCTGGTCGTCCAACATCGCCAGGGTGGCGCCGACCGGGAAGTCGCCGGGACCGGCCTTGATGGCGGCGTAGCCCTGCTTGTGGGCCTCGATCAGGTTGGGCAGCATCACGTCCTGGCGACCGAACTGGGCGCTGGAGAAAAGCGGCGTGCCGCAGGCCTTGGCCGCGTCGACCATCGCCTGCTTCATCTGGTCGAGGATGAACGGCGGCAAAATCCACTGCAGCAGCAGGCCGATATTGGGCTCGTTGAAGGTGGCGGCCCCGCCGGCCAGGTCGCCCACGCCCTTGACCGCATAGGCGCAGTAGCGCGCGAACAGGGCCGGACTTTCCGGGTTCTCCCAGCCGCCCTGGGCCGCGAACCAGCGCGGCACGACGAAGTGGTTGAAGGTGATCAGCGGCGTGACGCCGTGCTTGCGGCAGGTCTGGGCGACCCGGCGATAGTGCTCCAGCTCGGCGGCCGAGAACTGGCCCTTGGCCGGCTCGATCCGCGCCCATTCCAGCGAGAAGCGGTAGGTGTTCAAACCCAGCTTCGCCAGCAGGGCGATGTCGGCCTCGTAGCGGTGATAGTGGTCGCAGGCGTCGCCCGACGGCTCCATGAACGGGCTGGGCTTCAGCTGCTCCAACAGCCAGGTGTCGCTGTTGACGTTGTTGCCTTCCACCTGGTGGCCGGCGGTGGCCGCGCCCCAGAGGAAGCCCTTGGGGAAGTCGCCCGCCCCCGCGGCCATGGCGGGGGCGGCGACCGGAGCAGCGGCCGCGGCGGCGGCCCCAGCGGCTCCAGCGGCCAGCAGGGCCCGGCGGGAGAAGTCTGCGTCACGGATAGACATAGAAGGCTCCGGAACTCGAACTGGAAAATTCGGAAAAGAAAGGACGTCAGGCGGCGGGCTTCAGCAGGCCGCGGGCGGCCATCCAGGCGTAGAACTGGTCGATCCAGAGATCGCTGGTCGTGCCCCGCTTGTGCAGGCCAAAACCGTGGTCGCCTTTCTCGTAGACGTGCATCTCGACCTTGCCGCCGGCCTTCTTCCAGCCCTGGACCAGGCCGTAGTCGGTGTTGCCGAACAGCGGGTCGTCATTGGCGATGGCGGTGAACATCGGCGGCGGATCGGCCGGCGGGCTCACCGTGTTCATCGGGCCGTAGATCGGGGCGACGAAGTCCGGACGGGCGTCGGGCGCATTGCGCAACGTCGCGCCCAGGGTGGTCATGGCCCCGGCCGAGAAGCCCATCAGCCCCACCCGCTTGGGATCCACGCCCCACTCGCCGGCGCGCGAGCGCACCAGGCGCAGGGCCTGCTGGGCGTCGTCCAGCGCCAGGGGCTGGCTGATCGGCGGGGCCTTGTCGGCCCCGGCCTTGGCCGCGGCACCGAAGCGCGCGCCCAGCACCTTCAGCGTTTCCTGGTCGTCGGCGGGAGTCGGGTCGAGGCGGTACTTCAGCACGAAGGCGGCGATCCCGTGATCGGCCAGCCACTGGGCGACCTTCTCGCCCTCCCACTCCATCGACAGCAGCATGTAGGCGCCGCCGGGGGCGACGATCACCGCCGCGCCGGTGGCCTTGCCCTTGGCCGGCAGATACGGCGTCAGGGTCGGCTTGGTGACGTTGCGTACGGCCACCCCGTCGATCAGGTAGTTCCAGTGCTCGACCTGGGTCGCGCCCTCCGAACCCGGCGCGACGCCGGGCCAGAGGGGGATCGCGCCGGGCTGGGGCGGCGCCGGGATCGTGCGGACCTCGACGCGCTGCGGGATGCCCTGGGCCAAGGCGCTCCCGGCGAACGCGGCGAGAGCCGCGCCCACCAGAAGGAAGAGTCTGCCCCGCATCAGAAGTGGCCTTCGAGGGTCACGCCGACGGTGCGCTCGGCCTCGCGGGTGCGCCAGTTGATGTAGCCGTCATAGCCGCTCTGGAACGGCAGGGTGATGATCGCCGCGTTGAAGTCCTGCTTGAGCAGGTTGCGGGCGAAGACGCCCACGCGCCACTGGCGGTCTTCCGGACCGATCCCGGCCGAGACGTTGAGCACGCCGTAGCCCTTCTGGATGGTGTTGGGATCGCCGACGCTGTTCTGGGTCTTGGTGCGGTAGGAGTAGTTGGCCGAGGCGTCGAACGTCAGGGCGTCGGTGATCGCGTGTTCGTAGTTGGCGCCGAGCACGACGGTGACCTTCGGCGCGCCGGCCAGGGTCTGGCCCTTGGCCTGATAGACGTAGGTGCCGTTGGTCAGGGTGCAGCCGACATAGCCGGCCAGGATCAGGTTGTTCGGGCAGCTGGTGACGTAGTCGGTGTACTTGGCGTCGGAATAGGTGGTCGAGGCGTTCAGCTTCAGCGAGGAATTGACCCGCAGATTGGCCTCGATCTCGAAGCCCTTGGCCTCCAGGCCGCCGGCGTTCTCGGTGACGAACTCGTTGTTGCGCAGCACCGCCGTCTGCAGGTCGGTGTACTTGTCGTAGAAGATGTTGCCGTTCAGGGTCAGGCGACGGTCCAGCAGGGTCGTCTTGGCGCCGATGGTGATGTCGTCGACCGTCTGCGGCGCGACGTTGGTCTTGGTGCCGCTGAGCGCCGAGAAGGTCACCGTCGGGCCGAGATAGCCGCGGGCCACGGTGCCGAAGATCAGCACGTTGTCCGAAGGCTTCCAGTCCAGGCCGATGCGACCCGAGGGGCTGGACTTCGAGGTCGAGCCTGTCTGCAGGGCGCGCGGCGTATAGGGCACGGTGGTTCCGCCGGCCGTCAGGAAGGCCGGCAGCGACGGATCAAGCTCCGACCAGTTGGAGGCCTCGACCTTGTCCTTGGTCATGCGCGCGCCGCCCAGCAGGCTGAGGCTGTCGGTCAGCTTGTAGCGGCCGTCGATGAACACCGCGGCGCTGTCGGTCTTGGTCTTGCCGTGGTTCAGGCCGGCGGTGATCGAGACCACCGGGGCGGTGCTGTAGGGCGTGGCCGGGCGCAGCTGGGCGCTTTCGCCGGTGTTCTCGGTCTCCAGCCGCGAGACGAACAGGCCGGCCACATAGGACAGCCGGTCGCCGCTGGGCGAGGTCAGGCGGAATTCCTGCGAGGCCTGGGTCTTGACCTGCCCGCGCGCCTGGGCGGTGAACTTGGCCTGCGGCGAGGCGTCGATCGAGTAGTTGTACGGATCGTCCTTGTAGCCGCGATAGGCGCTCAGCGAGGTCAGGGTGTAGTCGCCCAGTTCCCAGTTCAGCTCCAGCGAGGCGCCGTAGTTGGTCGTGGCCAGGCTGCCGCCGCCGTCCTCGATGGACTTGTCGTTGGAAGCCCCGGGGGTGACGCCCAGCGCCGACAGGCTGGTGAAGGGAGCCAGGAAGTTGGCGTCGATGGTCGGAGCCTTGTTGAGGGTCCACAGCTGGCCGGGGCCCTTCTGGCGCTGACGCGAATAGTCGCCGATCAGATAGGCGCTGAAGGTGTCGCTGGGCTTCCAGTAGAGCTTGCCGCGGGCGCCGTTGTTGTGGATGCCGCCCCAGTCCTCGTTGCGCACCACGTTGCGGACATAGCCGTCATAGGCCTTGTCGTAGAGGAAGATGCCGACGGCCAGGGTGTCCGACAGCGGCGCGGTGACGCCGCCGTGGATGTCGCGTTCGTTCAGGGAGCCGTAGGAGGCGAAGAAGTCGCCGGTGGCCGCGGTCAGGCTCGGCTTGCGGGTGGTGATCGAGATGACGCCGCTCGAGGCGTTCTTGCCGAACTGGGTGCCTTGCGGACCCTTCAGCACTTCGACGCGCTCCAGGTCGCCCAGGCTGTCGACCGGCGAGCCGAACGGCACCACGACGCCGTCGACCACCAGGCCGACCGGCGATTCCGAGCTGGAGGTGAAGCCGCCGGCCGAGCCGACGCCGCGGAGACGGAAGCCGGAGTCGTTGGGGGTGGTGCCGAACTGCACGCCGGCGACCGAGTACTGCAGGTCGGTCACGGCCTTGGCGCCGGTGGCGGCCAGCTGGTCGCCGCTGACGGCCGAGACGGCCAGTGGCACGTCCTGCAGGCGCTCGGAGCGGCGGGTGGCGGTGACCACCACTTCCTCGATGGCGATCGGCGACTCGGTGGTCGCGCCATTGGCGGGCGAGGCTTGTTGAGCGTGGGCCGCGCCGCCGACGGCGACGCTGAGGCCGGTGGCGGCCAGCAGGCTGAGCTTGAATGCGTTCATGGGGGTTCCCCTTCCCTGCGAGCCGGCGATCTTTCGTCGTCCGGCTTCGTTTCCGTTTCCCTGGACCCCGGCTTGCCGCCGGCGTTTGGTCTTGAGCTGGACGGTAGCGAGGGGGTCTCGCACCGACTAATTCAATCGTTGAACAGCAACTATCACTCAAGATTATCCGGGACTGCGTTTCACATAATGAAACCAATATCGCGCTTGCCCCAATGGCGCCGCTCGGTCTAAGGCCGATGAAATGTCAGGGTCCGCAGAAGGCCCGACGCCCGCAGGAGGATCCGCCGTGCGCTTTCACAATCTCGACCTGAACCTGCTCGTCGTGCTGGATTCCCTGCTGCAGGAACGCAGCGTCAGCCAGACGGCCCAGGCCCTGCGCCTCACCCAGCCGGCGATCAGCAACGCCCTTTCGCGCCTGCGCATGCACTTCGAGGACGACCTGCTGATCCAGGTCGGCCGCAAGATGGTGCCGACGCCCTTCGCCGAAAGCCTGGCCGGTCCTGTGAGCGAGGCCCTGGACGGCCTGCGCCGCATCGTCGTCACCCGCTCGGAGTTCGACCCCGCCGCCGCCGACCGCACCTTCACCTTCGTCTGCTCGGACTATGTCTTCAACGTTCTGATGACCGGGGCCATCCGCAAGCTGGTGACCGTCGCGCCGCGGCTGAAGATCGTGGTGCTGCTGACGTCCGACCAGAGCGCGGCCCTGCTGGGCGAGGGCAAGATCGATTTCATGATCTCGCCCGAGCGCAAGTGCGATCCGGGCCATCCGAAGAGCCCGCTGTTCAGCGACCGCTTCGCCTGCATCGCCTGGCGCGACAACCCGCTGGTCGGCGCCAGCCTCAGTCTGGAAAAGTACCTCGAGCTGGAGCACGTGTCGGTGACGCTGGGTCCGCACAACCCGCCGCACATCGAGCAGGAGTCGCTGGACGCCCAGGGCGTGGAGCGCAACATCGTCGTCCACGCGCCGACCTTCAACTGCGTCGCCGAGATCGTGGTGGGCACCAACATGATCGCCACCGTCCACGCCCGCAACGCGGCCATCCTGGCCAAGCGCCTGCCGTTGAAGGTGCTGGCGCCGCCGGTGGAGATCGCGACGTTCACCGAGTTCCTGCAGTGGCACAAGAACAAGGAAACCGACGCGGGCACGCTGTGGCTGCGCGACTTCCTGATCGAGCACGCTCAGAGCCTTTAGGGCCCTGCGCGTCTTGGAGACAAGCGCCGGTGAACGGCTCTAGGTCGCCAGGCCGATCAGGATCTTGAGCACGACCGCGGCGGCCGTCAGGCCGGCGATGATCGTGGTGAAGCAGAAGAGGCTGCTGGTCAGCCCGTGCGCGCGGCGCTGGCGGCGCGAGACCATGTCGATGGTCATGTCCTGTTTCCTCCCAAGACCGCTCTGACGGCGGCATGGGAGGAGCTTCCTCGCGATACTGACGATCCGCCAATTCAATCGCTGAATGGCGACCATAAGCCGCATGAAGGCTTCCCGCGCGTCGGCGGCCCCATCATCGCCGGTGATGCGAGACATTCCCCGATTGAATTTTTTTCGGCCGGTCCGCTCCCCGTAAATGGCGGCAAGGGGCGCGGCGCATCATCGACCGCCGCCCGCAACAAGACTGTCAGGGTGGAATCCACGTGGCGCGTACGCTCATCACCAATATCCAGGTCTTCGACGGCACGGGCCGCGCGCCCTTCGCCGGCGAGGTCCTGATCGAGGACAACCGTATCGCCCGCGTGGCGGCGACGCAGACCGAGGGCCGCATCGAGGCGGCCGACGCAACGATCATCGACGGCGCCGGCGCGACCCTGATGCCGGGCCTGATCGAGGCCCACGCCCACCTGTCGTGGCCCTCGTCGATCGAGCGCTTCATTCCCGAATTCATCCTGCCCCCCGAGGAGCAGCTGCTGGCGACGATGCGCAACGCCCGCGTCCTGCTGGAAAGCGGCTTCACCAGCGCCTATTCGGCCGGCGCCCTGGGCGAGCGCATCGAGGTGGTGGTCCGCAACGAGATCGAGGGCGGCTGGACGCCGGGTCCGCGCCTGCGCGCCTCGACCATCGAGCGCAGCCCCGAGGGCCAGGACACCGGCGCTGTCGAGCACGGCCGCGGTCCCGAGGCGATGAAGGCCTTCGTCAAGCACTGCAAGGCCATCGGCATCGACCAGGTCAAGCTGGTCATCTCGGGCGAGGACGCCCTGCTGCCTGGCTCCTCGCAGCACATCCTCTACACCGAGGAAGAGGTTCAGGCGGCCGGCGAGCAGGCCCGCGAGAGCGATATCTGGCTGTCGGCCCACACCCAGGCCGGCGAGGCGATCAAGATGGCCCTGCGGGCCGGCGTGCGGGTGCTCTACCACTGCACCTACGCCGACGAGGAAGCGCTGGACCTGCTGGAAGCGCACAAGGACGAGATCTTCGTCGCGCCCGCCATCGGCGTCATCGTCGCCACCCTGGAGGCCAAGCCGCCGCCCCACATCGACATGACCTCGATGAAGGAAGCCGCTGTTCCGGTTGTCGAAAAGTGCAAGGTGCTAATCCCCGAGCTGAAGCGCCGGGGCGTGCGCGTGCTGCCCGGCGGCGACTACGGCTTCCCGTTCAATCCCAACGGCGCCAACGCCCGCGACCTGCAACATTTCGTCGACCTGTTCGGCTACACCCCCACCGAGGCCCTGGTGGCCGCCACCAAGCTGGGCGGCGAGCTGATGGGCCGCGCCGATGAGCTGGGCCTGGTCGAGCCGGGCTACCTGGCCGACCTGCTGCTGGTCGACGGCGACCCGACGCAGGACGTCTCGATCCTGCAGCGCCGCGACCGCCTCCTGATGATCATGAAGGACGGCAAGATGCACAAGGCGCCGGCCCAGCCTCTGGCCCGGGCAGCCGCCTGATGAGCGTCCGGTCCGATATCGTCTTCGGCGCGGCCGGTTCGGCGCAGCTGAAGGGCGACCTCTATCTGCCCGACGCGCCCGGCCCGCACCCCGTGCTGGTCGCCGCTCCCGGCGGGGCCTGGCTGCGCAACGACAAGGCCCAGCTGGCGCGTTGGGGAAAGTATCTCGCCGCCCGGGGCTACGCCGTCTTCGCCATCGACTATCGCCGCTCCACCGAAGGCAAGTCGTTCCCAGGCAACGTCCAGGACGTGGTCGAGGCCGCCCGCTTTCTGAAACGCGAGGCCTCTGGCCTCGGTGTTGACCCCGACCGTATCGGCCTGCTCGGCGCCTCGGCCGGCGCACACCTGACGGCGCTGGCGGCCCTGGCCCAGGGCCAGCCCTGGCTCTATGGCGAGACCGTCCAGTTCAAGACCCTGGTCGCGGTCTACGGCGTCTACGACCTCTTCGCCCACTGGCAGGCCGACCTCGACAAGAACGCCGCGCCGGGGACCGATCCGACCCACCGCATGCTGGGCGCTGATCCCTACGAGGATCCGCAGCTCTATGTCGCCGCCTCGCCGCTGCACCACGTGCGCTACGATCGCAACGCCCTGAAGGCGCTGGTGATCTGGGGGCAGAACGACCACGACATCGCTCCGAGCCAGTCGGAGGCCTTCGCCCGCGCCCTGCGCCAGGCCCGCTTCTTCGTGCGCACCCTGCCCGTGCCCGACGCCGGCCACTTCTGGTTCAGCGAGGAAGAGGTCGACACGTCCCACACCGCCGCCGGCCGGGTCGCTCCCGCCATCGTCCGTTTCCTCGACAAGCACCTGTGATGATTTACGACGTCGCCATCGTCGGCTGCGGCCCCGTCGGGGCCCTGGCCGCCAACCTCCTGGGCCAGGCGGGCCTCAGCGTTCTCGTCTTGGAGCAGGAACGCGACCCGCATCCCCTGCCCCGCGCCGTCCATCTCGACCACGAGATGATGCGCATCTTCCAGGGCGCGGGCCTCGTCGATCGCCTGCATCCGCTGATGCGCGAGACGCAGGGCCACCTGCACATCGGGGCCGACGGCGGGGTGATCCGCTACATGGGCACCGCCGGCCAGGCCAAGCGCTTCGGCTGGGCCAACGACTACTTCTTCTACCAGCCCGAGCTGGAGGCGCAGCTGCGTGACGCCCTGGCGCGCTTTCCGGCCGTCACCCTACGCCTGGGCGCCAAGCTGGAGAGCCTGACCCAGGACGCCGACGGCGCCGATCTCGTCCTGGCCGGCGGCGAAACCCTGCGCGCCCGCTGGGTGATCGCCTGCGACGGGGCCCGCAGCGCCGTCCGCAAGAGCCTGGGCGTCAAGCTCGACGACCTGGACTTCGAGGAGCCCTGGCTGGTCGTCGACGCCGAAGTCGACGGCCCGATCGTCTTCCCCGACATTCCCGGCCTGCCGTCGGGCGCCGACCTGCAGCAGCTGTCGGTGATGCTGTGCGACCCGCGCCGTCCGGCCACCATCGTGCCGGGCCGCGGAAATCACCGCCGCTGGGAGTTCATGCTGCTGCCCGGCGAGGACGACCAGGCGATGATGGCCTCCGAACAGGTCGAGGCCCTGATCGCCCCGTGGGTCGAGGGCTCGACCTACCGCCTGGTGCGCGCGGCCACCTACCGCTTCCACGGCCTGGTGGCCGAGCGCTGGCGTGTGGGCCGGGTGTTCCTGGCCGGCGACGCCGCCCACCAGACCCCGCCGTTCTTCGGCCAGGGCATGTGCCACGGCCTGCGCGACGTCTCCAACCTTGCCTGGAAGCTGCCGCTGGTGATTTCCGGCCTGGCCGAGGACGCCCTGCTCGACACCTACCAGCCCGAGCGCGACCCGCACGTGCGCGGCGTCATCGGCGCCGCCGTGAACGCGGGCCGCTACATCTGCCAGCTCGACCCCGCCAAGGCCGCCGAACGCGACGCCCACATGCGCGAGGTCATGGCCGCCGCCAAGCCGGGGACCACAGCCGCCGACCTGATCCCCGCCTACCAGGCCGGCGTCGTCCGCCCCGGCTCCGGTGAGCGCTTCATCCATCCCCGTGTCGGCGGCGTGCTGCTCGACGAGGTTCTGGGCGAGGGCTTTGCGGTCATCGCCAGCGAACCGGTCGCCGCATCGCCGGACTTCGCCCGCATCGGCGGCTCGATCCACGTGATCGGCGCCGGTCTCGACGACGCCGACGGCGCCTTGACCGCCTGGCTCGACGCCAAGGGCGCGGCCGCCGTGCTGCTGCGCCCCGACCGCTACGTCTACGGGATCGCCGAAACGGCCGACGCCCTGCCCGCCCTGATCGACCAGCTATGCGCCGACCTCTCGCTCAAGGTCGAAGCGCCCGAGGAGACCGCATGTCCCGCCTGACCCTGGAGGCCGCCTCCATCATCGTAGACGCGGCGCTCGCCCAAGCCCGTCGCGACGGCTACCAGCCGCTAGCCGTGGCCGTGCTCGACGCCGGCGCGCACCTAGTGGCCCTCAAGCGCGAGGACGACGCCAGCCTGATGCGGCCGCAGATCGCCGTCGCCAAGGCCACGGGCGCGCTGGGCATGGGCTACGGCAGCCGCGAGCTGGCCAAGCGCGCCAACGCCGCCCCGGTGTTCTACTCGGCCCTGTTCGCCATCAGCGGCGGGGCCATGGCCCCCTCGCCCGGCGGCGTGCTGATCCGCGACGAAGGCGGCCGGATCATCGGCGCGGTGGGCATCAGCGGCGACACCGGCGACGCCGACGAGGCCTGCGCCATCGCCGGCGTCATCGCCGCCGCCCTCACCCCCGATCCCGGCGGCGCGCCCGCTCCGCAAGCTTAGAGTTCCTCACCATGCGCCTTCGCAGCATCGAACTGAACCTGCCCGACACCGCCGCGGCCGTGGACTTCCTGACCGGGATCTGGGGCCTGGCCGACGCCGGGACCGCCGGCGAGACCCGCTACCTGCGCGGCTCGGGCGCCTTCCCCTACCTCGTGGCCATGACCGAGACGGCCGGCCCGTCGGTGCGCTGCACCACCTTCGTCGGCGAGGAAGCCGAGGTCGAAGCCATCGCCGCCAAGGCCCGCGCGGCCGGCGCGCCGGTGGTCGAGACCGTGTCTGAGGACCTCGGCGGCGGCCGGGGGATCCTGGTCCAGCTGCCCGAGGGCGAGGTGTTCCGCTTCCTGCACGGCGCGGCCCTGGCCGAACCGATCGAGGGCCGCGACCTGCCGGTCAAGCTGACCCATGTGGTGATGAACGCCGCGAACGCCGAGGCCACGGCCGACTTCGCCGAGGCGGCCCTCGGCTTCAAGGTCTCCGACCGCACCAAGGGCATGGTGTTCGTGCGCTGCAACGCCTCGCACCATTCCACCGCCTTCGCCCGCGCCGGCTTCACCTCGCTGAACCACATCGCCTTCGAGATGGCCGACCTGGACGCGGTGATGCGCGGCGTCGGCCGCCTGCGCGACACCGGCGCCGTCCCGGCCTGGGGCCCCGGCCGCCATGGCCCGGGCGACAACGTCTTCGCCTATTTCATCGCCCCGTTCGGCGCGGTCGTGGAGTTCTCGACCGCCGTCGAGATCATCCCCGACGACTACAAGGTCGGCGCGCCCGAGGACTGGACCTGGCCGGAGGGCCGCATCGACCAGTGGGGGCTGTCGGGCAAGGACTTCGCCGCCCTCAACACCGCCGAGCGCACCTTCGGCCACGCGCCCCTTCCCGCCGCCTAGTCCGCAGCGCACCTCAAGAATCGAGACCAAGCTTATGAAACTGATCAGCTTCCTGCGTGCCGGCGTCGCCTCCTACGGCGCGATCCAGGGCGATCGCGTCGCCGACTTCGGGGCCATCGCCGGTCCGGACGAGCACGACCTCGTCGCCGCCCTGCGCCTGGACGCCATCCCGGCCCTGGCCGCCGAGGCGCCCTTCGACGTGCCGGTCTCCGAGATCCAGCTGCTGCCGGTCGTCACCACCCCGGGCAAGATCTTCTGCGTCGGACACAACTACGAGACGCACCGCCAGGAAACCGGCCGGGCCAAGGTCGGCCACCCGTCGATCTTCACCCGCTTCGCCGACACCCTGACCCCGCACGGCGGCCCGATCGTGCGACCGAAAAGCTCGACCAGCCTCGACTACGAGGGCGAGCTGGCCATCGTCATCGGCAAGGGCGGCCGCCACATCAGCGAGGCCGACGCCATGAGCCACGTGGCCGGTTTCGCCTGCGCCAACGACGCCTCGGTGCGCGACTGGCAGTGGCACACCCAGCAGTTCACGCCGGGTAAGAACTTCCCTGGCACCGGCGGCCTTGGCCCCTGGCTGGTCACGCCCGACGAGATCGACGACCTCAACGCCGTCACCGTCACCACCCGCCTCAACGGAGCGCAGGTTCAGCACGCCAGCCTGGCCGACCTGATCTTCCCGCTGCCGACCATCATCGCCTATCTGTCGGGCTTCACCCCGCTGTCACCGGGCGACCTGATCCTGACCGGCACGCCGGGCGGCGTCGGCGCCAAGCGCGAGCCGCCGCTCTGGATGAAGGCCGGCGACGTCGTCGAGGTCGAGATCACGGGCGTCGGCCTGCTGTCGAACACGGTGGTCGACGAAGCCTGATCTTTCCAAAGCTTGAGCATGAGGCCGCGGCCTTAAGCCGCTGTTCAGGTGCGATTAATCACGCGCCGTTCATCGTGGATGAAACGCCGGGGATCCGTCCCCGGCCCCTTTCACGAGTACCCGCCATGCTTGCTCGCAAGAAACCCCAGAAGACACCCTTCCCCGTGGCGGACGGCGACACCGTCGAGGTCGTGCTCCGCTGCGGCTACCGGGCCCGGGCCTCGGTGCTATGCACGCGCGGCGGCATGATCGAACTGGCCTACCGCAAGGCCGACGACCGCTTCGGCCACGCCTTCGTCGACGCCGGCACCCTGCAGCCCGGCCTGTCCGTCCGCTGGGCCTTCCTCGCCGGCGTGCGGCCGCAGGTCTAGGGTCTGCTCGATATTCAACTCGTCATCCCGGGCGAAGGGCCGCGAAGCGGGCCGCAGACCCGGGACCCAGGGGCCGCCGCATCGCATCCGCCAACGCCGGGAGCCGGCCGCGCCGCCTGCGCCCAGTCCCCTGGGTCCCGGCTCTGCGCTGCGCTCCGGCCGGGATGACGACAACTTATTCGACTGAACTAAGGGCCCAAACCCTCAGGCCACCCGCGTCCAGACCTGGGTCTTGCAGAGGAAGTTGCCGAGCACGCAGCCGCGGGCCTTGAGCTTGCCGGCGTCGAGCACCAGCACCCGGCCCGAGAAGGTCATGTTGACGTCCGGCGCGAAGACCTTGCCGCGCCACTCGCCCTTGTCGCCGCGCGAGAAGTCGCTGAGCAGCTGACGGCCCAGCAGTTCGCCGCCCGACCCCTTGCGGGCGTCCGTCCGCGCCTCGTCATTGGCCCAGACCACATAGCCGCAGACCTCGCCGCCGCACGGCTTGATCTCGACATGGACGCTGTCCTTGGGATTGCGCCAGACGCCGAAGATGTCGGGGCCTGGCGCTTGAGCCAGAGCCAGGGTCGCCGACGACAGCATCAGCATCGCCAAGGCGGCGAGGCCCCACTTGAAGAACGACACGGCGACCTCCCCCGACCCTGGCGGCCGCGCCGGGCCGCCTCGCTTCAACGGTCGGTCGGACGGGCCGCGGCGTCAAGCGTTCGCTTGGCCGTCAGTTGATGGCGGCCTTCGAGGCGCTATCGAACATGGTCGATCTCTACGACCAGAGGGTCAGTAGATCGACAGCGTCGGAGCGCTGCTGAGCGTGCCGGTGACGTAGCAAGGTCCGGGGGAGCCGGCGTTGGCTGGAACGTAGGTCGACGAGAAGACCAGCCGGCCGGGGTTGGACCACTGGACGACCACCGTGCCAAGGCAGTCGTGGATCCCGTCCACGAACCCGAACGAGGACAGCGTGACGACGGTCGAGGAGATCGGCGTGATGGTCCAGGTCAGGCCCTGCGGCACGGCCAGCCAGCCGCACTGCCAGTCGCCCGGCGCGAACGACGCCCCGGTGATGCTGGCGCTGGCTCCGCCCGGATTGACCACCCCGTTCAGGCTGACCGCGCAGGTCACCGTCATCCCGCCGCTGAGGGTCAGGTTGCCCGAAAAGCTGATCGGAACGGTGGTGGTGGGATTGTTGGGCAGGATCGTCGCGGCCGCGGCGGGTGATGCGAGGCCTGTGACTACAAGACTGGCGACTGCAAGGCTGGCGGCGACCGCCAGGCGAACGCTCTTCGACATGATGTCTTCTCCCGCATGACCTGTCGCTGGAGCGGAGCCGCCGCTCTCTTGAACAAGAAACGCCGGGAACCCGAAGGCTCCCGGCGAGTCGAGGGGTGGATGGGACTTTCCAACCAGTTTCCCAAGCCGAGGCTTAGGAGATGACCAGCGGCGTGCTGCTGGTGACCTTCAGGGTGCCGGCCAGCGTACAGACGCTGGGGCTGCCGCCGATCTGGTTGTTCGGGGCGGCCTTGAAGGTCGCGCTGCCCGGCGAAGCGTTGCTCCAGTCCAGGGCGATGGTGCCCGAGCAGCTGCCCGCGATCGAGCTGGCCGCGATCCCCGACACGGTGATCTGGGTGGTCGAGTTCGGGGTCACGGTCCACGGGAAGCCCGAGGGCACCACCAGCCAGCCGCACTGCCAGCTGCCCGGCGCGAACGAGCCGCCGGTGATGGTGGCGAAGTTGCCCGACGGATCGACGGTGCCGCTCAGGGTGACGACGCAGTTGACGGTCGTGGTCTGGCTCAGGGTCAGGGTGCCGCCGAGCGTGAAGCTGGCGCCGGCCGGGGCGATGGTCGCGGCCGAGGCGGAGCTGGCGCCGGCCAGGCCGGCGAGGCCCAGGGCGGCGGCGGCGAGAACAGAAGCGGTCTTCAACATGACGTCTTCCTCCGATGTTTTTTTATTGCAACCCCGCATTGGGGCGGCGGGGTGATGCAACCCTCAAACGCGCAGGGAGTCAAACAAAATAATACAGCATTTTCAATGGCTTATATAGAGAGTCGCGCCAGCGCCCGGCGCTCTCTCCCAAGAGCGTCGGGCTAAAAAATCGCCGCCCCGAACGCCGGGGCGGCGAGTCACCGAGAGGGCCTAGAAGCGCTTGGACACGCTGACCGCGATGAGCCTTGGATCGAGGGTGAAGACGTTGGCCGTCAGGCCGGTGTCGTCGCTGTTGGTGAAGCTGTCGGTGATGGGGGTCTTGTCGAACAGGTTCTTGACGTAGGCCTGGAAGACCAGCCCGTCGGAGGGCTTCTCCAGCGTCACCGAGACGTTCACGTTGTTCCACGACTTCAGCCGGTCGTATTCGGTGTTGTAGACGCGGGCGTAGCTGCTGCCCTGGTAGTAGTAGTCGCCGCGCAGCGTCAGGGCCCAGTCGTCCTTGTGGAACGTGTACTGGGCGCCGATGTTGGCGGTCCAGTTGGGGGCGTTGGGCAACTCGTTGCCGCTGAGATCGGCCTCGAAGCCGCGGCCGCCGTTGGGAGCCTCGGTCAACGGGTCGTAGGTGAAGCCGAACAGCCTCCAGAACGGCAGCGACGAGGTGAAGTTCGGATTGAACGTCCCCGTCCGTAGCGAGCCGCCGCAGAGGGCCTGCAGCGCCAGGGTCTGCAGTTCCACCGGGAACGGCCGCGACAGCACGGTCTCGACGTACTTGGTCGGGGCCACGCAGTTGGACGGCACCTGCAGCCAGGGCCGCAGCACCATCCAGTCGGCGTTGCCCTGGGTGCGGTTCATGACGTCGATGGAGCCCTCGCCGTCGGCGATCCGCGTGTTCAGGTAGCCGAGGTTGGCGTCCAGGCGGAAGTCGCGGGTGGGCCGGAACACCGTCTCCAGTTCCACGCCCCAGGTGCGGGCGTCGAAGTTCTCGTTCAGCGAGATCCGGTCGACGATCTGCGACACCTGGTAGTCTTTGTAGTCGTAGTAGAAGGCGGTGGCGTTGAGGCGGATCATGCCGCCGGCCAGGGTGTTCTTGGTCCCGATCTCGAAGGCGTTGACGTATTCGGGATCGAAGGTCTCGGCCAGCGGCTGGTACTGGATCACCGTCGGGTTGATGTCGACCCGCGGCGGGTTGGCGCCGCCGCCCTTGTAGCCGCGCGAATAGGACGCGTAGATCAGGGTGGCGTCGGTGAAGCTGAACTCCGGCTTCCAGTCGACGACCAGGCGGCCGGTCAGAGCGTCCCACTGCTGGTCGATGTCCGGCAGGGCCGGATAGCCGCGGCTGACATAGCCGCCCGACGAGGTGCCCGGCGTGCCGCGGTCGGCGCCCAGCAGCAGCTGGCTCGGATAGGGCGTGCTGACCTTGCGGTCGTCGGTGTAGCGCAGGCCCGCGGTCAGCCGCCACGTGGGCGAGAGGTCGTAATAGGCCTCGCCGAACACGCCCCACGAACGGGTGTGGATGGCGTTCTTGCTGCGGAAGTAGTTGTGGCCGTCGCCCGCCAGGTTATCCAGCGACGAATAGTCGACATAGACGCATTCCTTGGCCGTCGTCGGCGTGCACAGCGAAGTCTGGCGACCCTGGTTGCTCGGCAGGGTGACGTCGACGTTGTAGTAGTACTCGGCCAGGAACGTGAACACGTTGTTGAACACGAAGTAGTCGTCGGCCGACTTGAAGTCGATGTAGTTGGCCCCGAGGCTGAAGTTGAACGGCCCGTCGAAGGCCGACTGCAGCCGCAGTTCCTGGGTCCACTGGCGATTGTCGGAGCGGCTGAGGTCGGCCGAGATCATCCGGTTCGACGTGCCCAGCTGCGGATCGGTGTAGTAGCCGCCCGGCAGCGCCGACTTGCCGACGATCGGCTGGCCCAGCACGTCGAACAGCCCGTCCGTGCTGCTGAAGATCGGGTTCGAGACGAAGCGGTTGTAGTCCTGGGTCGAGTAGTAGTCGTCCTTGGCGTAGGAGGTCTGCGAGATCAGCTTCAGCTTGTCGGTCAGGTCGAACTCGACATTGAACTGGAAGACGTCGTTCTTCACCCGGAAGACCGGGTCGTAGCTGGTGGCGATCTCGCGCAGGTCGCGCGACTGGGTCAGGCCGGCATAGGGATCGGTGCCCAGCGGCACGGCGAATACGGTCTGGCCGGCCCCGTTCTGGCCCAGCGACACCGAGGCCAGGAAGATGTGGGCGAAGGCGCCGCCGTTGGGCACGCCGTAGGCCGAGTCCTCGTACAGCGAGCCCGGCAGGCAGCCCTGGCTCAGGCGGTTGCGGATCAGCGCCGAGGTGATCGTCACGGCCCCGACCTTGGTCGGGCCCGGATCGGTGGTGCAGAGCTGCTTGCCCGTCCGCGAGCGGTTGTCGTCTTCCTCGAAGTGCTCCCAGATCGCGTTGGTGCGCAGGCGGCTGGTCGGCTCCCAGGCCGCCGACAGGCGGGTGGACCACAGGTCGCGGTCGTTCACCTTGGTGTCGTTGAAGCTGTTGTAGTCGAAGCCGTCGCGCTTGGTGGACGAGCCGGCCAGGCGCAGGGCGAAGGTCTCGCCGATCGGCACGTTGAGCACGGCCTGCATCCGCCGGCTGTCGTAGTTGCCTGCTTCGCCCTTGATGAAGCCCTCGAATTCCCGGCCCGGCAGGTTCGGGATCATGTTGACCACGCCGCCCGTGGCGTTGCGGCCGTAGAGGGTGCCCTGCGGCCCGCGCAGCACCTCGACGCGCGCGACGTCCAGGTATTCCTGCTCGAACAGCCGGTTGCGGATCAGCGGCGCGGAGTTGAAGCTGACGGCCACGGCGGGATCGCTGCTGGCCGAGATCGCCTTGGTCCCGACCCCGCGGATCGAGAAGTTGTACATGCTGAAGTTCGCCTTCGAGAAGGAGACGTTCGGCACGGCGCGCATCAGCTCGGAGCCGCCTTCGATCTTGCGTTCGTTGAGCGCTTCCGAAGACAGGGCCGTTACGGCGATCGGCACCTGCTGGATGGACTCTTCGCGCTTCTGCGCGGTGACGACGATGTCTTCGACTTGGGTCGCTTCCTGCGCCAAGGCCGGTCCCGCCGCCACGGCGAGCGCCATGGCGGATGCGGTGACGGCCAGACGCGCGCGTACGCAGGCTTTTGCAGCCATGCCCTATCCTCCCCTGCCCCGGCCAGCTCTGCGTCTGGCCCGGTGAACGTTTCCCCCGCCCCTCATCAATCTCCGCGCGGCATGGCGGCTCCGCCCCACGGCTGGGTTGTACGATCTACCTATTCACTAGCATGTCAATACATTACTTACATCGATGTTCAGTTACGCTACGGCAGCCTGGCGACACGCCTTTTCGGGCAAGGCCTCGCGCGTCGAAAGCCGCGTTCGCCGACCTTCCGCGGTCGGATGATCGGGTCGCTTCCTGACCTCGAATTAATATTTACATCACTGTAAAAATATCCAAGGTTCGGCGCCGAAACGGAGGGGCGAAAACATGGACGCGGACGTCATCGTCGTGGGGGGCGGGCTGGCCGGACTGGTGGCTGCCGACGAGCTGGTCCGGGCCGGCAAGCGGGTCGCCCTGCTCGACCAGGAGAACCCCGCCAACCTGGGCGGCCAGGCCTTCTGGTCGTTCGGCGGGCTGTTCCTCGTGAACTCGCCCGAGCAGCGGCGCATGGGCATCCGCGACAGCCTCGACCTGGCCTGGCGCGACTGGACCGGCAGCGCCGGCTGGGACCGGCTGGACGGACCCCTGCCGCAGGACGAATGGTCGGTTCGCTGGGGCCGGGCCTATGTCGAGTTCGCCGCCGGCGAGAAGCGCCACTGGCTGCGCCGCCACGGAATCTCGCTGACGCCGATGGTCGGCTGGGCCGAGCGCGGCGCCGGCCAGGCCAGGGGCCACGGCAACTCCGTGCCCCGCTTCCACGTCGCCTGGGGCACCGGCACGGGCGTCTCCGAGCCCTTCGCCGACAGCGCCCGCCAGGCGGCGTCCGACGGCAAGTTGAGCTTCCATCACCGCCACCGGGTCGACCACCTGCTGGTCGAGGGCGGCCGGGTCACGGGCGTCTCCGGCGCGGTGCTTGCGCCCGACGACGCCCCGCGCGGCGCGCCGTCCAATCGCGAGGTCGTGGGCGACTTCACGCTGAAGGCCCACGCCGTCGTCCTAGCCACCGGCGGCATCGGCGGCAACCATGATCTCGTCCGCCGCTACTGGCCCGAGCGCCTGGGAACCGCGCCCGCCAGCATGATCACCGGCGTGCCGGCCTATGTGGACGGCCGCATGCTCGACATCGCCGGCGACGCCGGGGCCCGCCTCGTGAACCGCGACCGCATGTGGCACTACGTGGAAGGCGTGCGGAACTGGGCGCCGATCTGGCCCAGCCACGCCATCCGTATCCTGCCCGGCCCTTCGTCGATGTGGTTCGACGCCCTGGGCCGGCGCCTGCCCTTCCCCGCCCTGCCCGGCTACGACACCGTCGCCACCCTGCGCCACCTGCGCACGACGCCGGACCTGGCGCAGCACGACCACAGCTGGTTCATCGTCACCCAGAAGATCCTCGAGAAGGAGTTCGCCCTCTCCGGTTCCGAGCAGAACGGCGACATCACCAACCGCCGGCGCCTGGCTCTCCTGAAGTCCCGCCTGGGCAAGGGCGCGCCGCCCGAGGTCGACGCCTTCAAGCGCAACGGCGCCGACTTCGTGGTCGCCGAGCGGCTGGAGGATCTGGTGGCCAAGATGAACGGGCTGACGAAGACGCCCCTGCTCGACGCCGCCCTGGTCCGCCGCCAGATCGAGGATCGCGACGCCCAGATCGCCAACCCATTCGCCAAGGACCTGCAGGTCATGGGCATCCACAACAGCCGCCGGTCGCTGGGCGACCGTTTGGCCCGCACGGCCGCGCCGCACCGGATCCTCGACCCGGCCGCCGGACCGCTGATCGGGGTCAAGCTGCACGTCCTGACCCGCAAGTCGCTGGGCGGGCTGCAGACCGACCTTTCCAGCCGCGTGCTGACCCCCGACGGCCAGGTGCTGGAGGGACTCTATGCGGCCGGCGAGGCGGCGGGTTTCGGCGGCGGCGGCCTGCACGGCTACAACGCCCTGGAGGGCACCTTCCTGGGCGGCTGCATCTTCTCGGGACGGGCGGCGGGCCTGGCCCTGGCCGGCGGGGTCTGAGCCTTGGAGGGCCTGGCCTCGCCCCTGATCACCACCGGCCTGCCGGCGGCGCTGGGGATCATCATGTTCGGGCTGGGGCTCGACCTGACCCCGGCCGACTTCACCCGCGTGGCCCGCCAGCCGCGCGCGGCCGTGGTCGCCCTGGCCTGCCAGGTGCTGATCCTGCCGCTCGTCGCTTTCGCCCTGGCGCTGCTGTTCGACCTGCCGCCGGCCATGGCGGTCGGGCTGATGCTGCTGGCGGCCTCGCCCGGCGGCACGGCGGCCAATCTCTACAGCCACCTCTTCCGCGGCGACGTGGCGCTGAACGTCAGCCTGACGGCGATCAACTCGGTGCTGGCCGTCGTCACCCTGCCGCTGGTCGTCAACCTGGCCATAGCCGGGTTCGAGCCCGGCGACGCCCGGGTCGGCCTGCGGCTGGACAAGACGGTCGAGGTGTTCCTGGTGGTGCTGGTCCCCGTGGCGCTGGGCATGCTGACCAGACATCTCAAGCCGCGCTTCGCCCGCGCCATGGACAAGCCGGTGCGCATCGCCTCCAGCCTGTTCCTGGCCATGCTGGTGATCGGCGCCGTGGCCTCGAACCTGGCCGAACTGCGCGACGAAATCCTGGCCCTGGCCGGCGTCACCGTCGTCTTCTGCCTGGCCAGCCTGACCCTCGGCTTCGTCGTGCCGCGCCTGCTGCGCGTGCCCCGCGCCCAGGCCATCGCCAGCGCCTTCGAGGTCGGCCTGCACAACGCCGCCCTGGCCATCGTCATCGCCCAGTCGGTGCTGCAACGCCCCGAGGTCAGCCTCCCGGCCGCCGTCTACGGCGTGGCCGCCTTCCCCCTGGCGGCGCTGTTCGGGGTGGTGGTGACGCGAATGGCCGGCGCCGTGCGTGATCCTCGTCCTTCGACGAACTCAGCCCCGAACTCCTCGTCATCCCGGCCGTAGCGAAGCGGAGAGCCGGGACCCAGTGGACTGGGCGTGTCGGTCAAACTCAGCCTCGTAAGCGTTGGCCATCGCCGTACGGCCGCCCCTGGGTCCCGGGTCTGCGGTCCGCTGCGCGACCCTTCGCTGAGGGGAGGCTCCGGAGTTGGAGACGCCCCTACGCCTCGTTGACGCTGTTGGACTTCACCTTGGCCGCGCCGGCCTCGTCGAGATCGTTGCGCGTCGCCGTCAGGCTCAGCGGGCCCTTCAGCGTGGCGTTGACCGCGTCGATGCCGGTGTCCTTGCGCGAGGCCTTGCGGGCGATCAGGTAGCGCAGCGACAGGCGCTCGTGATCGGCGGCGTCGGGCTGGGTGCCGTGCAGGGTGCAGGCGTGCCACATGGCGGCATAGCCGGCCGGGCCGACCAGCAGGTGCTGCGGGCAGTGCACCTGCCCGCCCTTGCGGTCGCTGTAGGTCCAGCCGGTCTCGTCCTTGGTCAGGTCGTGCGGAAACAGCGTGCCGCCCAGGGTCTGGCTGTTCTCCAGCAGGAACAGCGGCGCATCGCGCTCGCCCACGTCGTGCAGGTAGACATAGAGGGTGATGAAGTCGGCTTCCCGGTCCTTGTAGTCGATCAGGTCCTGGTGGAAGTCGATGCCGTAGAAATAGGTCACGTCCCGGTACTGCGGCTTCACGTAGGGGCCCAGGTTGTTGACCGGGTTGCCGTGGATCCGTGTCTTCAGCCACTGGGGCACGGCCGAGGCCGGCACGCCGCAGATCAGCTTCTTGAGCAGGATCTCGTAGTCGTCGCCCAGCAGGCCGGCCACGGCGCCGGTCAGGCCGGCGTCCTTCTCGACGAAGGCCAGCTCCTCGTCGAAGCGCTCCAGCAGGTTGCGGCCGGGGGCCGGATTGACGCCGACATACTGCGGGTTGGCGTCGAATTCCTCTTCGCTGAGGAACAGCTCTTCACCGAAGCTGCGCAGATCACGGATGCGGGCGAGCAGTCGGCCCGCCGCATCGGCGTCCAGGCCGCCGGGAAGCACGTGATAGCCGCGCTCGATCAGATCCCGCACGGGGCCGGGCGACGTAGCCGACATCGAAAGCTTCTCCATGTCCGCCGAACGGGACGGCGACGGATGAGATGAATACCGCCACCCAATACCGCTTCTGGGCGACGAGGCAATCCGTCGCAACCCGTACACGGCTCCGGTTAGCGTCCGTTAACCATGTGACGCGCAGGCTACGTACCGCATTCGGGGATTCTCAATGGCCAAGACCGCCCGCAATCCGCGCGCCGACATCATTACGCCGATCGCGGTCGCCAAGCCTCGTCTGCCCCAGGCCGATGCGATCCTTCCCTATCTTCGCCGCATCGACACGGCCCGCTGGTACTCCAATTTCGGTCCGCTGGTGCAGGAACTGGAAGAGCGCCTGGCCCATCGATTCGGTCCCAGCGCCCTGGCCGTCACCTGCAGCAACGCCACCCAGGGCCTGACCCTGGTCCTCAAGGCGCTGGGCGCGACGCCCGGAACCCTGTGCGCCATGCCGTCCTGGACGTTCGTGGCCACCGCCCACGCGGCCGTGCAGGCCGGGCTGATGCCCTGGTTCCTTGACGCCGACCACGACAGCTGGATGCTGACCCCGGAGACGCTGGAGGCGGCCCTGCCGCGCGCGCCCGGCCCGGTCAGCGCCGTGATCATCGTCGCCCCGTTCGGACGCATGCCCGACGTCGCCGCCTGGCTGGCCTTCCAGGACCGCACCGGCGTCAAGGTGATCCTCGACGCGGCCGCCGCCTTCGACGCCGCCGGCGACGCGCGCCTGCCGACGGTCGTCAGCCTGCACGCCACCAAGGTCCTGGGCATGGGCGAAGGCGGCTATGTCGTCACCGACGACCCGGCCATGGCCAGCCGGCTGCGCCGCCTGACGGGCTTCGGCTTCGAAGGCTCGCGCCTGTCGCAGCACGCCGCCACCAACGCCAAGATCAGCGAGTACGCCGCGGCGGTGGGCCTGGCCGCGCTCGACGCCTGGCCGGGCGACCGGCTGCGCTGGTTCACCGCCGCCCAGACCCTGCGGCAGGCCCTGTTCTCGTCCGACCTGGGCTTCCAGCCGGGCTGGGGCCACGACTGGACGACCAGCGTCTGCGTGGTCGGCACGCCGGACGGCGCCGCGCCGCGGCTGGCCGCCGCCCTGCGCGCCGCCCAGATCGACACCCGCCAATGGTGGGGCGACGGCTGCCACGCCTCGCCCGCCTTCGCCGACTGCCCGCGCACCGACCTGCCCAACACCGAGCGCCTGGCGCAATCGACGCTGGGCCTGCCGTTCTACATGGACCTCGACGCGGCCGACGCCGCGCGGATCGCCGACATCCTCAAGACGGCCGGCTGAGCCGCCAGTCGGCGCCGGTCGCGGCGAACAGCCGGATCGCGTCGGCCAGCCGGCGCCCTTCGGCGCGGGCCCGTCCCGACCGCGCCCCGTTCAGCGCCCGCTGGGCGTCGATCACCTCCAGCATCGTGCCGCCGCCGCGATCTACGGCCAAGCGCGCCAGCCGCAGGCGTTCGCTGGCCTGGACCTCGACGCGGTCCTGCGCCGCCAGGCTCGCCTCGTCGGCCGACAGGGCCGCCAGCGCATCGGCCACCTGGCCGAAGGCGCTCAGCACCGTCTGCTGGTAGCGGGCCGAGGCGACGCGGGCGGCCGCCCTCGCCTGCTCGCGCCGCGCCTTCAGCGTTCCGCCGTCAAACAGCGGGGCGGTCAGGCCCGCGCCCACATCCCAGCCGCTGGCGTCGTAGCTGAAGATGTCCTTCGGCTTCAGCGCGCCCTGGGTCAGCGAGGCGCTGAGCTTGAGGTTCGGATAGAGGTCGGCCGTCGCCACGCCGATATCGGCGGTGGCGGCGTGCAGTTCGGCCTCGGCGGCCAGGATGTCCGGACGCCTGCGCACCAGGGCCGATGGCAGGACGACCGGCACGGGGGCCGACAGCTTCAGGGTGTCGAGCGTGAAGGCCGGCGGCGTCCAGTCGGCCGGGGCCTTGCCGACCAGCATGGCCAGGGCGTGGCGGGCGGCCGCCAGTTCGCCTTGCAGCGGCGGCAGCTGCGCGCGGTCCTGCTCGAGTTGGGCCTGGGCCGAGACGCCGGCCTGGCGGGTCGCCCCGCCCAGGGCGTCGGCGCGGCGCACCAGGACGATGTTGGCCTCGTCGTCGGCGATCATCTGTTCGACGCTGGCGATCTGGGCCTGGAGCGCAGCGATGGTCGCCGCCTGCAAGGCGATATTGGCCGTCAGGCTGAGATAGGCCGCCTCGGCGCGCCGGCCTTGCGCCTCGGTCCGGGCCGTCGCGCCCTCGATCCGGCGCTTCTGGCCGCCCCAGAGGTCGAGGTCGTAACCGACCCCGGCGCCGACCGAATAGAGGCTGAAGGTCGGGTTGCTGAGCGTGACGTCGCCGAAGCTGGTGAAGCCGAAGGCCTGCAGATTGGCGCGTTCGCGGTCGATCCCGGCGTTGGCGCTGACCTGCGGCCCGGCCTGGCCGTGAACGGCCGCCAGGGCCGACCGCGCCTGGGCCAGGGTGGCGTCGGCCTCGACCAGCGTCGGGTTGTCGGCCAGGGCCTGGCGGATCACCGCGTCCAGCTCGGGCGAGCCAAGCGCGGTCCACCAGGGGCCGAGGCCGGCCTGGTCCAGCGTGGCGGCGGCCGGAGCGGCCTCGTCCCTGGCCAGGTAGCCGGCCGTCTTCGGGGCCTGCGGCGCCTGGAAGTTCGGGCCGACAGTGGTGCAAGCCGATGCAAGCGCGGCGAGGCTGACGACGCCCGCGAGGGCGGCCAGGCGGGAGGTCTTAGTGGTCGGCGACATGAACGGTCTCGCCCCCTTTGGCTTTCGGGGTTCGCATGAGCAGGATGAGCGGTGAGCAGGCCACGGTGATGACCAGCATCAGGCGGAAGTCGTCGAGATAGGCCAGCATCGAGGCCTGGCGGTTGATGACGCCGTTGAACGCCGCCATGGCGTTCTGGCTCAGGAACACGCTCTTGGCGTAGGCCTGGTAGAGCGGATTGTCGGGCCGGGCGTGCTCGACCAGCACGGCGTGGTGCTTCTCGATGCCGCTGACGAACAGGGCCTGCATGATCGAGATGCCGGCCGCCGAGCCGATGTTGCGCACCAGGGTGAAGAGGCCCGCGCCCTCGGCCCGCAGCTCCGGCTTCACCGTGGCGAAGGCGATGGTGCTGAGCGGCACGAAGATCAGGCCGGTTCCCGCCCCCGACAGGAAGCCGGAGATGATGATCAGGTGGGTGTCCATGCCCAGGCTGAAATGGCTCATCTGCCACAGCGACACGACGCTGACGGCCATGCCGATCGCCAGGATCAGCTTGATGTTCATCCGCCCGACCAGCTGGCCGACGGCGAACATGGCGATGAAGGAGCCCAGGCCCCGGGGCATGGAGACCAGGCCCGTGAAGGCCACCGGATAGCCCAGCAGGGTCTGCATCATCGGCGGCAGCAGGGCCAGGGTGCTGTAGAGCAGTATGCCGATGAAGAAGCCGAAGAAGCAGCAGGTCAGGAAGTTGGCGTCGGCCAGCAGGGCGCGCGAGACGAACGGTTTTTCCGCCGTCGCCAGCTGCACGGCGAACACCCACAGCGAGATCCCGCAGACGATCAGGTAGGTCCAGATCTCGGCCGAGCCCAGCCAGTCCTGGCCCGGCCCGCGATCCAGCATCAGCTGGAAGGCGCCGATGGCGATGGCCAGGCTGGCGAAGCCCAGGATGTCGAAACGCTTCTTCTCGGTCCCCTTCTTCTCGGACAGGAAGAAGAACACGCCGCAGAAGGCCAGCACCCCGACCGGCAGATTGATGAAGAACACCCAGCGCCAGTCGAGATTGTCCGTCAGCCAGCCGCCCAGGGCCGGGCCCAGGATAGGCCCCAGCACCGCGCCGGCGCCCCACACGGCCATGGCCTGGCCGTGGCGCTCGGGCGGGTTGATGTCGAGCAGCACCGCCTGCGACAGCGGGATCAGCGCCGCGCCGAACAGGCCCTGCAACAGCCGGAACAGCACGATCTCGACCAGGCTGTTGGCCACGCCGCACAGCATCGAGGCGATGGTGAAGCCGACGATGCAGACGTTCAGCACCATCTTGCGGCCCAGGCGCTCGGTCATGAAGCCGGTCAGCGGCGTCATGATCGTGGCGGCCACGATGTAGGAGGTCAGCACCCAGGTGATCTGGTCGGCCGAGGCCGAGACGCTGCCCTGGATGTGCGGCAGGGCGACGTTGGCGATCGTCGTGTCCAGCGAGATCATGATCGTCGCCAGCATCACCGAGACGGTGATGGGTCCTCGGTTGGCGACGTCGCGATCGTGGCCGGAAAGGGCCCGCGCGGCGTTCATCCCTGGCGGCCCGAGCGGACGTCCACCGTCGCCTTGGCGCTGAGGCCCGCGCCCAGGTTGCCCGGAACGGCCTCGTCGAGGATCAGGCGCACAGGCACGCGCTGCACCACCTTGACCCAATTGCCGCTGGCGTTCTCTGCCGGCAGCAGGGCGAAGCTGGAGCCGGTGCCGGGGCTGAAGCTGGCCACGTGGGCCTTCAGCGGATGGTCGTAGGCGTCGACCTTGATGCTGGCCGGCTGGCCGACGCGCATGTGGGCCAGCTGGTCTTCCTTGAAGTTGGCCTCGACCCAGGGCTTGCCCGAGATCAGCCAGAACACCGGCTGCGAGGCGGTGACGCGGGCGCCGACCTGCAGCTGCTCGACCTTGGCCACCACGCCGTCGGCGGGGGCGACCACGGCGGCGTAGGAGCGGTCGAGCCTGGCGCGCTCGAGGCGGGCCTGGGCTTCCAGCACCTTGGGCTGGCGCTCGGTCGGGGCGTCGGGCGAGCCGCCCAGGTCGGCCAGGGCCGTGGCGATCTGCTGGCGGACCACGCCGATCTGGCGCTGGGCCTGGTCGGCGGCGTGGCGGGCCTCGTCGGCCTGGGCCTGGGTGGCGACGCCGGCGGCGGCCAGGTCGCGCTGGCGGGCGGCCTCGCGCCTGGCGTAGACGGCGATCTCCTCGGCGGCGGCCATGTCGGCCAGCCGCTGGCCGTAGACGGCGCGGCGGGCCTGGACGTCGTAGCGGGCCTGGGCCAGGGCCGCCTCGGCTTCCGACACCGCGACCTGGTAGTCGGCAGGATCGAGGCGGAACAGGACCTGGCCCTTCTTCACGGGCTGGTTCTCGCCGACCTCGATGCCGATCACCCGGCCGTCGATGCTGGCGCTGATGGCCGTGCGGCTGGACTGGATATAGGCGTTGTCGGTGGTCTCGGACTTGCCGCCGGTCAGCACGACGACGCCGACCCCCGCCAGCACGACCAGCGGAACGCCGACCATCAGCGGCAGGCGAAGCTTTTGGCCCAGCGTCCTGCCTTGCACCTTGCCCTGCCGCTTGCGGGCCGCATCGGCCTCGGCTTCGGCGATGGCGTCATAACCTTCAGCGTCGCTCACGCGCTGCTCCACGTCTCTTCGAGTTTTCGGGAATCGCCAGGTCCGTTCGATCGCGAACCTTGGCCGGGCAAATAGGACTCCACCGGTCATGAGTGAAATGATATCTCTTCACGACAGCCATGAACGCCGTGAATTTCAGAACCGCCGACCTCAATCTCTTCCGGGTGTTCGTCACCCTGCTGGAGGAGAAGAACGCCACCCGCGCCGGTGAGCGCCTGGGGCTTTCGCAGTCGGCCGTGAGCCACGCCCTGCGCCGCCTGCGCGAGATGGTCGGCGACGACCTCTTCGTGCGCGGCCAGACCGGCCTGCGCCCCACGCCCCGCGCGCTGGAGATCGCCGAGACCGCCCGCACGGCCCTGAAGCTGCTGGAGACGGCGGTCCTGGCCCCGCGCTTCGACCCGTCCGTCGACCAGCACGCCTTCAACGTCGCGGCCGGCACCTACATCACCTACGTGCTGGGTCCGCTGATCGCCGAGCGGGTGATGGCGGTAGCGCCCAACGTCCAGGTCCACTTCCGCAACCTCTACGCCGGCATGACCGAGGACCTCGACACCGGCCGGCTCGACATGGTCATCGGCTGTTTCGAGGCCGTGCCCGGCCGCTTCACCCACACCCGGCTGTTCGACGAGAGCGGCGTCTGGGTCGCGCGGGTCGGCCATCCGGCCGTCGCCAACGGACTGAACCACGCGGCCCTGGCCCGCCTGCCGCGCCTGGGCGTGACCGGCGGCAACGACGACCCCGACCGCACCTCGGCGGGCCATCTGGGCCTGCGCAGGGTCACCTCCTGGGGCGAGCGCTACGCCCTGGGCGAAAGCCCCAATCCGTCGTTCTCGGTGCAGGACTCGTTCAGCGCCCTGAACATGGTCAGCCGGTCGGACATGATCTGCATCCTGCCCCGGCGCCTCGCCCAGACCGCCGCCGAGCGCGGCAAGGTGGTGATGATCGAGCCGCCCGACGCGCCGCCGCCGACGCCGTTCGGCGCGGTGACGCGGGCCAGCGACGCCCCGGACTCGCCCAACGGCTGGCTGCTGGAACTCTGCCGCGAGGCCGGCGCGCTGCTCTGACGGCTCAGCGCGTGGTCCTCGTCCTTCGACAGGCTCAGGATGAGGACCATTGTGAGCTCTGCGGAAGAAAAACCTCATCCTGAGCTTGTCGAAGGACGAGGTTTTCGCCCCTCACATCGGCCCCGATCCCAGCTAACCAGCTTTCTCGACCGGCACCACCAGCACCAGGCACGCGCCGCGCGGATGCGGCTCCCAGACGATCGCGCCGCCGATCGCCTCGGCGCGCCGCTGCTGGTTGGCCAGACCCCGCCCCATCGACGGCGTCGCCGGATCGAAGCCCCGGCCGTCGTCACGCACCCGGATCTCGACGCGCCCGTCGGCGGCGATCACCGACACCGCCACCTCGCCCGCCCCGGCGTGCTTGAGGATGTTGGCGAAGGCCTCCTGCAGGATGCGCAGGATGTGCAGGGCGTGGCGCTGGTCCAGCCATTCCAGCGGCGGCACCTCGCCGGCGCTCCAGCTCAACCTGACGCCGCTGGCCTCCAGCCGCGGCTGGAGGCGGAACCGCAGGGTGGCCAAGAGCAGCAGCAGGTCGGTCTCGACCGGCTCCATGGAGTCGATGGTCAGCTTCAGGTCGTCGATGCAGCCGCGCAGTATGCCGACGGTGTCGAGGTCGGGGGCGCGGTCGCTTTCGAAAGCCCGCAGCGCCCCGACCAGGGTCGAGCCCAGGCCGTCGTGCATGTCCTGCATCAGCCGCTGGCGTTCCTGGTGCAGCAGTTCGCGGTGCTCGACCTCGCGCAGCCTGGCGTGGCTGGCGGTCAGCTCGGCCTCGCGCCGGGCCAGCCGCCGCGCCAGATCGGCCTTGGACGTGGTCGCCGTTTCCAGCGCCTCGGTGTAGCGGCTGAACATCACGTACCAGAAGATCAGGGTGAACCCGACGCCGGCGAAGTTGGTCAGGAACACGCTCTCGATGTCCACCAGGTTCTGCTGCAGCGACCAGTCGTAGAGGCCAGAGGCCACGGTCACCAGGCACCAGACCGCCAGCAGCGTGGCGAAGCTGAGGCCCGCCCGCCGCACCTGGCGCAGCCAGTTGGCGGCGACGGCGAGGCCCAGCGCCAGCATGTTGATGTAGATCAGCGCCGAGATCAGGGTGGCGTCCAGCAGGCCCGGCAGGGTCGCGATCGTCCAGGCGCCGCCGTTGGCGACGATCGCCAGGGTCAGGCGCGGCTGGCGCGTCCCCTGCAGTTCGCCGGCGAACAGGTGCAGCACCACGATCATCCAATAGGGCGAATTGACCGTGATCCAGCCGAACCAGGCGTCGGAGACCACCAGCGGGTGCACGCCCACGAAGGTGTGCAGCATGCGCAGGAAGCACACCGCCGACATCGCAAAGAACAGCAGGTAGATCGGCTCGCCGCGCCGGCTGAACCAGACGAACAGCGCGAAGACGCCCGTGGCCAGGAACGCCGCCGCCGAGAAGGCCGGCAGCTGCACCTGGAAGAACGCCCGCAGGTAATAGCGTGGCGCCAGTTCGCGATAGGTCCCGATCCAGACTGACGAGAACGCCCCGCCGATCCCGCGCACGTGCTGCAGGCGAACATCGAGGGTGCGCGGCGGATGCGAGGCGGTGGTGCGCGGCAGGGCGATCCAGAGCGGCTGGTTGGAGCCGTTCCATTGCAGGTTGGCGTGCGACTGCTCCACCAGCCGGCCGTCGGCGTAGATCGCCAGCGTGCCGTCGGACTTCCAGCGCGGGATGTAGAGATAGAGCTGGCGGCCGTCGTCGGGCAGCGGCGGAACAGCCAGAGCGTACCAGGTGACCTGGGTGGCGATGCGCTGCGGCGCGGCGTCGGCGGTGGGCAGCCAGGTCGGCCGGGGCGCATGCGGCAGGGTCACCACGACCGCGCCCCTGGGAGCCTGGCTGCCGGGCGGCGGCGGCTGGTAGCCGAGCGTCTCGGCCGAACTCAGCCGCGCGGTGACGATCCGCTCGCCCCCCGCCCTCGCCTGCACGGCCACGGCGAGACCGAGAGCCACCAGCACAGTAGCCGCCAATGCGATCAGCGGAGCCCAGCGCGTCGACAGGATCGCGCGTCTAAAGGAGGCCATGGGCGCGGGCCTCGAACACCGCCTCGGTCTTCGAGCGGACCTCCAGCTTGGTGTAGATGCGACGCACAAAGGTCAGGACGGTGTTGCGCGATATGCCCATCAGCTCGGCGATCTCGTCGAACGAAAAGCCGCGCGTGATCAGCTGCAACGTCTCCTTCTCGCGCTCCGACAGGCTGGGGACCGCGCCCTTGTCGACCGCCGCCTCCTGCTCGGCCGGACGTTCGCCCCGCTGTTCGTCGGGGCGAAAGCGCATCAGCACCTGACGGGCGATGCGCGGGCTGATCGGGCTGCCGCCGCCGTGCAGCACGCGGATGTCCTGGGCGATGGCCGGCAGCGGGCTGTCCTTGAGCAGATAGCCGCTGGCCCCGGCCTCGATCGAGGCGATGACGTGGTGCTCATCGGCGAAGGTGGTCGCCACCATGATCGCGCAGCCGGGCCAGCGGCCGTGGGCCTCGCGGATCACGTCGATGCCCGAACCGTCCGGCAGGCCCAGATCCACCACCAGCACGTCGGCCGGCGATCCGGCCAGCATGGCGCGGGCCTGCGCCACCGTGGTCGCCACGCTGGAGACCGCCAGGTCCGGCGCGTCGGCCAGGGCCTTGCGGAAGGCCTCCTGGAACGCGGCGTCGTCCTCCACCAGGACCACCTGCAGCGCCGGAGGGTTCCGCGGGTTCTGCGGCGTCTGCGGCGTCGCCTCGGCGCCCATTCCCATCCCCCTCTTCCGCCCCGGTGAAATCCAGGCTCGACCTCGATGAAGTCCAAGCCCGGCAAGGAATCGCAGAGCCCGCGCGAGTCGGCGTCATCATATCTTGCGACGGGGCTCACATTGCTCCGCAAGCGTGTGCGCGGCAACTAATGGCGGCCCGGTTGATCGCCGGGCGCGAGCGCCGGCGCCGAGGGTCCTGCAACACGGACCTCGACGCCACGGGGGGCGCACGAAAGCAAGGGGCGCCGCACGACCGAGGCGGCGACGATACGGCGTCCCTTGCCGGCTCCCGACACCACCACCATCGCCGGCGCTTCGTGGACAGGCGCGGCCTGGACCACGTCAACGCCAGCCTGATCAGCTACCCTTGAGATATTTGGAAATACAATTGCGAGTGATTTGCAATCGTAGCCTCCCCTCGCTATAGCCTGCCGGAAGCCGACACCGTCGGCGTCCGGATTATTTAGCGCCGCCTCCCTTTGCGTGATCGCAAGCGGCGCAACCAAGGGGTGGCCCCATGTTCCTGAAGACCACGCTGCTGGCGAGCGGCGCTTTCCTGGCGCTCGCGGCTCCCGCGCTCGCCCAGACGACGATCGACACCACCGACGTCGAGGGCGTGGTCGTCACCGGCGCCTATACCGTCAACAGCCGTGTCGACACGGCGACGGGCCTGGGCCTGACCCTGCGCGAGACGCCGCAGTCGGTCACGGTGATCACCGCCCAGCGCATCCTCGACCAGAACCTGTCGACGATCGCCGATGTCGTGCGCAACACCGCCGGCGTCTCGATGGTCGAGGTCGACGACGTGCGCAACGTGTTCAACGCCCGCGGCTTCGAGATCAAGAACTACCAGATCGACGGCGTGCCGCTGTCGTGGAGCCTAGCCGGCGATAGCGGCGAGACCGTCGCCGACGTGTCGATCTACGAGCGCATCGAGATCGTGCGCGGCGCCACCGGCCTGCTGACCGGCGCCGGCGATCCCTCGGCCTCGATCAACCTGGTGCGCAAGCACGCCGACTCCCGCGAGTTCAAGGGTTCGGTCACCGGCTCGCTCAGCAGCTGGGACCGCCGCCGTCTCGAGACCGACCTCTCGGGCGCGATCAAGGACGGCGCGATCCGCGGCCGCTTCGTGGCCAAGTATGAGCAGGGCGACACCTATTTCGACCGCCAAACCACCGAGAAGCACGTGCTCTACGGCGTGGTCGAGGCCGACCTGACCGACACCACCCTGCTGCGCGTCGGCGCCAGCCAGCAGGTCACCACGCCGAACGCGGCGTTCTGGGGCTCGCTGCCGAGCTTCTACACCGACGGCACGCGCACGAACCTGCCGATCTCGACCAACACGGCCGCCAACTGGTCGTACTGGGACACGACCAACACCAACTACTTCGCCAACCTGACGCACAGCTTCGCGAACGGCTGGAAGGTCTCGTTCAACTACAACCGCATGATCAACGAGCAGGACTCCCAACTGCTCTATCTCTACGGCACAATCGACCGCACTACGGGCGTCGGTCTGGCCACCTGGCCCTACAAGAGCAAGGGCGAGACCACCCAGGACAGCTTCGACATCCAGCTGCACGGCGACTACTCGCTGTTCGGCCGCGAGCATGACTTCACCGTCGGCGCCCTGCGCAGTGTCCAGAAGTCGGACGTGGTCTACTACCAGGCCGGCGGGGCCAACGCCTTCCTGCCGGCGACCAGCATCTACAGCTGGGACGGCAACTTCCCGCAGCCGACCTTCGCTACGACGCCCACCCAGTACACCGACAATGAGACCGAGCAGAGCGGCTTCTTCGCCGCCACCCGCCTCAACGTCACCGACGCCCTGAAGGTGGTCGGCGGGGCGCGGATCTCGGCCTGGAAGCGCAGCGGCCTGAACGGCGGCACGCAAGAGAACTACTCGTCGGACAACGTCGTCATCCCTTATGTCGGCGTGCTCTACGACCTGACCCCGACGCACCGCCTCTACGGCAGCTACACGGAAATCTTCCAGCCGCAGAACCTGCGCGACGTCAACGGCACGGTGCTCGATCCGGTCACCGGCAAGGCCTATGAGCTGGGCCTCAAGAGCGCGTTCTTCGGCGACGTGCTGCAATCGACCATCGCCGTCTTCAAGATCCAGCAGGACGGCGTGGGCCAGGCGACCGGCCAGTTCGTGATCGGCAACCCGACCGAGCAGGCCTATGCGCCGGCCGACGGCGCCGAGAGCACTGGCTTCGAGCTGGAACTGCTGGGCCGCGTCACCCCCAACTGGAAGGTCAGCGCCAACTACGCCCAGTTCGAGGTCGAGGACTCGAGCGGCGCCAAGGTCAACACCGACCAGCCGCGCAAGAGCTTCTCGCTGTTCACGACCTACGAATTCAACGGCGCGCTTGACGGCCTGACCGTCGGCGGCGGCGTCAACTGGCGCGACACCATCTACTCGGTCACCGGCTCGGCCCGGATCGAGCAGGAGGCTTTCGCCTTGGTAAACCTGATGGCTCGCTACGAGATCAACGACAACCTATCGGTGCAGGCCAACGTCGATAACCTGTTCGACGAGACCTACTACAGCCAGATCAGCTATTTCAGCCAATACCGCTACGGCGCGCCGCGCAACTACACGGTCGCCTTGAAGTACGCGTTCTGATCCGAAGCACTGATCTCAGGGAGGCGGACGCCTCCCGCCTGATCCAGTCGAAGAAGCCGCCGGGTTCGCCCCGGCGGCTTTTTTCGTGTCGGCGATGTCGGGAGGGCGGGCCGGCCCACGTCCTTGGCCAGCGGCGCCGCGGCCGCCGGAGACACCGGGATGCCTGACGCCATTCTCTGCTATCAGATACGGGACGACGCCGACACATCGGGCCGCGCATCTGTTTTGGGAGCAGAGGGTCGCTGGTCCGGCCGGCGTCGTGGAGTTCAATGATGACCGATCCCGACTGGATCGACGCCGCCCTCGTCTCGGCCCGCCCACGGGCCATGGCCGCCCTGCTGCGCTATTTCCGCGACCTCGACACGGCGGAAGAAGCCTATCAGGACGCCTGCCTTCGCGCCCTGAAGTCCTGGCCGGAGAAGGGCCCGCCACGCGACCCGACCGCCTGGCTGATCCTGGTCGGCCGCAACAGCGGCGTCGACGCCGCCCGCCGCCGGGGTCGCCAGACCGCCCTGCCCTCCGACGAGGTGCTGACAGACCTCCAGGCGGGCCTCGACGACGCCGAGGCGGCCGCGGCCGAGCGGATCGACGGCGCCGACTGGCGCGACGACATCCTGCGGCTGCTGTTCGTCTGCTGCCATCCGGACCTGCCGGCCACACAGCAGATCGCCCTGGCCTTGCGTATCGTCTCGGGCCTGTCGGTGCGCCAGATCGCCCGCGCCTTCCTGGTCGGCGAGGCGGCGATGGAGCAGCGGATCACCCGCGCCAAGGCCCGCATCGCAAAGGGCGACCTGCCTTTCGAGGCGCCCAGCCTGACAGAGCGCGCCGCGCGGCTGTTGGTGGTCATGGCCATGGTCTATCTGGTGTTCAACGAGGGCTATTCGGCCGGCGGCGCCGAGGCCGACGCCCGGCGCCCCCTGTGCGACGAGGCCATCCGCCTGTCGCGCCTGCTGCTGGCCCTGTTCCCGGACGAGGCCGAGGTCATGGGCCTGACGGCGCTGATGCTGTTGCAGCACGCCCGCTCGCCCGCCCGGCTCGACGCCGACGGCCTGGTGGTGCTGCTCGAGAACCAGGACCGGTCGCTCTGGAACCGCGCGATGATCGACGAGGGCCTGGCCCTGCTCGACCAGGCCATGCTGCGCCGCGATCCCGGCCCCTATCAGGCCCAGGCCGCCATCGCCGCCCTGCACGCCCGCGCCGAGCGGCCCGAGGACACCGACTGGGCCCAGATCGACCTGCTGTACGCGGTGCTGGAGCGCATGACCCCCTCGCCCGTCGTCACCCTCAACCGTGCGGTGGCCGTCTCCAAGGTCGCTGGTCCGGAGGCGGCCCTGGCGATGATCGCCCCGCTGGAGGAGCGGCTTGCCGGTTATTTCCACTTCCACGGCCTGCGCGGCGCGCTGAACCAGCAGTTGGGACGCGCCGACAAGGCCCGCGAGGCCTTCGGTCGCGCCATCGCCCTGGCCGGCGACGCGGCCGAGGCCGTATACATCCGTCAGCAGCTCGATCTGCTTGCGGCCGACCCCGAGAAAAATCGCGGGCGAGTGTCGGAAGCCTGACGGTTCGAACGTCCTCGTCGCGAACGGCCCGGAAAGGGCCTCGCCTTCAAGGGAGTTTCCGATGCTGAAGATCATCGCCGCCGTGGTCGTTCTGGGTCTGGTTGGCCTGCTGATCGCCGCCGCCCTGCGTCCGCCGACCTTCCGCGTCGAGCGCTCGATCCTGGTCAGCGCCCCGCCCGAGGCCGTGCTGGCCCAGGTCTCCGACTTCAAGGCCTGGCGCGGCTGGTCGCCCTACGAGACCCTCGACGCCGACCTTTCGCGCAACTACGGCGGCGCCGAACGCGGCGTCGGCGCGACCTATGCCTGGGCCGGCAAAAAGGCCGGGACCGGCCGCATGCGCATCGACGAGGCCACCGGCCGCCAGGTCCGCATCGCGCTCGACTTCGAAAAGCCCTTCAAGGCCAGCAACACCGCCCTCTTCACCGCCGTTCCGGAAGGCGACGTCACCCGCGTGACCTGGTCGATGTCGGGACCCGCGCCGTTCGTCTCGCGGCTGATGGGCCTGGTGTTCAACATGGACAAGTTGATCGGCCGCGATTTCGAGACGGGTCTGTTCAATCTCAAGACCGTCGTCGAGCGTTCATAATCCGTCGTCGCCTTCACCCCCGGGAGTCCGCCATGGCCCGTTTCCTGCTGCTGAAGTTCGAACCGTCTTCCGAACCGCGGGTCTTCCTCGGCGAGCAGGAGGAGGCCGCCATGCCTCGCGGCGGCCAGGAGGCGAGCCATCCGGCGGCCCCCAAGGGAAGCAAGAAAGGCGGCGAGGCCTCGGCCGGCCGTGGCGGCTCCGATCGTTCGGCTTCCGCCAGGAAAGCTGCGACGACCCGCAAGAAAAACGCTGATCAACACGCGCATCACTGAGCCGCACGGCTGAAAGCCCCCTTAGAAAAACTGACGCGCTCTAATCCATACTAATCCAGTAGTGATTTCTCAGCGCCGTCTTCCTCCCCTTTGGCGGCGCCGATCGGAGCGCCGCCCCGCCAGGACTTCACGGACGGCTCTCGTGTCCTGGTCCCGTCCTTCGGGGGAAGGACTGGGGCGGCGCTCACTCTCGAACCTGCTCTTTCCCCCTTGCTCTTGCGCTTCGGCGCACGGCGGCCCACCTGAGGCCGCACAGGCCCCGCGAAGATTGACTTTGCGGCGATTGCGCCTATTTATCCCCACCTTCGGAGCAGGTCTGGCGAATCCGCGCCGCCCGCTCGCCCAAGCACGGGCGGCTCCGAGTTCAGACCAGCGTGAAATGACAGAATTCTCCGATCTCGGGCTCTCGCCCACGACCCTTCAAGCGGTCGCCGACACCGGCTACACGACCGCCACGCCGATCCAGGCCCAGGCGATCCCGGTCGCCCTCGCCGGTCAGGACGTCCTGGGCATCGCCCAGACCGGCACCGGCAAGACCGCCGCCTTCACCCTGCCGCTGATCGACAAGCTGCAGTCGGGCCGCGCCAAGGCCCGCATGCCGCGCGCCCTGGTCATCGCCCCGACCCGCGAGCTGGCCGACCAGGTCGCCTCCAGCTTCGAGAAGTACGCCAAGGGCACCAAGCTCTCGTGGGCGCTGCTGATCGGCGGCGTCTCGTTCGGCGACCAGGAAAAGAAGCTCGATCGCGGCGTCGACGTGCTGATCGCCACTCCGGGCCGCCTGCTCGACCATTTCGAGCGCGGCAAGCTGCTGATGACCGGCGTGCAGTTCCTCGTCGTCGACGAAGCCGACCGCATGCTCGACATGGGCTTCATCCCGGACATCGAGCGCATCTTCAAGATGACGCCGCCGAAGAAGCAGACCCTGTTCTTCTCGGCGACCATGCCGCCGGAAATCACCCGCCTCACCAAGCAGTTCCTGAAGGATCCGGTGCGGATCGAGGTCGCCAAGCCGGCCACGACCAACGCCAACATCACCCAGCTGCTGGTCAAGGTTCCCTCCTCCGATCCCAAGGCCAAGCGCCTGGCGCTGCGGGCGCTGATCGAAAAGGCCGGCATCGAGACCGGCATCGTCTTCTGCAACCGCAAGACCGAGGTCGACATCGTCGCCAAGTCGCTGAAGGTGCACGGCTTCGACGCCGCCGCCATCCACGGCGACCTCGACCAGAGCCAGCGCATGAAGACCCTGGCGGACTTCCGCTCGGGCGCGCTGAAGATCCTGGTGGCCTCCGACGTCGCCGCCCGCGGCCTGGACATCCCGGCCGTCAGCCACGTCTTCAACTACGACGTCCCGCACCACGCCGACGACTATGTGCACCGGATCGGCCGCACCGGTCGGGCCGGCCGCACCGGTATCACCTACATGCTGGTCACTCCGTCCGACGACAAGGGCTTCGACAAGGTCGTCAAGCTGATCGGCTCGACCCCGGACGAGGAAGTGCTCGATCTGGACTACAGCAACGCGGTCACCGTTCCGCGCGAAGGCGGCCGCGGGAGCCGTGGGCGCAGCGAGCGCCCGGGCCGTGGCGAGCGCCCCGAGCGTGGTGAACGCAGCGGCCGCGGGCGTCGCGAACGCAGCGAGGCTCCGGCCGAGACCGAAGTGGTCGAGGCCGTCGCCGTCGAGACCGCTCCGGAAGCGCCCGTCGCCGAGCGCCCCGAACGGTCGGAGCGTCCCGAACGCGAGCGCAAGCCGCGCCGCGAACGCACCCGTGAGCGTGAGCGCGCCCCCGCCGCCGTGGTCGAGGCCGCCCCTGTCGAGGAAGCCGCCCAGTCGCCGCGCACTTCGCGCGAGCGTCCGCCGATGCCGGTGCGCGGCGTCCAGCCGGTCCGCGCCCGCGACGACGACGACGACCGTCGCGTGGTCGGCTTCGGCAACGACATCCCCGCCTTCCTGCTGCGGGCTCCGCCCCGCCTGGCCAAGGTCGAGGACTGACGAACCGCCCATTCGGGCGTAGAGTGGCCGGCGTGCTCCACGGAGCCGCCGGCTTTTCTTTGTTTCCTCGACGGTTCCGCGCGTTTGCCAAGAACGAGCAAAAAGCCCGGAGGAACCGCCATGGCCAATTTCACGCCGTCCCAATCAGACGCCGACCTGCTGACCCACGAACGCACCTACCACGCCTTCAGCGTGCTGATCCGCTGGTGCGTCGTCGCCCTGGCGGTCGCCATCACCACCCTGACCCTGTGGTTCGCCACCCCGGCGGGCTTCTTCGGCGGACTGATCACGGGCGTCGTGCTGGCCGTCGCCGGCTATTTCGCGGTAATCCGCCACGAGGCCAAGCAGCCGCTGGACCTGTGGACCGAGGGGCGGTGACGCGCGCCTTCGGCGCTCCCCCTCCGGCCCTTCGGGCCACCTCCCCCAGAGGGGGAGGATCTGCACCGCGCCAGATGCTCCCCCACTGGGGGAGCTGTCGGCAAAGCCGACTGAGGGGGTCGCCGCAGGCGGCTACCGCTTGATCTGCCCCGCCAGATACTTCCGGATCGCCGCCCCGTAAGGCGGACGCAGCGCCAGCATCGGGCCGATGTCCTTCTTCAGCTGGTGGAACACCGCCTTGCGGTGACTGAACTCGCGGAAGCCGTCGTGGCCGTGATAGGCGCCCGTGCCGGCCGGGCCGACGCCGCCGAACGGCAGGTCCTCCTGGGCGACGTGGAAGATCACGTCGTTGACGGTGACGCCGCCGCTGGTAGTGCCGTTCAGCACCGTCTCGCGCTCGGCGTCATCGGTTCCGAACCAATAGAGAGCCAGCGGACGGGCATGGGCGTTGACGTAGCCGATGGCGTCCTCGACGCGGTCATAGGCCTTCACCGGCAGCAGCGGGCCGAAGATCTCGTCCTGCATCACCGTCATGTCGTCGGTGGGATCCAGGATCAGGGTCGGCGGGATCTTGCGATGCTCCTGCTGGGCGAAGTCCTCGCCGGCCGGATTGAGCTCGACCACCCTTGCGCCCTTCGCCCGGGCGTCGTCGACATAGCCCTTCACCCGGTCGTAGTGGCGCTGGGCGACCAGGGCCGTGTAGTCGGGATTGTCCTTCAGGGTCGGGAAGCTCTTCGCAACGGCCGCCTTGGCCGCCTCGACGAAGCGGTCGACGTCCTCGGCCGGGGCCAGCACGTAGTCGGGCGCCAGGCAGATCTGGCCGGCGTTCAGCGTCTTGCCGGCCATCACCCGGGCCGCGGCGGTCTCCAGGTCGGCGCCGCGCGACAGGATCACCGGGCTCTTGCCGCCCAGTTCCAGCGTGACCGGCACCAGGTTCTCGGCCGCCGCCCGCATCACGTGGCGCGCCACCGAGGTCGCCCCGGTGAACAGCAGGTGGTCGAAGGCCAGGCCTGAGAACGCCTGCCCCACCTCCGGACCGCCGGTGACGACCGCGATCTCCTCCTCGTCGAAGACCTTGGCGAACATCGCCTTCATCAGCTCCGAGGTCGCCGGCGTGAACTCCGACGGCTTGATCATCGCCCGGTTGCCGGCCGACAGCACCCCGGCCAGCGGCGCGAAGGTCAGGTTGATCGGGAAGTTCCACGGGCTGATCACCCCGACCACGCCCTTGGGCTGCCAGCGCACCTCGGCCTTGGCGCCGAACACGCCCAGCAGCGCCGGCGTCGTGCGTCGCTTCTCGGTCTTCATCCATTGGCGCAGATGGTCGCGGGCGAACTTCAGCGGGCCGATGGAGCCGGCGACGTCGGTCAGGGCCGTGGCGTCCTTGGAGCGGACGCCGAAATCGTCGCTGACGGCTTTGGCGATGTCGTCCTGGTGATCGACCAGCAGGCCGATGCAGCGGTTCAGCCAGTCGATGCGGCGTCCGGCCGAGGGCGCGCCGTCGCGCAGATGGGCGGCTTTCTGCTTCTGCAGCACCGTCTCCAGGCCGGCCCGGATGGCCTCCGGACCGATGTTGGCGGGGGCGTTCATGCGGCGTCTCTCCCGAAAACGGCCTCTCGGCTCATCTTATCAATGTTCAGGATGCGTTGAAGTTGTGACCGGCGCAAGCGCGCTCGCCGCGCCTTAACCGCTCGTTTGAACTCTTGCGCTTATGTTTGGCGCGCAAGCGATCGGCCACGGAGAATCTGGGGTCGGACGGGGGAATGAAAGATGTCGGACGTCGAGACCACGCTGCGCGGCCCTGAAGCCTACAAGATCGCCCGTCGGGCCCTGGACCTGATGGAACGCCATCAGATCTGGCCGACCGCGCTGAACTTCGAGCTCTGGACCCATTATGTCGCTGATCCGGACGGCGCCCTGGCCCGCGAGATCACCCGCCTGATCTCGATGGGCGAGCCCATCACCGAGATGCTGAGCGAAGAGCTGGCCGCCGCCTATCTTCCCAAGGCTCGCCTCAACGAACAGATCCGCGACGCCGGCGACCTGCTCTCCAAGGAGCTGGAATCGGTTTCGAAGGCCATCCAGAACGCCCAGAAGACCAACGCCGCCTTCGGCAAGACCCTGGCCGGGGTCTCCAAGGACCTCGACGGCCCGACCGCCGTCGAAGGCATCAAGGCCGTGGTCACCAGCCTGGCCGCCGCCACCCGGCAGGTCGCCAAGGAAAACAAGGCGCTGGAAAACCGCCTGGCCGAGTCCACCGCCGAGGTCGATCGTCTGCGCGAGCACCTGGAGCAGGTGCGCCGCGACGCCACGACCGACGGCCTGACCAATCTGGCCAACCGCAAGGCCTTCGACGAAGAGCTGGAGCGCGCCTGCGCCGAGGCCGACGAGGCCGGTTCGGCCATCTGCCTGGCCGTGCTCGACATCGACCACTTCAAGGGCTTCAACGATACCTGGGGCCACCAGACCGGCGACCAGGTCATCCGCTACGTCGCCAGCGTCATCGGCCGCGTGGCCGCCCTGCCCCGCTTCGCCGCCCGCTACGGCGGCGAGGAATTCGCGATGATCTTCCCGGGCGAAGCCGCCGCCGTGGTCAACGCCACGCTGGAAGAGATCCGCGTCGAGGTTTCCTCGCGCATGCTCAAGCGTCGCTCGACCAACGAGGACCTGGGCGCCATCACCCTGTCGTCCGGTTTCGCCGAGCGCCGCGCGGGCGAGACCGCCCACTCGGTCATGGAACGCGCCGACACCGCGCTCTACGCCTCCAAGCGCAGCGGCCGCAACCGCGTCACCGCCGCCGAAACCCAGCAGGAATCGGCCAACGCCGCCTGACATCCTTGGAGCGTGGCAGGCGCCGAAGCCGCTCACACTTTCGGCTGCCACGCTCTACCGAACACGCGTTCTTCTCCAGAGAACCGCGTCCGGAGCCCGTCGATCTCAGGATCGGCGGGCTCTTTCCTTTTGAGCCATCCAACGCTTGCGTTACCCCGGGGCAGCCGCGCCTAGCTTGCCGCCAGGCGCGAGAAGACGCCCGGAGGATGTGATGGCCTACGAGAAGATCCGGCTGGAAACCGAAGGCGGCGTGGCCGTCGTCACCCTTTCCGACCCCGCCACGCTCAACGCCGCCAGCCCCGAGGTCGCTCGCGAACTGGCCCACGCTTTCGGCGCCATCGCCGCTGGCCAGGTCGAGGCGCGCGCGGTCGTCCTCACCGGCGAAGGGCGCGGCTTCTGCTCGGGCGCCAACCTTTCGGCGGGGGCCACCGCCGGCCGGCCGATGGACGCCGACGGCAAGCCCGACGCCGGCGCGGCCCTGGAGAGCGTCTACAATCCGCTGGTGACGCTGCTGCGCGACTTCCCGCTGCCGATCGTCACCGCCGTCAACGGCCCAGCCGCCGGCATCGGCTGCTCCCTGGCCCTGCTGGGCGACATCGTGGTGGCCGCCGAGAGCGCCTATTTCCTGCAGGCCTTCCGCCGCATCGGCCTGGTGCCCGACGGCGGCTCGACCTGGCTGCTGCCGCGCCTGGTGGGCAAGGCCCGGGCGATGGAGATGATGCTGCTGGGCGACAAGATCCCGGCCGCCAAGGCCCTGGACTGGGGCCTGGTCAACCGCTGCGTCCCCGACGCCGAGCTGTTGCCGACCGCCCTGGAACTGGCGCGTACCCTGGCCGAAGGGCCGGCCTCGCTGGGCGCGATCCGCCGGCTGGTCTGGGACAGCCTGGAGAGCGACTGGATCGGCCAGCTCCAAGCCGAACGCCAGGCCCAGCGCGCCGCCGGCAAGACCGAGGACTTCATCGAAGGCGTCTCGGCCTTCCTGCAAAAGCGCCCGGCGGCCTTCAAGGGGCGGTGAAGGCGTTGGAGGCTCCCTCCACCTTGGAGGTTATCGCCAATTTCCTACGGACGACGCCTTCAGGTTGGGGTGATCCTGGACCGGATCGATATTCGCAAAGCCGCCTTCCTGGGCCTCGTGCCCAGGATCCATCGTTCCGCCGCTCAGACCTTGGCGGCATGGCAAAGGTCTGAGCGGTCGCTGGCATGGGCCCTCGCCACAAGGGCGAGGGAGGCGATAGAGAGATGGCGCCTCCCGCCGCGGCAAAAGCCGACCTCGCCCCCTCCCCTCAGTACTTCAGCCTGAACCCCACCGACACGCTTCGCCCGGTCGAGCCGTAGTTGGTGACCAGGTGGTTGGCGTCGTAGGCCCAGCGCTCGGTCTTCTGGTTGGTCAGGTTCAGCGCCTCCATGTTCAAGGTGATGAACTTGTTGACCGTGTAGGTCGCCGAGCCGTCGAGGTTGAACGTGGCGTTGGAGCCGCCGAAGTCGTTGACGTAGGGCGAAGAGCAGTCGCCCGGCGCGCAGGTGCCCGAGGCCAGCGGATAGGTCGTGTAGTAGGCCGCGCGATAGGCGCTCGACAGGCGGGCCGACCACTTGTCGGCGTCGTAGTAGACCGTGAAGTTCACCGCGTCGGGCGAGGCGCCCAGCCACGGTCCCTCGACGATGCCGTCTGCCTTGTCGGGGTTGAGGATGTAGCCCAGCTTGGATTCCAGGTGGGTGTAGTTGGCCTGGACGCCCAGCTTGTCGAACGGCGCGGGCAGGAAGCTCAGGTTCTGCTGGTAGCTGAACTCGACGCCCGAGATCCGCCCGCCGGGCGCATCGACGTACTGACGGATGGTCCAGTCGCCGTCGGCGGCGATATAGGCCAGCAGCGCCGTATTGGTCAGGGCGTCCTTCACCGAGGCCAGGCTGTCGCTGTCGAGCAGCTGGCTCAGCGGCCCCGAGCGCGTCACGTTCTGCGGGAAGCTGCTGATCTCCTTGGTGAAGATCGCCGCCGAGAACAGCGCGCCGGGCGCGAAGTACCATTCGAACGACAGGTCGTAGTTGGTCGCCCGGAACGGCTTCAACTCCGGATTGCCCAGGGTGATCGACGGCAGCGAGCTGGACGGCAGCGAGGTGCTGAGCGACGAGATGCCCGGCGACAGGTTGGCCAGCTGCGGCCGCGCCATCACCTTGGCCGCGCCGAAGCGCAGCAGCATGTTGTCCTTCAGCTCGTAGGCCAGATTCAGCGACGGCAGGAGGTCGTGGTACTTGTTGGTCGCCGTCAGGGCTCGGGCCGAGGTCGAATAGCCGTTCGATTCCAGTTCGGTCAGGGCGTAGCGCACTCCGACATTGCCGCGCAGGGTGCGATCGAAAAGGCCGCTGCGGAAGTCGAACTGGTTGTAGAAGCTGGTGTCGGTCTCGGTCACCGAATAGGCGTTGCCGGGGTTGGACTTCGACGACAGCCGCCAGTCGCCCCACTTGTTCACGCAGTTGCAGTCGAAGCCGAACAGGCTGCGGAACTTGTCGATGTCGGGCACGATGAAGCTGGTCGGCGTGCCGGACGAGACGTCCAAGCCCGAGCCCCACGAGACGAGCTTGCTCATCGCCGCCGTCGTGGTCCCGGCCTCCAGCAGGGTCGGGTTCAGGGTCTCTGTCGACAGGCGCTGGTACTGGGCGGTCGTGAACTCGTAGATCCGCCGGCTGACGCCGCCGCTCCAGGTCAGGTCGTCGTCGATGTCGTACTTCAGGTCGACCTTGGCGGTCTGGTAGCGGTTGTCGACATAGCGCTCGTAGTGACGCAGGGCCGAGAAGCCCTTGACCGTGTCCCACTGGGTCGGGTCGGCCACGTCGAAGCCGAAGTTGAGGATCGGCATCGCGCCGCCGCCTCGCTCGTCATAGACCACTCCGTCGGCGTCCATGTGGTTGAACTCCACCAGCAGGCCGGTGTTCTGGGTGCGCGAGCGCGACAGGCCGTAGGTGGCGTTCAGGGTGAAGCGGTCGCTGAACTCGTGGGCGAGGTTGAACGAGGCCTGCTGGAAGGTGGTGGTGTAGTAGCTCTCGTCGGCGGCCGAGCGCACGTCGACATTGTCCATCACCAGGTAGTCGGCCTGGTTGGCGTCGTTGACGTGGGCTTCCAGCACCTGGGTCGCCGGCCGGCCGACCAGGGCCTGGATCGCGCCCAGCACGCCCGCCGTCCCCGTCTGCCCGTTGTAGCCGTACTTGTAATAGTAGTCGTACGGCTCGAGGTTGTTGGGATTGTAGCTGTAGCTCGTGCCCGACACGAGCGAGGAACCGTTGAGGTCCGTGCCGCAGTCGATGGCGTCGCGATAGGCCGTGCCCGTCTGGCTGGTGCAGTACGGCAGGATCTGGCGCTGCACGCTCGCCGGCGCGGTCGAGGCGTTGTAGGTCGAATAGGTCTTGCCGCCCGAGGTCACCGTCTTGGTGTTGTTGCGGTTCAGGCCCACGGTCTGCAGCTGGTAGTTCGTCTGGTCCTGCCACAGGTGCGAATAGACGAGATCGGTGGTCACCGTGGTCTTCGGCGTCAGCCGCCACTGGAAGGCCGCCGTGGCGCCGATCCGCTCCTGCTGCAGCTCGGCGTGGTTCAGGGTCGCCAGGGCCGGGATCACCGTCAGGTCGTTCATCTGCGCCAGGGCGGCGGCGCTGGAGCCTTCCGCCGCCGTCGCGAAGCCCGTGGCCGTGGTCGTCGCGCCGGTGTGGGTGGCGTTGCGGTACAGCAGGTCGCTCTGGCCGGCCTGGCGCTGATAGCTGTCGATGGTCTGCTTGCGCGAGTTGTAGGCCAGCGAGAACAGCGCCCCCAGGTCGCCGATCTTCGTGTCGTTCCAGCGGTCGGAGACTAGGCCCGCGATGCGCGGCACGTGGGCGCCGCCGTTCTCATAGTAGGAGTCCTGGATCGACAGGGCCAGGCGCCGGCCCTTGAAGTCGAACGGCCGGCCGGTCTGCAGGTCGACCGTCGCCCCCAGCGAGCCCTCGTCGGTCTCGGCCGAGGCGGTCTTCTGCACCTTCAGCGAGTTGAACAGCTCCGAGGCGAAGGTGTTGAAGTCGAAACCGCGCGAGCGGTTGGGGCTGGTGCCCGAGTCCGTGGCCGCCGCCGTCGACAGGGCCTCCAGGCCGTTCAGGCGCACCCGAGTGAAATCGCTGCCAAGGCCCCGAACGGTGATCGTTCGCCCTTCCCCGTTCTCGCGGTCGATCGACACGCCCGGCAGGCGCTGCAGCGACTCGGCCAGGTTGGCGTCCGGGAAGTCGGCGATGTCCTCGGCGTTGATGGCGTCGACCATCACGTTGGCGTTGCGCTTGACGCTGATGGCGCTCTGCAAGGCCGCGCGGTAGCCGGTGACCACCACCTCCTCGACGGCTGTGCTCTCGACGGATTGGCCCGAAGCCTGAGGCGCCTCCTGAGCGCAAGCGGCGCCGGCGCTCAGAGCCAGCACGGACGCGGCCGCGCACAGGCGCGCCGCGGCGCGACGTTCGAATGTCGTTTGAAGCATGATGCCTCCCCCTCCCTGTCGTTTCCTTCGGAGGAGGCCCGTGTGCTCCGCGCCGCCCTCCGGTCGCCGCCCAGAAGCGGTAACCGGTGTCATTATCGGCGAAACCTCTTTGGCGGCGGATGTCGGCAGGTTGCCCGCGGAGCGCCGTTCCATGTCGTCCTCGCAGCAAACCGCTGGTCGCCGGAACGACGAAGGGCGGCCCGCCTGCGCGGACCGCCCTTCGAACGCGCCTGATAAGTCAGGCGCAAGATCATGTTTTCAATCAGCTATCAGTACGACTTGTGGCTCTTTTCCTCGACGATGTCGGAACCCGTCAGGTCGTTGATCTGGCGCTTCACCGCCGCGCGCTTGTCGTTGTCCATGTAGACGCGGCGGGCCAGCTGGACGAACTCTGGGCCGAATTCCTGGCGCCGCTCGCAGGCCCGCTTGCCGTCCTCGATGTCCCAAAGCGCCGCGTTGATATCGGTCAGTTCGGCCGTCAGCCGATCCAGCTCGGCGCTGGGCGGCAGCTTTTCGGCCGCGATTCCCTCCAGCAGGGCCAGCTCCTTGCGGACATTGGCCTCCTTGGCCGGATCACCGATCCGTTCGGCCTTGACGCGCAGGATGGTGATCTTGTCGACGAGCTCGCCGGCGGAGATGGGGGCGAGGATGGACATCAGGAAACTCCGGCGATCAGGGTGTCGAGGGCGGCCTTCACGACATCGGTCGGGAGCGCGGCCATCTCCTCTCCGTAGTCCTCGGCGCATAGCACCTCAAGACGGCGCGCGGCGGGCCTGAACTTGACCGCCTTGCGGCGGTTCAGTTGCAGCGACAGCAGGGGCGCCCCGCCGGCCGCCAGCATGTGCCCGGGACCGGCGTCGTTGGCGACCGCCGCGGCCAGCCGTCCGGCCAGGGCGATGGCCAGCAGCGGCCCCTTCACCGAGGTGAAGCCGTCGCCGCGATCGGTCTCGGGGAACAGCGCCCCCGTAACCTTGGCGCGGGCGATCGCCGCATCGGCCGCTTCGTCGGGTCCGAAGAAGAACACCGGCGCGCGCCCGGCCGCCTGCTGGTCGCGGGCCAGGTCGAGATAGCGCTCCAGCGGCCAGCGCTTCTCCTGCCCGCCGGCGCCGGGCGCCAGGCCCACATAGACGGGTCCGTCCGGCAGCAGGGCCTCGGCGGCCGAAAGGGCGTCGGTCTCGGTCAGGGCCAGGGGCCGCAAGCCGCCCTGCCCGGCGCTCGCCAGGCTCAGCAGCCGCGCCAGTCGGTCGACCACGGCCGCCGGCCAATCGCTCTTGCGGGCCTCCATCGCGGCCGAGACGAAGCGCCCTTTGGCGGCTCGGCGCGCGACGAGGCTGCGCCGCAGGTTCTCCTGGGTGTCGATGACCAAGTCGAAGGTTCGCCCGCCGAACGGCTTGACCCACGGCAGAACGTCCAGCGCGCCCGCGCCGGTGACGCCCTCCTTGAGGATTTCGTCGACATAGCCGGCCACGACGCGCTTCAACGGGCCGTCATAGACCGTCTCGCCCTTGGCCGCGCACCAGATGATCCGGGCGCCAGGAAAGGCCGCGCGCAGGCCGGCCACGAAGGGCAGCTTGATCAGGCCGTCGCCGATCACCTCGCCCATGGAATAGATCAGAACCGTCTGGACCATGGCCGTGCATGACCGCGCCCGCCCTCCCCGTCAATCGTTGGAGCGTATGTGAGCGCTTACTTGCAATTCGTACGATCTGATGTAACGTCGATCTCATGAGCGCCAAGCCCCGCATCGAACGCGCCGCCCTCGAGATCTTCGCCGCCCAGGGCGTCGACGCGGCCACCACCAAGCTGATCGCCGCCCGCGCCGAGGTTTCGGAAGGCGCGATCTACCGCCACTGGAAAAGCAAGGACGAGCTGGCCATCGGCCTGTTCATGGCCGCCCACCGACGCCTGTCCGAGCTGATCGAGGCCGAGGCCGGCGCCGTCCACGGCGTCGAGGCCAAGGCCGGCGCCCTGGTCCGCGCCTACTGCACGGCCGCCGACGAGGACTGGACCCTGTTCTCGTTCCACCTGCTGCAGTTGCACCACTTCCTGCCCTACTACCAGGAAGACGGCCGCGATCCGGTCACCCTGGTCGAGACGATCATCAAGCACGCCATGCTGAAGATGGAGCTGCCGCCGGGCGACCCGCGCGTCATCGCCGCCATGGCCATCGGCGTCATCACCCAGACCGCCCAGAACCGCGCCTACGGCCGCCTGGGCGAAGACCTGCTCTCGGCCCACGCTCCCCTGATGACCGCGGCGGTCCTCGCCGTGCTCAAGGCCCGATAAAGGACCACTTGATGCGCAGCGCGCTGTTCAACGCCTACTACTGGGTGCTGTCGGTCTTCTACGGCCTGTCGGCGGCCCTCTCGGCGCTGCTGCCGGGCCGCCGGCCGGTGACCTTCGCCCTGCGGCTCTACAGCAAGCGGATGCTGTGGGCCCTGCGCGTCTTCGCCGGCGTCGAGATCGAGCTGAAGGGCCAAGAAAACCTGCCGAAGGGCGCCTTCATCATCGCCGCCAAGCACCACAGCTGGGGCGACGGCTTCGTGATGTTCGCCAATCTCGACAACCTCAGCTTCGTCACCGGAGACCACCTGGAGAAGTTCCCGCTGCTGGGCGGCATCCTGCGGAAGTTCGGGGCGATCGTCGTCGACAGCTGCGGCGGGCCGGAAGCCCGCGCCGCCCTCTCCAAGAGCGCGGCCCAGGTGGCCGCCGAGGGCCGCCGCATCCTGATCTATCCGGAAGGCCACCTGGCCGCGCCGGGCGAGCGCTATCGCTACCGCAGCGGCGTCTATCACATGAGCCAGGACTTCGGCCTGCCGGTGGTGCCCGTCGCCACCAATCTGGGCTGCTTCTGGAAGCAGCAGGAGAAGAAGAAAACCCCCGGCCGCGCCACCGTCGAGTTCCTGCCCGCCCTGCCCCGCGACCTGCAGAAGGCCGAATTCATGAAGCTGCTGGAGAACACGATCGAGTGCCGCACCAATGAACTGATCGCGCAGGCCACCGGCCAGCCGGTGAAGGCTTCGGTGCTGGTCGATCCGCCGCGCAAGAAGCCGGCGGCCGAAACCGAACCGCTGTCGGCCTGAAGCCATGAGGCCGCTTCTCAACCCTGAGCACATTCACTCAAGCGCACTCCACCTTCACTATCGGCTTCTTTGCGGCCATCATCGCCGGCGGCGTCACGCCATGACCGTCGCGAGGAACCGATGACCGCTCGATCGCCCGCCGTTCTCGCCGCCGCCCTGGCGGCCCTCTTCGCCGCCTCCAGCCCCGCCCTGGCCGGCATCGTCAAGACCGAGATCCCCGCCAGGAAGGGCCCCAAGCTTCACTGGTGGCCCGATGTCGCCGCCCCGGCGGGCTGGACCGCCAACGACGGCGCCAGCCTCAAGTACAACTGCAAGAGCTTCATCCCGGCGGGCGAGGTCCTGGGGCAGTCCCAGGCGGTCATCCATGCCTGTCTCACCCTCCGAACGGAACGCGACAAGCGGTTCGACGCCCTGCGCTTCGCGAAGGAGGAACAGCTCAAGTCCTTCGCCACCGACCCCGGCATGGAGGCGGACCGCCTACCGGACGTGGCCGCCGCCGACGGCCGCAGCCTGCCCCTCTTCCGCCAGACTCCGGACCGCCTCTCGACCTGGAAGCTGATCGCCTACGGCCAGGAGGTCGACGCCGAGGGCAAGACCTTCTTCCTGACCTTCACGCTGAGCGCCCGCTCGCCCGAGGCCCTGGCCGGGGCGGAGACGACCTACAAGGCGATGATCGCCGGCTACCGCTAGCCAAGACCCCCGAGGAGACGCGTGTGCTGCCCAACCTGCTGACCGCCCTGCGTCTCCTCGCCCTGCCTTTCCTTATCTGGGCGGTGACGGCGAACGCCGGCTGGCTGGCCGTGGCGCTCTTCCTGGGCGCGGGCCTGACAGACGTACTCGACGGCTGGGTCGCCCGGCGCTTTGGCCTAACCTCCAGTTTCGGGGCGATGTTCGACCTGCTGGCCGACCGGCTGCTGACGCTGGCCAGCCTGGGCGCGCTTATCGCGTCGGGCGCCTTTCCGGACTTATGGATCACCGCGCCGCTGGTGCTGATCGCCCGCAACTTCGTCGTCGCCGGCCTGCAGCAGGCCCAGCCGGGGCGGGACTTCGACCACCCGCCGATCGAACATCCGAAGATCGCGCTGAACTTCCTGGGCGTGTCGCTGCTGCTCGCGCCGGTCGGGACGCAGACAATCGGGCTCTGGGCCTTGGCGGCCAGCGCGGCGCTGTCGGTCTTGACGGTGGCGATCTATGCGCGGCGCGCGGCGCCCTATTTCACCTTCTCCCAGAGGGAGAGGGCCTCCTAGTCCTCCAGCGCCTCGGGCGCCGGCTGGATCGTCACGCTCTCGCCGCAGCCGCAGGCGTCGGTCTCGTTCGGGTTATGGAACACGAACTTCGACGACAGCTTTGTGACCTCGTAGTCGATCTCGGTGCCGATCAAAAAGAGCACCGCCTTCGGCTCGATCAGGATGGTGACGCCCTTGTCCTCGACGACTTCGTCGATCGGGCCCTTCTCCTTGGCGTATTCGAAGACGTATTCCTGGCCCGCGCAGCCGCCGTTCTTCACGCCCACGCGCAAGCCCGCATAGGGCTGGTCGGCCCTATCCATGATCTCCTTCACGCGTGCGGCGGCCGCATCGGTCAGCGTGACGACCTTGGGGCGCGGGCGGCGCGGACGGGTGGTGACGGCGGCTTCCATGGCGGGTCCTGCCTCTAGAACATGTTCAGCTGCAACTTGGCCTCGTCGCTCATCCGCGACGGGTCCCACGGCGGGTCGAAGGTCAGGTCGACGTTGCACGAGCGGATGCCTTCGATCTCCATGATCGCGTCCTTGACCCAGCCCGGCATGTCGCCGGCCACCGGGCAGCCCGGGGCGGTCAGGGTCATGTCGATGGCCACGTCCTTGTCGTCGCTGACATCGACCTTGTAGATCAGGCCGAGTTCATAGATGTCGACCGGGATTTCCGGGTCGAACACCGTCTTCAGCTTCTCGATCAGCTGGTCGGTCAGGCGGTTCAGCTCTTCGGAGGAAAGAGCCGTCGCGGCTTGCGGGACTTCGGCTTGGTCGGTCATAGGCTCAACTGAAGAAGCTGCGGGCCTTGTCCAGCGCGTCCACGAACGCGTCGGCTTCGGCAGGCGTATTATATAGGGCGAATGAGGCCCGGGCGCTCGACGTCACCCCGAACCTTTTCATCAGCGGCTCGGCGCAATGCGTCCCGGCCCGCACGGCGACGCCGTAGCGGTCCAGCACCTGGGCCACGTCGTGGGCGTGGGCGCCTTCGACGACGAAGCTCATCACCGCGCCCTTGCCGGGCGCAGTGCCGAGGATCCGCACGCCGTTGACGCCCTCCAGGCGGGCGGCGACCTGCTCATAGAGCGCGTGCTCGTGGGCCAGGGCCGCGTCGCGGTCGATGCCGTTCAGCCACTCAATGGCCGCCCCCAGGCCGACGGCCTCGAGGATCGCCGGCGTGCCGGCCTCGAAGCGGTGCGGCGGGTCGGCATAGGTGATCTTGTCCAGACTGACCGAACCGATCATCTCGCCGCCGCCCTGGTAAGGCGGCAGGGCGGCCAGGCGCTCGGCCTTGCCGTACAGCACGCCGATGCCGGTGGGGCCGTACAACTTGTGGCCGCTGAAGACGTAGAAATCGACGTCCAGGGCTTTGACGTCCACCTTGGTGTGGACCACGCCCTGGCAGCCGTCGAGCAGCACCGGCGCGCCGGCCGCATGGGCCAGGCGGATGATCTCGGCCACGTCGTTGACCGTGCCCAGCACGTTCGACATGTGGGTGACGGCGACCATCCTGGTCTTTTCAGACAGCAGGCCCTTGTAGGCCTCCATGTCGAGCCGGCCGTCGTCGAGCACCGGGATGAACTTCAGCACGACGCCGTAGCGCTCGCGCAGGAAGTGCCAGGGCACGATGTTGGCGTGGTGCTCCATCTCCGAGGCGATGATCTCGTCGCCGGCCTTCAGCGAACGGCCAAAGGTGTCGGCCACCAGGTTCACCGCTTCTGTGGCGCTCTTGGTGTAGACGATCTCGTTTACGTCGGCGTTGATGAAGCGCGCGATGGTTTCCCGCGCTTTTTCATAGGCTTCGGTCGTTTCGTTGGCCAGGGTGTGCAGGCCGCGATGGACGTTGGCGTAGGAGGTGCGGGCCAGGCCCGTCATGGCGTCCAGCACCACGTCGGGCTTCTGGGCGCTGGCGGCGCTGTCTAGATAGACCAGCGGCTTGCCGTGCACCGTGCGCGACAGGATCGGGAACTGGGCGCGGATCGCCTCGACGTCGAAAGCGGCGGTCATTCTTCGCGCCCCAGCTGCTTGGCGACCCAGGCGGCGGCGATCTCGCGCGCCCCGGCGTGCTCGATGCGCTCGACCACCTCGCCGACGAAGGCTTGCGTCAGCATGGCGCGGGCCTCCAGCTCGGGGATGCCGCGCTGGCGGGCGTAGAACACCGCTTCCTCGTCCAGGGCGCCGATGGTGTTGCCGTGGGCGCAGGCGACGTCGTCGGCGAAGATCAGCAGTTCGGGCTTGGCGTCGATCTCGGCCTTGTCCGACAGGATCAGGGCGTGGTGGCCCATCCGCGCGTCGGCCTGGTCGGCGCCAGGCTGGACGATGATCCGCCCCTGGAACACGCCGCGGGCCTGGTCGGCGACCATGCCCTTGGTCAGTTGGCTGGTGACGCCATCGACGCCGTCGTGGGTGACCACGGTGGTCTGGTCGGCATGGCGCTGGCCGCTGAGCAGGTAGATCCCGTCCAGGCGGGCCTGGGCGTGAGCGCCGGGGTGGGCCACATGCGTCTCGATCCGCTGGCGGCGCGCGCCGCTGGTCAGGACGGTCTGGCTGAAGGTCGCGCCGGCGCCCAGTTCGACGCGGGCGGTGACGACATCGACGGCCTCGGCGTCATCCTCGACCAGCACGATGCGCGTCAGGCTCGCGCCCTCGCCCACGGCGATGTCGAGCGACACGTCCGAGATATAGCCGGCCGCGCGGCCCTCATGGCTTTCCAGCAGGGTCAGGCTGGCGCCTGGCTCGACCACGACCGCATACGACGCGGCCTGCGAGACCTTGTCGGTCGCCGCGACGAAGCGCAGCGCCAGGACGTCGCCCTGCCCGCTGGTGGCCACATGGCGACCGTTGACGAACAGGATCTCGCCGTCGGCCAGGCCCGCGAACGGACCGGCCGCGACCTCGCCGTCGAACTTCGGCGCGGGCTCGGGCAGCACGCGGATCAGGCCGCGCAGGTCGGTCCAACGCCAGTCCTCGTCGCGGCGCGAGGGCAGCGCGGTGACGTCGCCGGTCTTCAGAGCGGTGGAAAGGCTCACGCGGCGGCCCCGACGTACTTGTCGTAGCCCTCGGCTTCCAGCTGCAGGGCCAGTTCCGGGCCGCCCGAGGCGACGATGCGGCCGGCGGCCAGCACGTGCACTCGGTCGGGTTTGATGTAGTCGAGCAGGCGCTGGTAGTGGGTGATCACCAGCATGCCGCGCTCAGGGCTACGCAGGGCGTTGACGCCTTCGGAGACGATCTTCAGGGCGTCGATGTCGAGGCCGGAGTCCGTCTCGTCGAGGATCAGGAACTTCGGCGACAGCATCGCCATCTGGAAGATTTCCATCCGCTTCTTCTCGCCGCCCGAGAAGCCGACGTTCAGGCCGCGCTTGAGCATCTCGAAGTCGATCTTCAGCGAGGCGGCCTTTTCCTTGGCCAGCTTCAGGAAGGCCGGGGCGGCGATCTCGTCCTCGCCGCGGGCGCGGCGCTGGGCGTTCACGGCGGTGCGGATGAAGGTCAGGGCCGGCACGCCGGGGATCTCCAGCGGATACTGGAACGACAGGAACACGCCCTTGGCCGCCCGTTCATTGGGCTCCAGGCTCAGCAGGTCCTCGCCGTTCAGCGTGGCCGTTCCTTCGGTGACCTCGTAGCCGCCACGGCCGCTCAGCACGTAGGACAGCGTCGACTTGCCGGCGCCGTTCGGACCCATGATGGCGTGCACCTCGCCGGCCGGCACCTCGAGCGTGACGCCCTTCAGGATCGGCTTGTCTTCGACGCGGGCGTGGAGGTTGTGGATAGAGAGCATGGTTCAAACTTCACTCAGGTCGATGACGTCGAGATCCTGACGGGCATCGAGAAAGGCGATTACGGAGATGCGGTCAGACAGTATCTTGAACACGATCAGCTTTTTCCAGCGCACCAGGCTGAGTTCGCGCGCGCCCGGCCAGCGCTGGGAGGCGCGCCCCGGCGTCGGCATGTAGACCAGCCGGCGCGTCGCGGCCTGGATTTCTTCGCTGGCGCGTTTCGCCGCCAAAGCATTCAGATCGAGAAGCAGGTCCAAAAATCGTTCGGCCGACTGCTGGGCGGGCGAGGTCCATTTGACGATCCTCACCCGTATTTCGTCCGCCAGCGGGCGAAGACCTCATCTTGAGGGGTCTCCTCGCCACGCTCCATCGCCGCGAGCCCCTCAGCGACGCGTTCGTCGGCGTCTTCGTGCAGGGCGGGCAGGTCGGCCGCCAAGTTCAGGAACTCGCTGTAGGATTCCAGGGCGCGTTCGATGATCTGCCGCCCAGTGGCTTCCGGAAACTTCTCGCGCAGCCCAGCCATGACCTCTTCGCTCGAAAAGGTCTCGCCGCGATCCGCCGCCGCCAGCCCTTCCTCGATCTGAGCGATCTGCTCAGCCGTGAACGGGTCACGGGCATACATCTCGTCCTCCGCGATCAGCCATTTGCTGGCGGACAGCAGGAAGTCCTCGACGCTGAGGTCGCGCTCGGCCGCGTGGGCGACGAGCGTCTGTTCGAAGGCCTCGTCGATCTGAACCGTATAGGCTTTCACGTCATGGCTCCTGCGTGGCGAGCAACATATCGTATCATCCCACGGAGCCTTCCAGCGAGATCGCCACCAGCTTCTGAGCCTCCACCGCGAATTCCATCGGCAGCTGCTGCAGCACGTCGCGGACGAAGCCGTTGACCAGCAGGGCCACGGCCTCTTCCTGCGAAAGCCCGCGCTGCTGGCAGTAGAACAGCTGGTCGTCCGACAGGCGGGTGGTGGTGGCCTCGTGCTCGAACACCGACTGGCCGTTGCGGGCCTCGATGTACGGCACGGTGTGGGCCGCGCAGGTCTTGCCGATGAGCAAGGAGTCGCACTGGGTGAAATTGCGCGCGCCCTTGGCCTTGGGGTGAGCCGAGACGAGGCCGCGATAGGTGCTGGTCGACTTGCCGGCGCTGATGCCCTTGGCGACGATCCGCGACTTCGTATTGGCGCCCAGGTGGATCATCTTGGTGCCGGTGTCGGCCTGCTGATGGCCGTTGGTCACGGCGATCGAGTAGAACTCGCCCGACGAGCCCTCGCCGCGCAGCACGCAGGACGGATACTTCCAGGTGATGGCCGAGCCGGTCTCGACCTGGGTCCACGACACCTTGGAGCGGTCGCCGCGGCAGTCGGCGCGCTTGGTGACGAAGTTGTAGATGCCGCCCTTGCCGGTTTCCGGATCGCCCGGATACCAGTTCTGGACGGTGGAGTACTTGATCTCGGCGTCGTCCAGCAGGACGAGTTCGACCACGGCCGCGTGCAGCTGGTTCTCGTCGCGCATCGGGGCCGTGCAGCCCTCCAGGTACGAGACGTAGGCGCCCTTGTCGGCGATGATCAGGGTGCGCTCGAACTGGCCGGAATCCTTGGCGTTGATCCGGAAATAGGTCGACAGCTCCATCGGGCAGCGCACGCCCGGCGGCACGTAGACGAAGCTGCCGTCCGAGAACACCGCGCTGTTGAGGCAGGCGAAATAGTTGTCCGAGGTCGGCACGACGCTGCCCAGGTACTGCTTGACCAGTTCCGGGTGCTCGCGGATCGCCTCGCTCATCGAGCAGAAGATGACGCCGGCCTGGGCCAGCTCCTTCTTGAAGGTCGTGACGACCGACACAGAGTCGAACACCGCGTCCACGGCGTAGCGCGGCGCGCCCTCGACGCCGGCCAGCACGGCCTGCTCCTTCAGCGGGATGCCCAGCTTCTCGTAGACGGCCAGCAGCTCGGGATCGACCTCGTCCAGGCTTTTCGGCCCTTCCTTGGTCTTCGGCGCGGCGTAGTAGTAGGTGTCCTGGTAGTCGATCTTCGGATAGCTGACCTTGGCCCAGTCCGGCTCTTCAAGCTCGAGCCAGCGGCGATAGGCCTCAAGGCGCCATTCCAGCATCCACGCCGGCTCGTCCTTCTTGGCCGATATGAAGCGCACGATGTCCTCGGAGAGCCCCTTGGGGGCGAACTCCTGGTCGATGTCGGTCGTAAAGCCGTGCTCGTATTTCTCGAGCGCAGCGACGGTGTCGATCGTTTCCTTGACCGCGGCCATCAAGCCACCTCCCGGCGCCGGGCGCCGATACGCTTCCAGGCGGCGAGCCAGGCGTCGCCGCACACAATCCAATCCGCTTCCGTGCTCGCCCACCCGCCGCTGACGCGCAGCGCATAGGGGGCGAGATCGGAGCGGCCCATGGCCTCGACCACGCGACTGGCCTTGACCTTGCCCGACGAGCAGGCGCTGCCGGCGCTGACCATCACCCCGGCGAGATCCAGGTTCATGACCTGGACCTGCGAGGCGAAGCCCTCGGCGGCCAAACACAGAGTTTGGGGCAAGCGTGGAACGCCCTCCCCGAGCACCACGCCGCCAGCGTCCTTGACCCGCTGGGCCAAGGCGTCGCGCCAAATGCCCTGATCGGCCGCCCGGGGCAAGTCCCGCAGGGCCGCAGCAGCAGCCGCGCCGAACCCGGAAATCCCGGCGACGTTTTCGGTGCCCGCCCGGCGACCACGCTCCTGGCCGCCGCCGTGCTGGCGACGCACCACATTGGCCCGCGTGCCGGCGACCAGCGCGCCGACGCCTTGCGGGCCGCCGATCTTGTGGGCCGACAGCGCCAGGGTGTCGGCGCCCAGGGCGGAAAAGTCGATGGCGATCTTGCCGGCCGCCTGCACGGCGTCGACATGCAGCAGGCCGTCGGCCGCGCGGACGATCGCCGAAGCCTCCGCGACGGGCTGGATGACGCCCGTCTCGTTGTTGGCCAGCATCAGGCAGACCAAGGTCCGGCCCTCGCCCGCCAGCAGGTCGGAAAGCTTGGAAAGGTCGGCGACGCCGTCCGCGTCAACCGGCAGCACGGAGACTGAAACGCCGCTGGCGGCGGCGGTTTCGACCACGGCGTCATGCTCGATGGCGCTGACCACGATGCGCTTGACGCCGGAGGCGACGGCGCTGTCGATGGCTAGGGCGTTGGCTTCGGTGCCGCCGCTGACGAAGGTGACGGATCCTGCGACCACGCCGACCAGCTCGCCCACGGCCTTGCGGGCGGTCTCGACGACGTCGCGGGCGGCGCGGCCGGCCGCGTGCACCGAGCTTGGATTGCCGGCCAGCTCGAAGGCGCGCAGCACCGCTTCCTTCGCCTCGGGGCGGATCGGGGCGGTGGCGTTGTAGTCCAGATAGGTGGCGGGCTTGCTGGTCACGCCGCGACCTTCGCCTCCGGCCGCAAGCGGCCTTCCAGCACGTCGGCGACGGTCACCGAGGCGAGGTACGAGTGGATCTGGCGGCCCATCTCTTCCCACAGGTCGTGGGTCAGGCACTTGGCGCCGCCGGCCATGCAGCCCTTGTGGCCGCTCTTGCCCACGCCGCAGCGCGTGGCGCGAAGGGGCTCGTCGACGGCCATGACGATGTCGGAGATTCGGGTCGAACGGGCGTCGGCCGCAAGGCGATAGCCGCCGCCCGGCCCACGGGCGCTGACCACCAGCCCCTTGCGGCGCAGGCGGGCGAAAAGCTGTTCGAGATAGGAAAGTGAAATCTGCTGGCGGGCGGCGATCTCGGCCAGGGCCACCGCGCGGCCTTCTGCCTCGTCCTGCTTGCGGGCGAGGTCGGTCATGGCCATCACGGCGTAACGTCCCTTCGTGCTCAGGCGCATCAGGCGCTCTCCCTTGCAGATTCCCCGCGCAACCGCATTTGCGTATGCTACAAGCCGCGACTTCGCGCCGCGCCCGGCTGGGCGGTGCGCGCGATGCGGATTTAGGAAGACCAAGCGCGGCGGTCAAGTATTCCATGCGCCTTTAACGGCGAATGGAACAGGCCCCGACGCCCCAACTCGTGACGGGGACCTGTATGCCTGACGTGATTTTGACCGGCGCCGCGGGCCGTATCGAAGGCCGCTATTCGCCGGGCAAGACGGACAATGCGCCCATCGCGCTGATCCTGCACCCGCACCCCAAGGCCGGCGGTCACATGAACCACCCGGTGTCGGTGCAGCTGTACCACCTGTTCATGAAGCGCGGTTTCGCGACCCTGCGCTTCAACTTCCGCGGCGTCGGCCGCAGCCAGGGCGAATTCGACAGCGGCATCGGCGAACTGGCCGACGCGGCCACGGCGCTGGACTGGCTGCAGTCCAACAACCCCGCCGCCGCCCAGACCTGGGTCGCCGGCTACAGCTTCGGCGCCTATATCGGCATGCAACTGCTGATGCGTCGCCCCGAAACGGACGGCTTCATCTCGGTGTCGCCGCCGACCAACATGTACGACTTCAGCTTCCTGGCCCCCTGCCCGGCCTCGGGCCTGATCCTGACCGGCGGCGCCGACACCGTCGTGCCGCCCGTCGAGGTCGAGCGCGTGGTCTCCAAGCTGCGCACCCAGAAGGGCATCGTCATCGACTATGAAGTCGTCGACAAGGCCACCCACTTCTGGGCCGAGCACCTGTCCAGCGTCGAGCAGGCCGTCGGCGGCTATCTCGACAAGCGCCTGGAAGCCAACCCGATCCCGTAGGGGTTGGGAGCTTTAGAAGTCTGGAATTTGAAGCCCGCTCTCGGTGACGAGGGCGGGCTTTTTGTTTGCCGATCACCCAATCACGCCAAAACTCCGCTTTCCTCGCCTTGCGCCGAGGACCCATCGTTCAGCCGCTCAGACCTCTGCATATGCGGCCAAGGTTTGAGCCGTCGCCGACATGGACCCTCGCCACAGGGGCGAGGGAGGCGAACTGGGGCGGAGGAAAGAAATCCTCACCCCGACCGCCCCTCCTCTCGCAACCGCGAGACAGACTCGCCACCGCCCTCTAAAACCGTCGTTATCGCTATCATCGGAGCGGCCGGCCCATGCACTATGACATCGTGATCGTCGGCGGCGGGGCGGGCGGGCTGGAACTGGCCGCGCAGCTGGGCCGCAAGCTGGGACGCCGGGCCGGCAAGGAACGGATCCTGCTGATCGACCGCTCCAGCTTCCACATCTGGAAGCCGACCCTGCACGAAGTGGCGGCCGGCACGCTCGACGTGCACCAGGAGGGCCTGTCCTATTCGATCCTGGGCCGCGCCAACCATTTCAGCTTCCTGCTGGGCGACCTGGCCGCGCTCGATCCGACCGCCAAGCGCCTGACCCTGAAGCCGATCGCTTCCCCAGACGGCGGCGTGCTGGTGCCCGAGCGCTCGATCACCTTCACCTGGGGCGTGCTGGCCATCGGCAGCGGCTCCAACCTGTTCGGCACGCCGGGCGCCGAGACCGCCCACCTGCTGGAGCGGACCGAAGACGCCGAGGCCTTCCACACCCGCCTGCTGGCCACCTTCATGAAGGCCTCGTTCGCGCCGGAGCGGACCATGGGCGTGGCCATCGTCGGCGGCGGCGCCACGGGGGTCGAGCTGTCGGCCGAACTGCTGGAAGCCCATCGCGCCCTCCTGGACGCCCTCGGCGCCGAGCAGCGCTTCCGCCTGGACATCACCATCGTCGAGGCCGCGCCGCGCATCCTCGGCGGCCTGCCCGACAAGACCTCGGCCCAGGCCACCGTCGCCCTTGAGCGCAAGGGCGTGCGGGTGCGCACCGGCGCCAAGGTGCTGGCGGTTCACCCCGACCGCCTGGAGACCAGCCACGGCGACATCCCCGCCGACCTGATCGTCTGGGCCGCCGGCGTGAAGGCCGCCGACAGCAATGCGGCCTTGGGCCTGGAGACCAACCGCCTCAACCAGTTCGTGGTCAACGAGCGGCTGGAAAGCTCCGCGCCCGACATATGGGCCATGGGCGACTGCGCCGCCTGCCCGTGGAAGGACGGCAAGCTGGTGCCCGCCCGCGCCCAGGCCGCCCACCAGCAGGCCAGCTATCTCGCCAAGGCCCTGCTGGCCCGCCTGCGCCAGGCGCGGGTGGAAGAGCCCTACATCTACAAGGACTTCGGCTCGCTGGTGTCGCTGGGCGAGAACAAGGGCGTCGGCGCCCTGATGGGCGGCCTCGGCGGCCCCAACTTCTTCATCGAGGGGCTGGTGGCCAAGTGGTTCTACGTCTCGCTCCACCTGGCCCACCACAAAGCTATCCTGGGCGTGACCAAGACGGCGCTGCTGGCCCTGGCGCGACTGCTGCAGCAGCGCGTGGCGGGGCGGCTGAAGCTGCACTGACCGCCTGCGGCGGCCCCCTCAGTCGCTCCGCGACAGCTCCCCCAGAGGGGGAGCATCTATCGCCGCAAAGATCCTCCCCCTCTGGGGGAGGTGGCCCGAAGGGCCGGAGGGGGCCCGCGCAGCGGGCTACGGCCGAACGATCCGCCCCCCGGTCATCGCCCGCGCCACTCCCGTAGTCCCCGGGAAACTGATCGGCAGCCCCCGCGCCGTCCGGGCCGCGAGATACGCGAACGCCTCGGCCTCGATCGCGTCGCCGCGCCAGCCGTAGTCCTCGGCCGTCTTCACCGGCACGGGGCAGCGCTCGGTCAGCACCTTCATGATCTGCGGATTATGCCGCCCGCCGCCGCAGACGATCAGGGCGCTGGGCCGGGCGCCGTGTTCGAAGGCCTTGACCACGGCCTCGGCGGTGAAGGCCACCAAGGTGGCGGCCGCGTCCTCGGCCGACAGCGGCTCCACCAGGTCGAGCGGGAAGTCGTAGCGATCCAGCGACTTGGGCGCCGGGCCGGCGAAATAGGCGCTGGCCAGGAACCGCTCCAGGATCGCCTCGTCCACCCTGCCCGCCGCGGCCAGCCGGCCGTTCTCGTCGAACCGGCCCAAGCCCCGCTCCTGCAGCATCAGGTCGATCATGCCGTTGCCGGGACCGGTGTCAAAGGCCAGCAGCGTGCCGTCCTCATCGACCAGGGTGATGTTGGCCACCCCGCCGATGTTCAGGGCCGCCACCGGCGCGGCCAGGCCCGAGGCCCGGGCGCGGGCGTCGTGATAGATCGGGGCCAGCGGCGCGCCCTGCCCGCCCGCCGCCACGTCGGCTGTGCGGAAGTCGAAGGCCACCGGCCGCCCGGTCAGGCGCGCCAGCCGCTCTGCGTCGAGCAATTGCACCGTCCGCCCGATCCGCTCGGGCGTCGGCCGCTCGTGCAGCACCGTCTGGCCGTGCACGCCCAGGAGGTCGAAGTCGCTCCAGGAAAGGCCATGTTCGGCCAGGAAGCTTTCGGCGGCGTGGAAATGCTCGTCGGCCACGACCTGGGCGGCCTCGGCGAAGATCTCGGGCGCGGGCCGGTCGCGCGGCCAGCCGCGGGCGATCTCGGTCGCCACCAGCAGCAGATCGCGCGTCTCCTCGCGCAGCTTGCGTTCGCCCGAAGGCCCGAAGGCCTGGATCGTCTCGCCGTCGGTCTCGAGCACCGCCATGTCGACCGCGTCGAGCGAGGTGCCGGTCATGAATCCCAGAATGCGCATGGGTCCGTTGACTGCCACGGCCCGCGTCGGGTAGCTAGGCCCCATGACCGCCAAGGCCCTCCGTACCCGCGCCTATTATCGCCCGCTGATCTAGCGGGCGAACGACCGGTCATGTCGACGCACCGCCACCTGGCCGGCGATGCGTCCCTCCCCCTACCGACGACGTCTCCGGCGCACAGCCTTCAAGGAGACTATCGATGAAACCCTCGCCACAGACCGCCCCGCCCGTGCTAGACGCGCGGACCAGCGATACAGAGAGTCGAGCCATGTCCGCGCCGCAGAGCTTCAAGTCCGATTTCCTCAAGACCCTGCAGGCGCGCGGCTACATCCACCAGATCACCCATCCGGAAGAGCTGGATACGGCGGCCGCCTCGGGCGTCGTCACCGCCTACATCGGCTTCGACGCGACGGCCCCGTCCCTGCACGTCGGATCCTTGATCCAGATCATGATGCTGCGCCGCCTGCAGCAGGCCGGCCACAAGCCGATCGTCCTGATGGGCGGCGGCACGACCAAGGTCGGCGATCCGACGGGCAAGGACGAAAGCCGCAAGCTGCTCAGCGACGCCGACATCCAGGCCAACATCGCCGGCATCAAGCAGGTCTTCGCCCGGTTCCTGACCTTCGGCGACGGTCCGACCGACGCCATCATGGTCGACAACGACGAGTGGCTCTCGAAGTTCGGCTACGTGCAGTTCCTGCGCGACTACGGCGTGCACTTCACGGTCAACCGCATGCTGGCCTTCGACTCGGTGAAGCTGCGGCTCGAGCGCGAGCAGCCGATGACCTTCCTCGAGTTCAACTACATGCTGATGCAGGCCACCGACTTCCTGGAGCTGAACCGCAAGTACGGCTGCGTGCTGCAGATGGGCGGCTCGGACCAGTGGGGCAACATCCTCAACGGCGTCGAGCTGACCCGCCGGGTCGACCAGAAGGCCGCCTTCGGCCTGACGACGCCGCTGCTGGCCACGGCCTCCGGCGCCAAGATGGGCAAGACCATGTCGGGCGCCGTGTGGCTGAACGCCGAGCAGCTGAGCCCGTACGACTACTGGCAGTTCTGGCGCAACACCGAGGACGCCGACGTGGGCCGCTTCCTGAAGCTGTTCACCGACCTGCCGCTGGAGAAGATCGCCGAGCTGGAAGCCCTGCCGGGCGCCCAGATCAACGACGCCAAGAAGGTGCTGGCCGACCAGGCCACCCGCATGGCCCACGGCGAGGAGGCCGCCAAGGCCGCCCGCGACGCCGCCGAAAAGGCCTTCGAGCAGGGCCAGCTGTCGGCCGACCTGCCGACGGTCGAGATCGCCGCGGCGATCCTGGCCGAAGGCGTGCCGCTGGCGGTGCTGGCGACCGACATCGGCCTCACCGCCTCGCGCGGCGAGGCCCGTCGCCTCGCCCAGGGCGGCGGCCTGCGCCTGAACGACGCGCAGGAGAAGGACGGCGATCGCCTGGTGACCAATGCCGACCTGGTGGACGGCGTGGTCAAGCTGGGTCAGGGCAAGAAGAAGATCGTGCTGGTCAAGCCGGTCTGATCCAAGCTGCGAAGCTAAGAAGCTTCGTCATCCCGGAAAGCCCCCAAGGGCTTATCCGGGACCCAGGGGCGGTGCGCACGGCCCCTGGGTCCCGGCTCTCCGCTTCGCGGAGTTTACCCTCGAACGCGCACTGGCGCGTATCGGGGGGCCGGGATGACGTGCTTTAAGAAATAAGATCTTGGAGAGAGTGCGATGCTGAGCCCCGGCGACAAGGCCCCCGACTTCGACCTGCCCACCGACACCGGCCGCGTCAGCCTGGCCGGCCTGAAGGGCAAGGCCGTCGTGCTCTACTTCTATCCGAAGGACGACACGACCGGCTGCACCTCGCAGGCCCTGCAGTTCTCGGCCGAGGTCGAGGAGTTCGCCAAGGCCGGCGCGGTGATCATCGGCGTATCCAAGGACAGCGCCGCCAGCCACGGCAAGTTCCGCAAGAAGCACGACCTGACCGTCGAGTTGGCCGCCGACACCCTGGGCGAAACCGTCGAGGCCTACGGCTCGTGGGTCGAGAAAAACATGTACGGCCGCAAGTACATGGGCATCGACCGCTCGACCTTCCTGATCGACCGCGACGGCGTGGTCCGCGAAGTCTGGCGCAAGGTGAAGGTGCCCAACCACGTCAAGGCGGTGCTCAAGGCCGCCCAGGCGCTCAAGGCCTCCTAAGCCCGACCACTAAAGTGTGGCGCCGAGGCCGCAAGGCCTCGCATTTCGGCAACGACTCCCGTGTCGCGTGTAGCCAAGTCGTTCATGCGGCGTTAATCGACGCTGACGCATGGTCGAAACTTGACCTTCCGCGCCTTCGCAGGTGCGAAGAGTCTTGCGCCTTTCCGCTTTCTCGTTGCATATCGCCAGGACCTTGAAAACGGGGGGTTTCCTGGGCCATGGCGATCGCGCGTTTCCAACGCCTATTCAAGACCCTCGAAAGTCTGTTTCCCGAACGACATCTGTATGTTCGCTCGGGCGGAGAGATGCGCGGCTACGTGCTGTCGACGGGTAAGCAACTGGCCTGCGCCGCCGGCGTCGGCGCAGCGGCCCTGTGGATGGGCGTGTGCACCGCAGCGATGATGGTCAACGCCCTGGCCGTCAGCCAGACCGACCAGGTCGTCCTCAAGCAGAAAGCCTATTACGAGCGCCTCAACGCCGACCGCCAGGCGCGCCTCAACAGCGCCGTCGCCCAGCTGTCGGCCACCAGCGGCTCGCTCGACGAACTGGCGGCCTCGGTCGAGAAGCGCCACGCCGCGCTCGCCCTGCTGGTCAGCGACTTCAAGGGCGCGCCCGGCGCCGCCCAGGCCCTGGCCGTCAATAAGCCCACCCTGGCCGACGCTTCGCCGGTCGAGCGCATCCAGGCCACCCGCATCGACCAGGAACGCCTGATCGACGCCGCCGAGGGCTTCGCCAAGAGCCGGGCCGAGCGCCTGCGCCTGGCCATGCGCATGGCCGGCCTCGACGCCGGCAGCTTCACCGGCCGCGGCTCGGGCCTCGGCGGTCCGCTGATCGAGGCCAAGGATCCCCGCGCGCTGGCCGCCGTCCTCGACGTCGACGAAGAGTTCGCCAGCCGCATCCACCGCGCCGCCAGCGACATGTCGGACATGCGCTCGCTGTCCAGCGCCGCCCAGCGCCTGCCCTTCTACCGCCCGACCTCGAACCCGGCCCTGTCGAGCAGCTACGGCGTCCGCTTCGACCCGTTCACCCATCGCCCGGCCTTCCATTCGGGCCTCGACTTCCCCGGCGCGTTCTACACGCCGATCATGGCCACCGCGCCCGGCGTCATCTCGTTCACCGGCGTGCGCTCGGGCTACGGCAACACCGTCGAGATCGACCACGGCGGCGGCTTCAAGACCCGCTACGCCCACCTGCAGGCCATTGCGGTCCGGGTCGGCCAGCGCGTCTCGATCGGCCAGCGCGTCGGCGCCATGGGCTCCACCGGCCGCTCCACCGGCCCGCACCTCCACTACGAGGTCTGGGTCAACGGCCGCGCCCAGAACCCCAACCGTTTCCTGAAGGCAGGCGAGTATGTTCAGCAAGCCGGCTAAGGGGTCCAAGACCCCGACCCAGATCGAACCCCTTCCGCTCACCCCGGCCGCGCCCGCCGCCGAGCCGGCCCGCAAGGCCCCGCCGCGCGTGGCCTCGCTGATCTCGTCCGACATCACCATCGAGGGCGGCGTCAGCGGCGACGGCGAACTGCAGATCGACGGCGTGGTGCGCGGCGACGTCCGCGTCGGCCGCCTGACCGTCGGCGAGACCGGCCATGTCGAGGGCGGCGTCTACGCCGAGGTGGTCGAGGTCCGCGGCCGCGTGGTCGGCGCCGTCACCGCCAAGCAGGTGCGCCTCTACGGCACGGCCTATGTCGACGGCGACATCACCCACGAACAGCTGGCCATGGAAACCGGCGCCTTCTTCCAGGGCCGCAGCCTGAAGTTCCAGCGCCAGGCCCCGCCGCAGGCCGCCCCGGTAGCCGTAGCTCCGGCGCCCGTCGCGGACCTGACCCTGACGGCGCGGCCGGTGGGCTGAAGCCAACTCCCTCTCCTCCCGTCATTCCCGCCCTTGTGGCGGGAAACCCTCTGTCAGCCGCAGATGCGGATGGGGCGGCGTGCTCAGCACGCCGCTTGCACTTCACCTGCGGGCGGAACCAGGGGTTCCCGCCACAAGGGCGGGAATGACGGGAGTAAGGGGGCAGCGACGGTTCCAGCCCCAAAGAAAAAACGCCCCGGATCACTCCAGGGCGTTCGTCGTTTCAGGCAAACCCCGCGAGCCTCAGCCCTCGGCGTCCCGCGTCGCGCCGACCCGTTGGGCCAGCGAGGCGCCCATGAAGGCGTCCAGGTCGCCGTCGAGCACGCCGGCGGTGTCGGAGGTCTCGACGTTGGTCCGCAGGTCCTTGACCATCTGGTACGGCTGCAGGACGTAGGATCGGATCTGGTGACCCCAGCCGATGTCGGTCTTCTGGTCGTGCAGCGCCTGCTGGGCGGCTTCACGCTTCTGCAGTTCGGCCTCGTACATCCGGGCGCGCAGCATCTTCCAGGCCTCGTCGCGGTTCTGGTGCTGCGAACGGCCGGCCTGGCAGGCCACCACGATCCCGGTCGGGATGTGCGTCAGGCGCACGGCCGAGTCGGTCTTGTTGATGTGCTGCCCGCCGGCCCCGGAGGCGCGGTAGGTGTCGGTGCGCACGTCCGACGGGTTGATGTCGATCTCGATCGTGTCGTCGATGACCGGATAGACCCAGGCCGAGGCGAACGAGGTGTGACGCCGGGCGCTGCTGTCATAGGGGCTGATGCGCACCAAGCGGTGCACGCCGGCCTCGGTCTTCAGCCAGCCGTAGGCGTTGGCGCCCTTGACCAGCAGCGTGGCCGACTTGATGCCGGCCTGATCACCGTCGGTCTCTTCGACCAGCTCGGTGGTCATGCCGTGGGCGTTGGCCCAGCGGGTGTACATCCGCAGCAGGATGCCCGCCCAGTCGCACGACTCGGTGCCGCCGGCCCCGGAGTTGATTTCGATATAGGCGTCGTTGCCGTCGGCCTCGCCCGACAGCAGGGCCTCGAGTTCGGCGCGGGCGGCGCGTTCCTTGATGGCCTTCAGCTGGGCGCGGGCGTCGTTGAGGGTGTCCTCGTCGGACTCCATCTCGGCCAGCTCGGCATATTCGAGCGCGTCCTTGACGTCGCGTTCGATGCTCTGGACGGCCTCGACCTTGGCGGCCAGGTTGGCGCGCTCGCGCGACACGGCCTGGGCTTCGGACGGACGGTCCCACAGCGTCGGGTCTTCGACCCGCGCGTTCAGTTCATCGAGTTTTCTAAGGGCGACATCCCAGTCAAAGACGCCTCCTGAGCAGTCCAACGGACTGCTCGATGTCGGCCGCGGCGGCCTCGACATCCGGTCTCATCACGTAGCTCCGTGACACAAAGTAAGGGCGCGGGACATAGCCCGCGCCCGGAGTCGGCGCAACCGCGCCGGGGTTCGACGCTCTAATAAAGCCCGCTGATGTCCGGCTGCTTAGGCTGCTGCCTGGGCTGCGGCTCAGAGGGCGAAGGCTGGCCGGTCGGCACGCCGTTGGGCCAGGCGTCGCCGTAGGAGATCGGGCCGCCGGTCGGGGTCGGCGCCGCGACCTTGGGCTCGGTGCCCGGACGGAAAGCCTCGCGCACGCCGCGCACCACGGCGAACTTGGCGGTCTTGGGCGGCTTGAAGTCGGTCTTGGGCTGGTCCTTCAGGGCCACCTTCATGAAGTCGATGAACACCGGCACGGCGTCCTGCGAGCCCGTCTCGCCCTCGCCCAGCGATCGGTTGTCGTCGAAGCCCACGAACACGCCGACGATCAGGTTCGGCGAATAGCCGATGAACCAGGCGCTGCGGTACTCGTTGGTCGTGCCGGTCTTGCCGGCCAGCGGATAGCCCAGCTGGCTGACCGAGGCGGCCGTGCCGCGCTGGACCACGCCCTGCAGCATCGAGGTGATCTGGTAGGCCGTGACCGGGTCCATCACCTGATCGCCCGGCGCGGTGACGCGCGGGCTCTCGTCGCCGTTGAAGCCGGCGGTGCAGCGCGGGCAGTCGCGCTTGTCGGCGCGGAAGATCACCTTGCCCTCGCGGTCCTGCACCAGCTCGATGAGGTGCGGCTCGATGCGGCGGCCGCCGTTGGCGAACGGCGCATAGGCCGAGGTGATCTTGAACGGCGTGGTCTCGCCCGCCCCCAGGGCCATGGCCAGCACCGGCGACATGTCGCGCGTGACGCCGGTCTTCTTGGCCATCTCGATGATCTTCTTCATGCCCACGCCCTGGGCCAGGCGCACGGTCATGGCGTTGATCGACCGCTCCAGGCCCTTGCGCAGCGGCAGGGCGCCGTAGAACTTCTTCTCGTAGTTCTCCGGGCTCCAGTCCTGCCCGTTGGCGCCCTTGAAGGTGATGGCGCTGTCCAGGATGACGCTGGCCGGCGTGTAGCCGTTCTCCAGGGCCGTGGCGTAGACGAACGGCTTGAACGACGAGCCGGGCTGGCGCATCGCCTGGGTGGCCCGGTTGAAGTTCGACAGCGAGAACGAATAGCCGCCCACCAGGGCCACAACGCGGCCGGTATAGGGCTCGATGGCCACCAGGGCGCCGTTGACGGCCGGAACCTGCCGCAGGCGATAGGTGGACGTGCCTTCGACCTGCTCGACGAACACCAGGTCGCCGGTCTTCAGGCCCTTGCCGGCCTTGGCCCAGACGATGTCCTCGCCGGCCAGGGTCCCCTGCCCTTCGCCCTTGATCAGGCGCACGCCGCCGCCGGCCGAAGTGACCACGGCCGCGCGCCAGCCCCGGCGCTCGGCCGGCGGACGCTTGGCCTGGGCGGCCTTCTCCCAGCCCTCGTCCAGGCTCTCGACATGGCCCCAGGCCCCGCGCCAGCCGTGGCGGCGGTCATAGTGCTCCAGCCCGTCCATCAGCGAGGCCCGCGCCGCGGTCTGCAGCTTCGGGTCCAGCGTGGTGCGCATGTAGTAGCCGCCCTCGTTCAGGCGGTCGCCCAGGGTGGCCATGCCGCGCTGGCGCACTTCCTCGACGAAGTAGTCGGCGTCGCGATAGGCCGCGCGCTTGGGGGCCGGCTGCACGACTAGGTCCTCGGCCATCGCCTTCTCGGCGTCGGCCCGGCTGACCCAGCCCAGCTCGGCCATCTGCCCCAGGATCCAGTCGCGACGGGCCTTCGCCTTGGCCTTGTTGCGGATCGGGTGGTAGTTGTCCGGCCCCTTGGGCAGGGCGGCCAGATAGGCGCTTTCGGCCAGGGACAGCTCGGGCAGCGACTTGCCGAAATAGTTGTAGGCGGCAGCCCCGACGCCGAACGAGCGATAGCCCAGCCAGATTTCGTTGAGGTACAGCTCGAGGATCTGCTGCTTGTCGAGCGACTGCTCCAGGCGCCGGGCCAGGATCGCTTCCTTGAACTTGCGGCCGACCGTGGCGTCGCTGGTCAGCAGCACGTTCTTGGCCACCTGCTGGGTGATGGTCGAGCCGCCCTCCAGGCGCCGGCCGCGCATGGCGTTGCCGACGTTCTTGAGCATGGCGCGCGAGAAGCCGCCGACGTCGACGCCGCCGTGCTTGAAGAAGTTGCGGTCCTCGGCGGCCATGAAGGCCTGGGCCAGCTGCGGCGGGATCTGGTCGTAGGGCACGAAGATCCGGCGTTCCTTGGAGTATTCGCCGATCAGGGTGCCGTCCCAGGCGTAGACGCGCGTGGCCGTCGGCGGACGATAGTCCTGCAGCTCGCCGGCGTCGGGCATGTCGTGGAAAAGCCACGCGGCGTAGATGGCGATGGCGAACCCCGCCACCGCGATCGTCGACAGAACCGCGACGCCGGCTATGGCGATCCATCTTTCGGCGGGCTTCAAGTCCACGCGGCCTCCGTCGAGCGGCGCGGGGGTCGCGCGCTCAAATCATCTCAAGCGATGGCTGTAACCCGCATCGGGCGAGGCGCCAACGCCCCTGCCCGCCTGCCACTCTTCCCGAGGTCATCGCCCGGCTTGTCCCAACGCCCCGGTCGGCGCCTGACGACCGACACCAAACATCGTCATCCCGGCCGGAGCGAAGCGCAGAGCCGGGACCCAGGGGCCGCCGCATTGCGTTGGCGACCGCGACGGCGGATGGATCGAACACGGCGCCCAGCCCCCTGGGTCACGGATAGCCTCTACGAGGCTTCCGGGATGACGGAAGATTTTATGGTGTTGATAATGCTGACTTCCCGAGAAGCGCATAGCCCCTTCGCAGGAAGCAGCCTCAGCGCGCCGCCATCCGGGTCTGGGCGGCGAAATAGGTCTCGATCGAGGTGGCGACCGCGCCCATCAGGCGTTCGCGGCCCGAAGCGCTCTTCAGCAGCTTCTCGTCCTCGAGATTGGTCATGAAGCCCATTTCCAGCAGCACGGCCGGAACGTCGGGGGCCAGCAGCACGATGAAGCCGGCGTCGCGGTGGCTGCGGCGAAGCAGCACGGTCTCGTCGCCCACCTTCTCCAGCAGAGTCTCGGCGAAGGCGGCCGAACGGTTCTTGGTGGCGCGCTGCGACAGGTCCAGCAGGATCTGGCCGACCGCGCGGTCGCGGCCCGGCAGGCTGGCCTTCATCAGCCAGTCGTCCTTCTCCAGCACTCGGGCGGCGCGCTCGGCGCCCTTTTCCGACAGGGTGTAGACGCTGGCGCCGCGGGTGCCGACGTCGGGACCCGAGTCGGCGTGCAGCGAGATGAACAGGTCCGCGTCGGCGCGACGGGCGATCTGCACGCGCGATTCCAGCGGGATGAAGGTGTCGGTGTCGCGGGTCAGGACGACGTTGAAGCGGCCGGTCTTTTCCAGCTTGGCCTTCAGCGCCTTGGCCGCGGCCAGGGTGACGTCCTTCTCGTTGGTGTTGGCGCCGGCCGAGCCAGGGTCCTTGCCGCCGTGGCCGGCGTCGATGACGATCGTCTTCTTCAGCTTCAGGCCCGAGGGCTTGGCCGGGGTCGAGACGGTGGTCGGACGCATGACCGAGGCATTGGCCGTCGCGGGATCGCTGGCGGCCAGATCGATGACATAGCGATAGGCGGTGGCGCCGTCGGCCGGCGGCAGCAGGAAGCGCCGCTTGACCACGGCCTTGGACGAAAGATCCAGGGAAAGGCGCGCGCCGCCGGCGGCCTCGTCGATGACCCAGCGGTCGACCAGGCCGTGGCCCGCGCCCTGCAGGTCGCCGGAAACGGTCACGTTGGGCAGGCCCACGATGACTCGGCTGGCGGCCGCGCCGTCGCCGATCAGCTTGCCGACGGCCGCGCGGTCCAGGTCGATGACGACTCGGGTCTCGGCGCGGTCGCCGCCGAAGCGGACCTTCTGCACGCCGGCGGCCGGCGCCGGGCCTTGAACGGTCGCCACGGCCACGCCGGCGAGCGCCAGCGCGCCGACGATCAGCGCCGCCTTCGCCCAACCCGTTCTCGCAGCTCCGATGACGACGTTACGCATTACCGCCCAGCCTGCTGGCGCTTACAGAAAACCAATGAGGGATATCCGCACGGACGGGTAGCAAAACCGTTAAGGAAACCGATGCCTTCATCAATTTCGCTGCTTGCTCCACGGCGCTTTTCATTTGCGTCGCGTTCTTGCTAGAGTAGCGCCGTACGCAGAGCGACGTCGCAAGACGTGGCGCCTTGCGTGAGCGGTTCCCAAATGTCGGGCGCGCCTTCGCGTCCCCCACGCCGGAGCCGCCGGACTTTTGAGTTTGCGGGCGACGGCCGGCCTGGGGCGCGATGTCTCGGCTGCCTGAGCCCAACAAGGGCCCGCGTCGGGCCTTTCGCCGCTCCCGGCGACGACGCGTCATCCGAACCGCGCCACTCCGGCGCGTCAAAGGAAACAAACGAAACCCCATGGGCTGCGCCGCACCCGATCGCCTCTGGCAACCGCCCTTCGAACTTCGCTCCGGCGAAGTCGCGGTCTGCGATGCGCGCGCCCCTCATTCATATCGGCGCCCGGGCCTCGCGCCCGCCGCGCGCCGTGGAGATTCCCTGTATGTCGAAGAAGATGTTGATCGACGCCGCCCACGCCGAAGAGACGCGTGTGGTGGTCGTGGACGGTTCGCGGGTTGAAGAATTCGATTTCGAGAGCCAGACCCGCAAACAACTTCGTGGAAATATCTATCTCGCCAAGGTGACCCGCGTTGAACCCAGCCTCCAGGCTGCGTTCATCGAGTACGGCGGCAACCGTCACGGTTTCCTCGCCTTCAACGAGATCCATCCGGACTACTACCAGATCCCGGTCGCCGACCGCGAAGCGCTGATGCGCGACGACTCGCACGACGACGAGGATGACGCGCCGGTGTCGCGTCGCGCCTCGGGCGGCGACGACGAGGACGACCACGATCACGCCATCGACGACGAGGAAGACGACGTCGAAGAAGAACTGGCGCGCCGCAAGCGCCGCCTGATGCGCAAGTACAAGATCCAGGAAGTGATCCGCCGTCGGCAGATCATGCTGGTCCAGGTCGTCAAGGAAGAGCGCGGCAACAAGGGCGCGGCCCTGACCACCTACCTGTCGCTCGCCGGCCGCTACGGCGTCCTGATGCCCAACACCGCCCGCGGCGGCGGCATCAGCCGCAAGATCACGGCCGTGACCGACCGCAAGCGCCTCAAGAGCGTGGTGCAGAGCCTGGACGTGCCGCAGGGCATGGGCCTGATCGTCCGCACGGCCGGCGCTAAGCGCACCAAGGCCGAGGTCAAGCGCGACTACGAATACCTGCTGCGTCTGTGGGAGAACATCCGCGACAACACGCTGCACTCGGTCGCGCCGGCGCTGATCTACGAGGAGGAAGACCTCGTCAAGCGCGCCATCCGCGACATGTACGACAAGGACCTCGACGGCATCTGGGTCGAGGGCGAGGCCGGCTACAAGGAAGCGCGCGACTTCATGCGCATGCTGATGCCCAGCCAGGCCAAGAAGGTGTTCCCGTACCGGGAAGCAGCCCCGCTGTTCGTCAAGCACAAGATCGAAGACCACCTGGCCCAGATCTACTCGCCGGTCGTGCCGCTGCGTTCGGGCGGCTACCTGGTGATCAACCAGACCGAGGCCCTGGTCGCCATCGACGTCAACTCGGGCAAGGCCACGCGCGAGCGCAACATCGAGGCCACGGCCCTCAAGACCAATATCGAAGCGGCCGAGGAAGCCGCCCGCCAGCTGCGCCTGCGCGACCTGGCCGGCCTGATCGTCATCGACTTCATCGACATGGATGAAGGCAAGAACAACCGCACGGTCGAGAAGGTCCTCAAGGACGCTCTCAAGGACGACCGCGCCCGCATCCAGATGGGCAAGATCTCGGGCTTCGGCCTGATGGAGATCAGCCGCCAGCGCCGCCGCACCGGCGTGCTGGAAGGCACCACCCACGTCTGCGAGCACTGCGAAGGCACCGGCCGCGTCCGCTCGGTCGAATCGAGCGCCCTGGCCGCCCTGCGCGCCGTCGAGATCGAGGCCCTGAAGGGCAGCGGCTCGGTGGTGCTGAAGGTCAGCCGCGCCGTCGGCATCTACATCCTCAACGAAAAGCGCGCCTACCTGCTGCGCCTGCAGCAGAACCACGGCCTGTTCGTCACCGTGCTGGTCGACGACGGCCTGCGTCAGGCCGAGCACGAGATCGAGCGCACCGAGCTGGGCGAGCGCATCACGCCGCCGGCGATCGCCTACGAGCCCGATCCGGTGTTCGACGAGGTGTTCGACGACGAGGACGAGGACGAAGAGGAAATCGTCTCCGACGAGTCCGAAGAGGACGAAAACGAGGACGAATCGCCCCGCAAGGCCCGCTCGGACGAAGAGCGCGGCGGTCGCCGCAACAAGCGCCGCCGTCGCGGCCGTCGCGACGAGGAAGAGACCGCCGAGGACGCTCCGGTCGAGGACGCCGAGGCCGAGTTCGACGCTGAAGGCGACGTCGATGGCGACGACGAGGAATCGCGCCGCCGCCGCCGTCGTCGCGGTCGCCGCGGCGGCCGTCGCGGTGGTCGCGAGGACGGCGATCGCGCCGCCGACGCCTATGTCTGGACCCGTCCGCGCGTCCCGTTCGGCGACAACCCGTACGTCTGGCACGATCCGGAAGCCCTGGAAGCCCGTGGCGGCGAAGGCCGTCGCGACCGTCCGGAGCGCGCCGAGCGTCCTGAACGTGCGGAGCGTCCCGAACGCGCCGAGCGCCCGGAGCGCACCGAAACCGCCGAGCGCCCCGAGCGCGCTGAACGCCCCGAGCGTTCGGAGCGTCGTGACCGCCGCCGCGGCCGCGACCGCCAGCCGGCCGCCGAGACCCCGATCGCTCCGGTCGCGGTCGAGGACGTCGCCCCGCTGGTGCTCGAGCCGCCGGTGATCCTGGGTCCGCCCGCCGACGTCTGGGTCGAGCTGCCCGAGGCCGCCGAAGCCGCTCCGGCCAAGAAGCCGCGCCGCTCGCGCAGCCGCGGCCGCAAGGGCGCCGCTGAAGGCGTCGAAGCGACCGAAACCGTCGAAGACGTGATCGCCGAAGCCGCGTCCGAGCCTCAGGCCGAGGCCCTGGCCGAAGTCGTCGCCGAGACCGCGCCGATCGTCGCCGCCGATGTCGAGATCGCCCCCGAACCGGCCGCTCCGGCCGCGCCGGAACCGGTGGTCGAAGCCGTCGCCGAACCCGTCGTCGATGCGGCGCCCGTCGTCGCCGAACCGGAACCCGCGGCGGCCCCGGCCGAGCCGGATCCGAACGAGATCACCGCTCCTCCCGTCGCGCCCAAGCGCGGTTGGTGGCGCCGCGGCTGATCGACCGGCAAAGGACCGCGGCGGCGCCATGGCGTCGCCGCGGTTCGCGCCTATATCCCCTCCTAGACAAGCCTCGCCCTTCGGCCGCCCTTGCGGTTTCCAGTCACGCTTGAAGCAGGCTAGACTGCCGGACGGCGCGGGGGCGCGACCAGGAGACCATCGATGACGTCCCGCAAGAGGGCGGTCGGCAAGACCTTCGGGGCCGGCCTTTCAGCCCTGGCGCTCCTGACCGCCGTCATGGCCCCGATCAGCGCGGCCCACGCCCAGGACGGCCTGTCGCTGATCCGCGACACCGAGATCGAAGAGATCCTGCACCGCGATTCCGACCCGATCTACGCGGCGGCGGGCCTGGATCCGAAGACCGTCCGCATCCTGCTGGTCGGCGACAAGGAACTGAACGCCTTCGCCACCCAGGGCCTGATGATGGGCCTCAACACCGGCCTGATCCTGCAGACCGAGACCCCAAACCAGCTGAAGGGCGTCATCGCCCACGAAACCGGACACCTGGCCGGCGCCCACCCGCTGCGCTCCGGCGAGATGATGAAGGCCGGCCTCAAGCCGATGATCCTGACGATGGGCCTTGGGGTCCTGGCCGCCCTGGCCGGCGCGCCCGACGCCGGCGCGGTGCTGTTCGGCAACGCCAGCTACTTCGGCACCCTGGGCGCCCTGGGCTACAGCCGCGAGCAGGAATCCCGCGCCGACCAGGCCGGCGCCAACTTCCTGGAAGCCACCGGCCAGTCGGGCCGCGGCCTCGTCGAGTTCTTCGACAACTTCCGCTACCAGGAGGTCTTCGACCAGTCGCGGCGCTTTGCGTACTTCCGCAGCCATCCGCTGTCGTCCGACCGCATCGAGGCCCTGCGGGCCAAGGTCGAGCGCCTGTCGCACTACGACGCCGTCGACAGCCCCGACGAGCTGGCCGAGCACGAGATCATGAAGGCCAAGCTGGAGGGGTTCCTCAACCCGCAGACGGCCCTGATCAAGTACCGCGAAGGCGACCGCAGCTTCCCGGCCCGCTACGCCCGCGCCATCGCCTACTATCAGATGAAGGAGCCCGACCGGGCCCTGAAGATCCTCGACGACCTGATCTCGGAGAACGAGAAGAACCCCTATCTCTGGGAGCTCAAGGGCCAGATCCTGTTCGAGTTCAACCGCGTGCCCCAGGCCGAGGAGCCGCAGCGCCGCTCGGTGGCGCTGAAGCCCGACGCGGCCCTGCTGCGCATCAATCTGGGCCAGACCCTGATCGGCCTCGACGATCCCAAGAAGATCGAGGAAGGCGTCGGCGAGCTGAAGCGCGCCCTGGTCAACGAGGGCGACAACGCCGTGGCCTGGCGCCTGCTGGCCCAGGCCTACGACAAGCAGGGCAAGGACGGCGACGCGCGCCTGGCCACCGCCGAGCAGTACTTCAACCTGGGCGCCGTCCGCGAGGCCCGGGTGTTCGCCATGCGCGCCCGCGAGCTGCTCAAGAAGGACACGCCCGAATGGCGGCGCGCCACCGACATCGTGCTGGCCTCCAAACCCAGCGACCAGGACCTCAAGGCGCTCGCCAAAGAGGGCCTGACCGGCCACTGATCCCTCCAAGACGTTGCATCAAGACGTCTGCTTCAAGACTTCCGGATAGAGACCTGAATGCCCCTTCGCCGTCCCCTCGCCTTCGCCGCCGCCGGCCTCGTCCTGTCGATCGGCATGGCCGCCTGCAGCCAGCCCCAAGGCGCCCAGAAGACCCCGCCCAAGGTCGATGAAGCCTTCGGCCAGAAGGTCCGCGCCTATCTGCTGGAGCATCCCGAAGTCCTGCTGGAGGTCAGCGCCAAGCTGCAGGAGAAGGAGCTGGCCGAGGCCTCGGCCAAGTCGCAGAACGCCATCGCCCAGCATCGCCAGGCGATCGAGCGCGACCCGCGCGACTTCGTGGCCAATCCGAACGGGACGATCACCGTCACCGAGTTCTTCGACTACAAGTGCGGCTACTGCAAACTGGCCGCCCCGCAGATCGTCGAGATCATCCAGAAGAACCCCGATGTCCGCTTTGTCTTCAAGGAGTTCGTGATCTTCGGCCGCGACTCCGAGATCGCCGCCCGCATGGCCATCGGCGCGCAGGAACAGGGCAAGACCCTGGCCGTCTACAAGGGCATGATGGCCGAGAAGAGCCTCGACGAGGCGGCCGTGGTCCGCATCGCCAAGGCCGCCGGCGTCGACGTCGAGAAGGCCCAGGCCGCCGGCAAGGCCCAGACCGTCACCCAGCAGCTGCAGGACGTGCAGGCCCTGGCCCAGGCCCTGCATATCGAAGGCACCCCGGCCTTCGTCGTCGGCGACAAGATGATCCCGGGCGCCGACATGAACGCCCTGAAGCTGGCCATCGAGGAAGCCCGCCTGGCCCAGAAGAAGGGCTGACGCGCAGGGCGAACGGGGCGGCAGGAGTCGCCCGGCGGTCGAAACGGCGCGGCAAGCTTTGCCGCGCCCGCCGGGGCCCGCCGCGACACGTCGCCGCAACCTTTTGAAATCTTTGGAAACCGCCGTGCGAGCCCCGCTTGCACGGCGTTTGCTTTGCCTCTCCCGCCAGATCCTCGGCGGGAGTCACCATGCTTGTTTCCGGTTCCAGTTCCTGGTCGATCCTGTCGACCGCGGCCGCCGATCGCGTCAACGGCGCGACCGCCCAGTTCGCCTCCGCCCCGTCGGGCCTGGGCGGCGCCTCGGCCAAGCAGGAGCTCTACGACTACGCCGCCAAGTCGCCGGCCGAGAAGATGCGCGCCGCCATCCTCGGCAAGCTCGGCCTCACCGAGGAGGACGTCGCCGCGATGGACCCCAAGGAGCGCCAGAAGGTCGAGGACCAGATCAAGCAGATGATCAAGGACGAGGTCACCCAGCAGGCCGAGGAGAAGAAAGGCGTGCTGGTCGACTTCAAGGCCTAGACGTCAAGATCCTCCCCCTCTGGGGGAGGTGGCCGCGAAGCGGACGGAGGGGGGGCGTTTTCAGCTTCCGCTGAACAACTCATCGTCATCCCGGCCGCAGCGAAGCGGAGAGCCGGGACCCAGGGGCCGGCGCAGTGCGCCAGCAACAGCTTGGGCGGCGAACCCGACCGCGGCGCCCAGTCCCCTGGGTCCCGGATAACGGCTTCGCCGTTTCCGGGATGACGAGCGTAGAGCCTAGATCAGCCCCGCCAACGGCGAGCTCGGATCGGCGTAGAGCCGCTTCTGCATCCGCCCGGCCAGATAGGCTTCCCGCCCCGCGATCACCGCGTGCTTCATGGCCTTGGCCATGCGGATCGGGTCCTTGGCCTCGGCGATGGCGGTGTTCATCAGGATCGCGTCGCAGCCCAGCTCCATGCCGATCGCGGCGTCCGAAGCCGTGCCGACGCCGGCGTCGACCAGCACCGGCACCTTGGCGTTCTCGATGATGATCCGCAGGTTGACGCGGTTCTGGATGCCCAGGCCCGAGCCGATCGGCGCGCCCAGCGGCATGATCGCCACCGCGCCGGCCTCTTCCAGCTTCCGGGCGTAGACCGGGTCGTCCGAGCAGTAGACCATCACCTGGAAACCGTCGGCGACCAGCAGCTTCAGCGAGCGCAGGGTCTCTTCCATGTCGGGGAACAGGGTCTTGGGGTCGGACAGGACCTCCAGCTTCACCAGGTCCCAGCCGCCGGCCTCGCGGGCCAGGCGCAGGGTGCGCACGGCGTCCTCGCCGGTGAAGCAGCCCGCCGTGTTGGGGAGATAGGTGAACTCGGTCGGCTTGACGTAGTCGACCAGCAGCGGCTGGTTCGGATCGGTCAGGTTCACGCGGCGCACGGCCACGGTGACGATCTCGGCCCCGGCCGCGCGGGCGGCGGCGGCGTTGGTCGCATAGTCCTTGTACTTGCCCGTGCCCACGATCAGGCGCGAGCGGAAGGTGCGGCCGGCGACGGTCCAGGTCTCGTCGGCGTCGACGGTCTGGACGGCGGATTCGGGGGAGACGTGCGCGTTCATCCGGCCGGTTTACGCCTGGGCAGCCTGGGATTCAAATCCGTAGAGACCCGCGGGTGATCGGCTGTCGGGATCGCCCTCGCCTTCCGCCAGCTTCAGCCTCCCCTCCTCCGTAAAATCCCCACGAGAGCGAAGACCCAGGCTTTTCACCGCCCCACTCCGCCTCCCTCGCCCCTGTGGCGAGGGCCCATGCCGGCGACCGCTCAGACCCAGGCCGTCCTGCAAAGGTCTGAGCAGCTGAACGATGGATCCTGGGCACAAGGCCCAGGAAGGCGATTTGGGGTTGGGCTGACGGGGATAGAGCGCCGTCGATCCACGGTGTCGCGCTTGCGGACACGAGCAAAATCAACGCCCTGCAACTTTCTCACCGCTCTGGATCAGACGCGCTGAAACCCGCTGCATAATCAGAGCTGTCCCGTCGCAGGGAGAGGGCGCAAGGATCCGGCCCGAAGCGTGCGACGGCGATGCGATCGAGCGGGGCCGCCGGAGCTGCGTGAGCAGGGCCGAACGGCTTGAATGAGGATGGGGGACGTAAACCCATCCATCGGGAGCTTGCCTGCAATAGGCTCCCGCCCGTCCGAGGGTCCGCTCCGGCGCCTTCTGTCTGCACGCGATGGCTAGCGAAGCTCACAGCCCGGTTCCGGGGAAGGCATATGCCGAAGGGGGTGAAGGGCGGAAAAGGCCCGCGCGCCCCGGCCTGAGGTCAAACGATCGCGCGGGGCGTCCAGCTTCGTCGAAACGGTATTACACAATCAACTCCGGGCGAGGCCCGGACGCCCCGCGCCCTCTCCGATCAACTCGTAGCGAAAGCGCGAGGACGAACCGCCGTGCCTACCCCCTCCGGCCCTCCGGGCCACCTCCCCCAGAGGGGGAGGATCTTGGCCGACGCATCGCCAGAAAGATGCTCCCCCTCTGGGGGAGCTGTCGCCCCCGGGTCCGGCCAAAGGCCGGCCCGAGGATAAACTCCGCGACTGAGGGGGTCCGCGCAGCGGAACCTCCCCCTCTGGGGGAGGCGGCCGAAGGCCGGTGGGGGGACGTTTTCAGCTTTCGAGGCGTCGGCAGATCCCGCACGAACTCCCCCCTCCGATCGCTACGCGATCGCCTCCCCCACAGGGGGAGGTTCCTCGCGACCAGCCGCCCCCTTCTCCCGCAAGGGGAGAAGGAAACTCACCCCCCGCCGATGAAGGTCACGATCTCGATCCGGTCCCCATCGGCCAGCGCCGTGTCGGCATAGAGCGAGCGCGGGGCGATCTCGAGGTTGCGCTCGACCGCCACCTTGCGCGCGTCCAGGCCGAGGGCGGCCACCAGGTCCGCGATGCTGGCGACGCCGTCGAATTGGCGGTCTTCGCCGTTCAGTAGAAGTCTCATCTCACCTCCGAAGCGAGGCATGCTTGTGACGCGAGGGAACCGGCTATACAAGACCTCCGGAATCGACGGCGGAGCCGAATGGTCAAACCGATCCATGTGCTGAGCGGGCCCAATCTCAACCTGTTGGGAACGCGGGAGCCCGAGATATACGGCAAGGACACCCTGGATGACGTGCGCAAGCGCTGCGAAGCGCGGGCGGCGGCCAAGGGGCTTTCCGTCGTTTTCCGGCAGAGCAATCACGAAGGCGTGCTGATCGACTGGGTGCAGGAAGCTCGCACCGAGGCCAGCGCGCTCGTGATCAATCCGGCGGGTTATGGACACACCTCCATCGCCCTCCTCGACGCCCTGAAGACCTTGAATATCCCGGTCATCGAGTGTCACCTGTCGAACCCTGCGGCGCGGGAAGAGTTCCGTCGCCACACCTTCGTTTCGCTTGCCGCGACGGGCCTGGTCTCGGGCTTCGGCGCTGCAAGCTATGAACTGGCCATCGAGGCCGCCGCCGGACTGATCAGCGCCGACTGACGTCCGCGCTCCCGGCCCAGAACCATAAGGTACGATTTCAATGTCCAATCCGAAGGCCCCCGAGACGGTCGAAACCCCGTCGATCGACGCCCGTCTGGTTCGCAAGCTGGCCGACATCCTGAAGGACACCGGCCTGACCGAGATCGAGGTCGAGCATGGCGGCCTGAAGATCCGCGTCGCCCGTGAACTGACCGCCGCCCCTGTCGCCGCCTATGTCCAGGCCGCTCCGGCCGCCGCCGCGCCGGTGGCCGCCCCGGCTCCGGTCGCCGCGCCCGCCGCCGAGGCCCCCGCCGCTCCGGCCGCCGCCCGTGGCGACGCCGTGAAGTCGCCGATGGTCGGCACCGCCTACCTCTCGCCGCAGCCGGGCGCCGACGCCTTCATCAAGGTCGGCGACACCGTCAACGCCGGTCAGACCCTGCTGATCGTCGAAGCCATGAAGACCATGAACCCGATCGCCGCGCCCAAGGGCGGCAAGGTCGTCGAGATCCTGATCAGCGACGCCCAGCCGGTCGAGTTCGGCGAGCCGCTGGTCATCATCGAGTAAGCGCGATGTTCGACAAGATCCTCATCGCGAACCGAGGCGAGATCGCGCTTCGGGTTCACCGCGCCTGCAAGGAAATGGGCATCGCCACCGTGGCGGTCCACTCCGAGGCCGACTCCAACTCGATGTGGGTGCGCCTGGCCGACGAAAGCGTCTGCATCGGCCCCGCGCCCGCCGCCAAGAGCTATCTCAACATCCCGTCGATCATCGCCGCGGCTGAGATCACCGGCGCCCAGGGCATCCACCCGGGCTACGGCTTCCTGTCGGAGAACGCCCGCTTCGCCGAGATCGTCGGCGCGCACGGCTTCACCTTCATCGGCCCGAAGCCAGAGCACATCCGGATGATGGGCGACAAGATCACCGCCAAGCAGGCCGTGAAGGACGCCGGCATCCCGGTCGTTCCCGGCTCGGACGGCGGCGTCTCGACAGAGGAAGAGGCCTTCGAGGCCGCCGACAAGATCGGCTTCCCGGTGCTGATCAAGGCCGCCGCCGGCGGCGGCGGTCGCGGCATGAAGGTCGCCCAGACCCGTGAGGACCTCGCCGAAGCCGTCTCGACGGCCCGCGCCGAAGCCCGCGCCGCCTTCGGCGACGACACGGTCTACATGGAGCGCTACCTCCAGAAGCCGCGCCACATCGAGCTGCAGGTCATCGCCGACAGCCACGGCAACGTGGTGCACCTGGGCGAACGCGACTGCTCGCTGCAGCGCCGCCACCAGAAGGTCCTGGAAGAAGCCCCCTCGCCCGCCCTGTCGGCCGAAGGTCGCGCCAAGATCGGCAAGGTCGTCGTCGATGCGGTCAAGGCCATCGGCTACCTCGGCGTCGGCACGATCGAGTTCCTGTGGGAGAACGACGAGTTCTTCTTCATCGAGATGAACACCCGCCTGCAGGTCGAACACCCGGTCACCGAAGCCATCACCGGCATCGACCTGGTGCGCGAGCAGATCCGCATCGCCGCGGGCCTGCCGCTGTCGTTCACTCAGGAAGACGTGGTCTTCGAAGGCCACGCCATCGAGTGCCGCATCAACGCCGAGAACGCCCGCACCTTCACGCCCTCGCCGGGCACGGTGACGGACTTCCACGCGCCGGGCGGCCTGGGTGTTCGCCTCGATTCGGCGATCTACACCGGCTATTCGATCCCGCCCTACTACGACAGCCTGATCGGCAAGCTGATCGTCCATGGCCGCGATCGCGAGGAGTGCATCGCGCGCCTCAAGCGCTGCCTGGGCGAGATGGTCGTCGGCGGCATCGAGACCACGATCCCGCTGTTCCAGGACCTGCTGGTGCAGCCCGACATCCTGGCCGGCGACTACGACATCCACTGGCTGGAACGCTGGATCAAGTCGCAGGGCTGAGGCCTTAATGTCTTCGCCGGCTCCCGCGCACCGGGAGCCGGCGGATGACGCTCAGAGCTCGGATGCCGGTTTCGGCGGCCGTCACGCTCTAAAGGCTCAAGGATCGACTGACCGCCCATGGACGACGCCTTCGGCCTCGACGACCTCGTCGCCTGCTACGAACGCGGCGTCTTCCCCATGGCCGACGCGCGCCATGACGAGCGCCTCTTCCTCATCGACCCGCAATGGCGCGGCGTGCTGCCCCTCGAGGCCATGCACGTGCCCCGGCGTCTGGCCCGCACCGTGCGCGGCGAGCCGTTCGAGGTCCGCGTCGACACCGCCTTCGACGCCGTGGTCGAGGCCTGCGCCTCCTCGCGTCCTGGCCGACTGGAGACCTGGATCAACGCCCCGATCCAGAAGATGTACGGCATGCTCTACGCCGCCGGCCGCGCCCACAGCGTCGAGTGCTGGCAGGACGGACAGCTGGTCGGCGGGCTCTACGGCGTCTCGCTGGGCGCGGCCTTCTTCGGCGAAAGCATGTTCTCGACCGCCCGCGACGCCAGCAAGGTGGCGCTGGTGCATCTGGTCGGCCGGCTGCTGGTCGGCGGCTACACGCTGCTCGACACCCAGTTCATCACCGATCACCTGGCGCAGTTCGGCACGCAGGAGATCTCGCGCGCCGACTACAAGCGGCGACTGTCCAAGGCGCTTTCGGCGCAGGCGGATTTCTACTTGCTAGGGCCTTCGGCGACCGGCGTCGACGTCTTGCAGGCGATCAGCCAGGCGTCATAGACCGGGTGCTCCAGCGGGTTCAGGCCCGGGGAGCTGGCGTACATCCAGCCCTTGAACACCTGCCGCCCGGCCGGCGCGGCGCGTCCCGGCAGGGCTTTCGGCTGAGTATCGATGGTCAGATAGGCGATCTGGTCCGGCGCGACCTCGTCGCTGGCCGTGGCCTCACAGGCCCGCACGGTGAAGACCAGGGTCTTGTAGCGGATCGGCTGCCCCACCGGGACCTCGAAGCGCATGGTCTCGGTCGTGACCTTGTCCAGCGCCTGGATGATGGCGACGCCGTAACGGCCGCGCTTGGCGGGTTCGGCGGGCTTGGCCGGCGCGGTGGCGACGGGCTTTGCGGGAATGGGCTGGGCGGCCGGCGGCGAAGGCTCGGGCGGCGGCGCGGCGTTGGCCGGCGTCGCCTGCTGGACCGCCGGTTTGGGCGCGGGCGCCACGGG
>NZ_JBWKPK010000013.1:0-137761 GCF_059418205.1 Caulobacter sp. GW821-FHT09B11 | reverse complement strand
CCCCCCCCCCCCCCCCCCCCCCCCCCCCCCCCCCCCCCCCCCCCCCCCCCCCCCCCCCCCCCCCCCAGACCGGGCTCAGCGCTCTGTCACTCGCCCCCTCCGTCACGGCGCTGATAGCGCCGCGCCACCTCCCCCGTTTCACGGGGGAGGAGCTTGCTACGCCTTCACGACCGCCTCGAACGCTGCCCGGGCCTCGGCCTTGGCCTTCAGCAGCTTGGCTTTCAGCGAGCGGAACTGGGTCACGTGCCCGGCCCGCGCCAGCAGCGCCCGGAAGGCCTTGGGTTCGCTCTCCGGGTCGTCGCCGTTCTCCAGCGCCACCTTGATCAGCTGCGACAGGTCCTGCTCGAGCCGCCAGGCCAACAGGGCCGCGTTGAGCGAGGCCTTGTCGGCGAGGCCCGCCGCGATCAGGGCCGACAGGGCCTCGCCGGTGTTCTGCGCCAGCGGACCGCCGTCAGGGCCATGGGCCAGCTGCAGGAACTGGGCGATGAATTCGATGTCGACCAGGCCGCCAGGTTCGAGCTTCAGATCCCACGGGCCCTTGCCGGGACGCTCGCGCTCCATCAGCTCGCGCATGTCGAGCACGTCGGCGGCGGTTTTCGCCACGTCGCGCGGCCGGCGCAGGGCCGCCTCGATCGCCCCCTCCGCCCGCGCCTTGAAGTCCGGCGAGCTGGCCCAGATCACCCGGGCGCGGGTCAGGGCCAGAAGCTCCCAGGTCTCGGACTCGCGCTCGTAATAGTCCTCGAAGGCGGCGAAGCTGACGGCCACCGGTCCCTTGCTGCCCGAGGGGCGCAGCTTGAGATCCACCTCATAGAGCGTGCCCTCGGCCGTCGGGGCCGACAGGGCCGAGGTCAGGCGCTGGGTGAAACGGGCGTAGAAGACGTCGGCGCTCCAGCCTTTGATCTCGGAGGCGCCGGCCGGGTCGTCGGCGGCGTAGAGCGTCATCAGGTCGAGGTCGGACTTGGCGGTCATCTCGCGCGAGCCGGCCTTGCCCAGGGCGACCACGGCCACCTGGCCCGGGAAGGCGCCGCCCAGCCGCTCGACCTCGGCCAGGGCGGCCGGCGCCAGGCCGCCGACGATCAGGTCGCCCAGGTCGGCGAAGGCGCGGCCCACGTCGCGGGCGTCGGCCGTGCCGCTCATCACCCGCACCCCGATCCGGAACGACTGGTCGCGGAACAGGCGCCGAGCGGCGTCCATCGACGGTTCGAACTCGGCGGGATCCCACGGGATGTCGGCGGGAACCTCCATCGGGCCGAAGAAGGCCGGATCGAGCAGGGCGTCCAATGCCGTCGGCCGGCGGGCCAGGGTGGTGGCCAGGCGCGGGGCGAAGGCCATGACCTGCACCACCAGCTCGAACAGCCGCGGCTGGGCCAGGAACAGCGACTGGATCTGCACCCCGGAACTCAGCGAGGCGAAGAAGTCGGCGAAGCGGTTGAAGGCCGCGTCCGGCGCGCCCGTGGCGTTGGCCGCGTCCAGCAGGCGGGGGGCCAGGCGCGTGAAGAGTTCGCGGCCGCGCTCGGTGCGGGTGGCGGCGATGTGGCCGTGATGCCAGCCGCGGATGGTGGCGGCCACGCGATCGGGCGCGGAAAAGCCCATGCGCTTGAGGGTGGCCAGGGTCTCCGGATCGTCCTCGACGCCGGTGAAGACCAGGCTGCCGAAGCGGGACGACAGCTCCTCCTCGCCCTTGAACAGCGCGCCGTAGCGCTGGTTGACGCCCTTCAGCATCTTGCCGACGGCGGCGTCGAAGCTGCGCAGGTTGCCGTGGTCCCACAGGGCGGCGACCTTCTTCCGGTCGGCGTCGGACTCCGGCAGCTTGTGGGTCTGGTCGTCGGCGATCATCTGGGCCCGGTGCTCCAGGGCGCGCAGGTCGTGATAGGCGGCGGTCAGGTAGGCGCAGTCGTCGGGGGTGACGTGGCCGGCGTCGCGCAGGGCGGCCAGGGCGTCCAGGGTGCGGGGGCTGCGCAGGTCCGGATGGCGGCCGCCCAGGATCAGCTGCTGGGTCTGGACGAAGAACTCGATCTCGCGGATGCCGCCGCGCCCCAGCTTCAGGTCCGCGCCCTTGGCCTCCAGCCGCTCGTCCACCTTGTAGGCGTGGATCTGGCGCTTGATCGAATGGATGTCGGCGATGGCGGCGAAGTCGAGATTGCGTCGCCAGATGAAGGGCTGCAGCTCGGCCAGGAACGCCTCGCCGCGCGCCAGGTCGCCGGCCGCGATCCGGGCCTTGATGTGGGCCGCCCGCTCCCAGTTCTGGCCGACGCTTTCGTAGTAGTCCAAGGCCGCGTCGATCGGCATGGCCGGCGGGGTGGAGCTTGGGTCGGGACGCAGGCGCAGGTCGATGCGGAAGACGTAGCCGTCGGCGGTGCGCTCGGCCAGCATCCGGCCCAGGTGCTGGGTCAGGCGAACGGCGACGCCCTGCGGCTCTGTCCCCTCGCTCACCGGCAGGGCCTCGGGCGCGTAGAAGATCGAAAAATCGATGTCGCTGGAATAGTTCAGCTCATGGGCGCCGTGCTTGCCCATGGCGATGCAGAAGAGGCCCGGGATCGGACCGTCCTCGCCGTCTCCGACATGGGTGAGGGCGCCGCGCGCCACCTCGACCCGGGCGGCCTGGGCGAGGGCGGCATGCAGCGAGGCGTCGGCGAAGCGGGTGAGGGCGCCGGTCACCGCGTCCAGGTCCCAGACGCCGCCGAGGTCGGCGAGGGCGGTCAGCAGGTGCAGGTCGGCCTTCAGCTCACGGAGGGTCTTGCGGGCGGTCTCGAAATCCGGCTCGGCGGCGACGGCCTCTGCGGCGGCCAGGATATCCGACAGCCGCGCCTGCGGGTCGCTCTCCAGGATCGTCGGCAGGCGCGCGCCGTCGCGACGGGCCAAGCCCGCGAGGTAGGGGCTGGCGGCGAACACCGGGGCCAGGGCCGGCCAGGCGGCGTCGATGGCGGTCATCTTCTCACCGGCGCGACGGGCGATCCCCTCGTGGGCCCGCTCGGCGGCCTTGGGATCGACGATCGGGCCGCAGGGGGCGAGGCGTTCCAGAAGGCGAGTCATAGCGCCACTCTTACCCGGCGGTCCGCGTCCGCCAAGCATCGCTTGACGATGTCATTTACGGGCGTAATCATTCCCGCAACAGAGTAGCGGGCCGTCATGAGCATCACCCAAGCCGAAAGCCACGTCATGGAGGCGCTCTGGACCCAGAGCCCTCTGACCGTCGAGGAGATCCTCGAGGCCGTCGCCGCCCCGCAGGGCTGGGGCGAGGCCACGGTCAAGACGCTGATCAACCGCCTGCTCAAGCGCAAGGCCATCGAGTCGCGCCGCATCGACGGCCGCGTGCGCTACGTGCCGATCGTCAGCCGGGCCGAGTATCTGCAAAGCGAGAGCCAGGGCCTGCTCGACCGATTGTTCGACGGCCGGCTGACGCCCCTGGTCGCGCATTTCGCCAAGCATCGCTCGCTGTCGCCCGACGAGGTCAAGCAGCTGAAACAGCTGATCGCGGAGCTGGACGATGCTGGTTGATCTGCTGGCCCTGACCCTGCTGCGGGTGCAGTTCGCCGCCGCCGCCGGGGTGTTGCTGGTCCTGGCGCTGCGGGTTCCGGTGCGCCGCCTGGTCGGCCCCGAGGCGGTCTACAAGCTGTGGCGCCTGGCGCCGATCGCGGCCCTGGTCAGCATCTTCCCCAGCTTGTCGGAGGCCCTGAAGGCGGGCGCCGCGGCCCAGCCGCCCGAGCGCCTGCTGGCCGTGGCCATGCTGACGGTGTGGGTCGCCGGGGTCGTCGGCCTGGCCGGCCTGATCGCCCTGGCCGAGCGGGCCTTCCGCGCCCGCGCCCGCGCCGGGCTGGAGGGACCGGCGGTGATGGGCGTCTTCTGTCCGCGCCTGGTCATTCCCCACGACTTCGCCAAGCGGTTCGATGCGGCCGAGCGCGAGCTCGTCCTGGCCCACGAGCGCGCCCACATGCGGCGCGGCGACCCGCGCGGCAACCTGATCATCACCGCCTGCCAGGTGCTGGGCTGGCTGAACCCCTTCGTCCACCTGGGCGCGGCCATCGCCCGCCTGGACCAGGAGATCGCCTGCGACGCCGACGTCGTGGCCCTGACGCCCAAGGCCCGCAAGCGCTACGCCGAGACCCTGATGAAGGCCCACGCCTGCACGGCCGCCTCGCCCCTGGCCTGCGCCTTCGGCCGCCATCCGCTGGTCGCCCGCGTGCGGGTGCTGGCCGGGCCCGGTCCGGTCGCCGCCGAGGGACTGACGGTCACCATCGCGGCCCTGACGGCCATGACCATCCTGGCGGTCTGGACCCTGACCCCGCGCGGCCTGGACGTTCCGCCCTTCCGCGTGCCGGGCGGCGAAGCCCGCGTGTTCGTCGACGGCGTCACCCCGCCGCCGCTGAGCCGGCATGTCGAGGCGCTGGCGCAGTAGGGGGCTCGCGCCGCCTGACCTCCAGCGTCATCCCGGAAACGGCGAAGCCGTTATCCGGGACCCAGGGGACCGGGCGCCGCGCTTGGGTTCGCCGCCTTGTTCGCTGGCCCACTCTATGCGGCGGCCCTTGGGTCCCGGCTCTGCGCGCTTCGCGCGCCGGCCGGGATGACGATCAAAATGCAGGGTTGCATGGCTTAAAACTACATGCGTAATATTCTTGTGTCCCCACGAGGAAATTGCCCGTGTCGTTCGTCCTGCCCGTCCCCGACGCCCAAGCGGGCCGCAAGCGCGCCGCCCGGGTCTGGCGCATTCTCGGCGCGGCGCTGGCCCTGGCGCTGCTGGCCGCCCTGGCCTACGCCGTCTTCGACTTCATCCGCTTCGAGCGGGCCATGGGAGCGCTGCCGCCGGCCAAGGGCGAGGCGCTGGGGCCGGCGCGGGCGCAGGCCGCCCGGCGCTGGGCGGTGGTGCGTCCGGCGCTGGTGGCGCGGCTGAAGCAGTCGCGGGAGCTGGAGCTGGGCGGGGTGTGGATGATGCGCGGCGGCCGGGTCTGCGGCGTGGTCAACGGCAAGACCAGCTTCGGCGGCTTCACCGGCATGACCCGGTTCTACACCGATGGGGACGTTCCGGTGTTCGCCTATGACGACCGCGGGGCGTTCCGCGAGCACTGGCATCAGTGCGATCGCGACCGCTGGGCGGTGATCCGCCAGGGCTCGGACGAGACGGGCTTCTGCGCGACGAAGTTCGGGGCGACGCGGTGCTACACGGTGCGGGTGCAGGCGAGAACGATGCCGCGGTGAGGGGGGTGGCCTCACCCTCCCAATACTCCCGTCATTCCCGCCCTTGTGGCGGGAACCCCTGGTTCGGTTCGCACGTGAGGCGCAAGCGGACTGCTGAGCAGTCCGCCCCCTTCCGCCCTTGCGGCTGATAGAGGGGTTCCCGCCACAAGGGCGGGAATGACGGGAGTATTTGGGAAGGCGGAGATCGCGATCACCGCGCGAACGGGAACGGTGTCACCGACTTGGTGGCTTCCTCGACCAGGAGCGTCCGGTTGATCGGCGCGGCGGCGCGCTGCGGGCAGGCGGGGCGTTCGCAGATGCGGCAGGAGGGGCCGATCTCGACGGTGACGGGCGAGGCGATGTCGAGACCTCGGGCGTAGACCATCTTGGCCGCGTATTTCAGCTCGCAGCCCAGGCCGATGACCAGCTCGTCCTCTAGTCCGGCCTGCAGGCCCGACACCCGCCGCACGGTGCGCGACAGGGTGAAGTAGCGCTCGCCGTCGGGGGTCTCGATCACCTGGGTGACGATGCGGCCGGGAGTCTTGAAGCTGTCGTGGACGTTCCAGCGCGGGCAGGCGCCGCCGAAGCGCGAGAACGGGAAGGGGCCGGCGGCGAAGCGCTTGGAGATGTTGCCCGCCGCGTCCAGCCGCATCATGAAGAACGGCACGCCCCGGGCGCCGGGCCGGCTGAGCGTGGTTAGCCGCTGGGCGGCCTGCTCGTAGCTGACGCCGAACCGCGAGCGGGCCCGCTCGATGTCGTAGCCGGTGGCCTCCATGGCCGCGTGGAACGGCTCGTAGGGCATCATGATCGCGGCGGCGAGGTAGTTGTCGAGGAACACCTTGAGCAGCTGGCGCGTGGCCCGGTCGGGGGCGGCGAAGCGGTCGGCGAGGCGGGTCAAGGCGTCCGGCGCCTCCATCAGGCCCAGCTGGTAGCACATGGCGAAGATGCGGCTGGCCGGAGCCAGGGTCTCCGACACCATCAGCCGCTTGCGGTGGTGGTCGTAGCGGCGCAGCGAGCCGGACATCACCTCGACCGGCATGACCCGCACCTGGATGCCGAACCGTTCCAGCAGCCGTTCGCGCACGGCGGGGCCGAGGTCCTGCGGGTCGGCGTCGAGCGCCGCGACAATGGCCTCGGCCGCCGTCTCCAGCTCGGCGAAGTGGTTGCGCTGTGAGCCCACGAGGTCGCGCACCCAGTCGGTGGGCGAGGACGAGACGGCGGGCGTCCCGTCCGGCCGCTCGAAGGCGCCCAGGTCGATCATCCGGCCGCGGTCGAGATAAGCGCGGTAGAGGCGGGTCACGGCCTCGGCCAGGGCCGGCGACAGCTCGGCCACCTCGGCGGCCTCGTGGCGGCCGATGCCCAGGTCGGCGAACATCTTGTCGGCCAGCACCTCCTCCAGGCCCGCGCCGCCGCCGGGATCGTCGGCCGACAGGGTGCGCAGGTCGAGGTCGTAGGCTTCCGCCAGGCGCAGCAGCATCTGGGCGGTGACCGGCCGCTGGTTGCGTTCCAGCAGGTTCAGATAGCTGGGCGAGACGCCCAGCTCCTCGGCCATGCGGGCCTGGGTGACGCCGATGTCGCGCCGCAGCCGCTTGAGCCGGCCGCCCAGGAAAAGCTTCTTGTCCGTCGTCGTGACCATGGATGTCATGTTGTCACGGATTTACAAATTACACAAAGTAAATTCATGACAAATCGTCTTCAATAGGTTCGACCGTATCAGGCCCGCCGCGTTAGCTCCCCAAGACGAAATCACGCCCGCCTCCCAATCAGCGGGCCCCGAACGGGGAAGTACGACGACCATGCGCAAGACCTACGCCGAGCACCGCCAGGACCTCCTCGCCCGCTATCCGCAAGGCGTGACGCCGGGCGGCGTCGCCATCGACGACATCATCCAGCTGAAGCTGCAGAACATCTATTCCACCCACCTCGACATCGCCCGCGACATGGCCGTCGTCATGCGCGCCGACATGGCCGCCTATGACGCCGACAGCTCCAAGTTCACCCAGTCGCTGGGCTGCTGGTCGGGCTTCCACGCCCAGCAGATGATCAAGTCGGTCAAGCGCCTGCGCGGCACGACCAAGGGCGCCTATGTCTATCTGTCGGGCTGGATGGTCGCGGGCCTGCGCAACCGCTTCGGCCACCTGCCGGACCAGTCGATGCACGAGAAGACCTCGGTCGTCGACCTGATCGAAGAGATCTACGTCTCGCTGCGCCAGGCCGACGAAGTGGCCATCAACGACCTCTTCAAGACCCTGACCGCCGCCCGCAAGGCCGGCGACCAGGTCGCCGAACAGGCCGCGATCAAGGCCATCGACGGCTTCGAGACCCACGTCGTTCCGATCATCGCCGACATCGACGCCGGCTTCGGCAACGAGAACGCCACCTACCTGCTGGCCAAGGAGATGATCAAGGCCGGCGCCTGCTGCCTGCAGATCGAGAACCAGGTCAGCGACGCCAAGCAGTGCGGCCACCAGGACGGCAAGGTCACCGTGCCGCGCGAGGACTTCATCGAGAAGCTGCGCGCCTGCCGCCTGGCCTTCGAGGAACTGGGCGTCGACGAGGGCGTCATCGTCGCCCGCACCGACAGCCTGGGCGCGGGCCTGACCCAGAAGATCCCGGTCAGCCAGGAGCCGGGCGACCTGGCCAGCGACTACATCAAGTGGCTGAAGACCGAGGCGATCACGCCGGAAAACCCGATCCAGCCGGGCGAGCTGGCCCTTTACCGCGACGGCGAGTTCCAGAAGCCGGTGCGCATGCCCAACGGCCTCTTCGCCTTCCAGGATGGCACCGGCCGGGCCCGCGTCATCGAGGACTGCATCGCCTCGCTCACCCAGGGCGGCGCCGACCTGCTGTGGATCGAGACCGACACCCCCAATGTCGACGAGATCGCCGCCATGGTGGCCGAGGTCCGCAAGGCCGTGCCGAACGCCAAGCTGACCTACAACAACTCGCCGTCGTTCAACTGGACGCTCAATCTGCGCAAGCAGGTGCGCGACCAGTGGATCGCCGAGGGCAAGATCCATGCGGACAGCTATCCGGAAGGCGCGGCCCTGATGTCGGCCGACCTGGACGACACCGACCTGGGTCGCGAGACCGACGAGCGCCTGGCGCGCTTCCAGGTCGATATCGCCGCCCGGGCCGGGGTGTTCCACAACCTGATCACCCTGCCGACCTTCCACCTGACCGCCAAGAGCATGGACGAGTTGTCGCGCGGCTACTTCGGCGAGGGCCGCATGCGCGCCTACGTCAACACCGTGCAACGCGAGGAAATCCGCCGCGGCGTGTCGGCCGTGAAGCACCAGCACGAGGTCGGCTCGGATCTCGGCGACAGCTTCAAGGAGATGGTCGCCGGCGAGCGCGCCCTGAAGGCCGGCGGCGGCGCCAACACCATGAACCAGTTCGCCGCCGAATAGCGGCGAGCCTCAAACCCCTCCCGTCCCCCAAAGCCCGAACTGAGGAGAAACGTCATGACCAACGTCACGCAATTCGCTCCCGCCGCCATGCCGGATTCGTCGGCCCAGGACCGCGCCGTGGACCGTCTCGCCGAGGCCTCGCACCGCCTCAACGAAGCCGTCCGCCGCGCCATCGAGGCCGGCTACTCGGTCGAACTGGTGCGCACCTCGCGCCACCACGACGGCTCGGGCAACTGGGGCGACCAGATCGTCCCGACCATCCGGGCGACTGAAAAGAGCGCGTAAGACGCTCGATGCGTAGCGGGAAGGGAGGCGCCTGCTTCCTCCCTTACCCGCTCGCTCAAATCGTCATCCCGGAAAGCGCGCAGCGCTTATCCGGGACCCAGGGGCCGGCGCATTGTCGTTGAGGCTTCTTCGCGGTGGCCGACGCAATGCGGCGGCCCCTGGGTCCCGGCTCTTCCGCCCGCCTTCGCGGGCGTACGGCCGGGATGACGAGCATTGGGTGCGTCGTGCGCATCCGATAAACCTTCCAAAGTCCGCGTCACCACACCACGGAACACGCCATGCCCCTCGACATCGCCGCCAACGTCCAGATCCTCGGTCCGATCGAGGGTCGCGCGGTAGAGATCCTCACCCCCGAGGCCGTGGCCTTCGTGGCCGACCTGCACCGCCGCTTCGACGCTCGCCGCCGCGCCCTGCTGGCCGCGCGCGAAGCCCGGCAGGTCCGGTTCGACGCCGGCGAACTTCCTGATTTCCTGGCCGAGACCTCGCATGTCCGCGCCGCCGACTGGACCGTCGCGCCGATCCCGGCCGACCTCCAGGACCGCCGCGTCGAGATCACCGGTCCGGTCGACCGCAAGATGATCATCAACGCCCTCAATTGCGGGGCCAAGGTGTTCATGGCCGACTTCGAAGACGCCACGGCCCCCACCTGGGCCAATGTCGTCGAGGGTCAGGTCAACCTGAAGGACCGCTGGAACGGCGTCTTGGACCACGTCGATCCGAAGTCCGGAAAGGCTTACGCGCTGGGAGCCAACCCGGCCGTCCTGAAGGTCCGGCCTCGCGGCTGGCACCTTCCCGAACGCCACCTCGAAGTCGACGGCGCGCCTGTCGCCGGCGCGCTGTTCGACTTCGGCCTCTATGTCTTCCACAACGCCCACGCCGCTATCGCCAAGGGCTCTGGTCCGTACTTCTACCTGCCGAAGCTGGAGAGCCATCTCGAGGCCCGGCTGTGGAACGAGGTGTTCGTCCGCGCCCAGGAGGCGCTGGGCCTGCCGGTCGGGACCTTCAAGGCCACGGTGCTGATCGAGACGATCCCGGCCGCCTTCGAGATGGACGAGATCCTGTTCGAGCTGAAGGACCACATCGTCGGCCTCAACTGCGGCCGCTGGGACTACATCTTCTCGTTCATCAAGCGCCTGGGCCGCCGGCCTGAATTCCTGACGCCGGACCGCTCGGCCATGGTCATGGGCAAGGCGTTCCTGGGCGCCTATTCGCTGAAGCTGATCCAGACCTGCCACCGTCGCGGCGCCTTCGCGATGGGGGGCATGGCCGCCCAGATCCCGGTCAAGGGCGACGAGGCCGCCAACCAGGCCGCCTTCGCCAAGGTCCGCGCCGACAAGGAGCGCGAGGCCGGGGCCGGCCACGACGGCACCTGGGTCGCCCACCCGGATCTCGTGCCGGTGGCCATGGAGGTCTTCGACCGCCTGATGCCCGCGCCCAACCAGCTCGACAAGACGCTGGAAGGCCTGGAGATCACGCAAGGCCAGATGCTGGAGCTGCACGACGGCGCCCGCACCGAGACCGGCGTGCGCGAGGCCATCCGCGTCGGCGTGCGCTACACCCAGGCCTGGCTGGAAGGCCGGGGCGCGGTGCCGCTTTACAACCTGATGGAGGATGCGGCGACCGCCGAGATCTGCCGCACCCAGCTGTGGCAATGGGTGCGCCTGGCCGCCGAACTCGACGACGGCCGCGTGCTGACCTCGGAGCTGTTCATCGGCCTGTTCACCCAGGAGATGGGCGACCTGCGCCGCGAGCACGGCTCGCCGAAGCTGGAAGAGGCCGCGCACCTCTTCACCCGCATGGTGCTGGAGGAGGGGATGGAGGAGTTCCTGACCCTGCCGGCGTACGAGCTGATCGCGTAACCGCTTTCCTTCTCCCCTCGCGGGAGAAGAGCTTGCCCCGGACTTGATCCGGGGTGTCGCCGAAAGGCGACGGATGAGGGGTCTCTCAAATCTGAACGGTTGCGTCCGGTCGGGCCGGACTGGCGCGGCGGATCCTTTTGAGAGACCCCTCACCCGACCTCCTTCGGAGGCCACCCTCTCCCGCAAGGGGAGAGGGACCCAGCTATCGGCACAGCCCCTTCGGATCCACCGGCTTGCTCAGCGGCGGCGGCAGGGCCGACAGGTCGACGCCGGTGTTGCGGGCCGTGCGTTCCATGATCCCGTCGCCGCCGAGCCACTGCTCGGCCTGGGCGTAGGCCGGGTCCTTTTGGGCCGCTTCCAGGGTCACGTAGTGCGCGCCGGCCGCGTCGAGGCGATCGAGCACCTGGGGCAGCATCCGCGCCGACCAGCCGCCGACATGGGTCAGCAGCACCTGCGGGATCACCCGGCCATAGACCTTCAGCGAGACCGCCCGCATCCGCACGAGCGCGTCGTCGACGCCCTTGAGGTACTGGTCCTCCATCAGCCTGATCGCGGCCGCGTCGCCCTTGGCGGCGCAACGGGCGTAGGCGTCGGTATAGGCCCAGTCGTCGAACGAGACGCTGACGTGGGCGACCTTGTAGCCGTGGGCCTTCAGCCAGGCCGCCGCGCCGTCGTGGCGCTCGCGCGTCGCGCCGGTCGAAAGGTTGGGAAACCTCAGATACCGCCAACCCTGGCCCTGCATCCGCGAAGCTACCGCCGGCTCGCCGGCTTCGAGGTCGGCGATCCAGGCCTCGAGGCTGGCGGCCCTGTCGATGTTGAGGTGGGTGGCGGTGTGGTTGCCCAGCGGATGGCCGGCGGCGCGCCAGGCGTCGAGCGCGGCGTTGCTGTCGGGATCGTCGGCGTTGGCGCCGTTGACGAAGCCGAAGGCCTCGACCACGCCGTGGGCCTTGAAGAGGGCCGTGTGCTCCTGGGTGATCGACAGCCGGGTCATGCCGGGCGGCAGGGCGCCGTGGTCGGGCAGGTCGTCGACCGTGACGGCGACGTCGAAACGTTCAGGAGGAGCGGCGAGCGCCGGGCCGGCGATCAGCGCCAGCAACAGGGGCAAGGCGGCCGTGATCTGACGCGCGACTTGGCGGCGGCTGGGCGTCATGAAGCTTCCCCCGGACTGTCCTGGGCTCCGTCCCTATCAGGTCGAAAGCGGCCTTGGCCAGGGCGTCGGGGCGTTTCTCGGACAATTGGTATGGCCAATTGTCCGCAGGTTGCGCCCCCCTTCAGGCGCGGTGCAGCCGGTGCATGTCGTCGCGCCGCTGGCCGCCGATCGCGGCGGCGACGCTGGCGGCGAAGGCGCTGGTCAGGGCGCCGATGCCCAGGAACAGCGAGATCTGCGCGGCGATCTGGCCGGCGCGCATCACCTCGGCCGGGGCCAGGGTGTCGGGCGGGCTCACCTGGGGCGAGGCGGTCAGGGCGCCGAGCAGCAGCAGGGCCACGATGCTGGTCGCCCAGGCCAGCAGGCCGTGGGCGGTGTCGCGGAAATGCACCTCGTGGTCGTGGACGTGCAGCCACTTGGTCCGCAGCCGTCCGGCCAGATAGCCGCCGAGCATGCTGGCCACCACCTGGCAGGCGACGAAGACCGCGCCGACCAGCGGCGTGAAGTCGGCCGCGGTCAGTCCGGTCGGCCAGCGCGGGGCCATCTTCAGGCCAAGGCCGGCGCCCAGCGACACCAGCACGAACAGCAGGGCCACGCTCGCCGCGGCGCCGGCCAGGACAGCGTCCCAGCTGACGGCGGATTGGTGCTCTTCGGGGACGAGGTCCGACATCCGATCAGCTCCCGCCGGCTCAGAAGTGATGCGTGCAGAAGGCGAGCAGCAGGATGATCGGCAGGGGTACGCCGAGCAGCATCAGAAGGATCGATCGCATGGCCGGGTCATCCCTGCGCGAGGTGAGGGCGGGGCCTCCTTCGAGGCGGCGCCTGTTGCTCGCTGAACGGCCCCGGTCGGCCAATCGTTCCGGCCCCGCCGCGCGGGGCTCGCCTCAGGTGTAGCGGTCGCGGGTGGCGGCGATGCGGGCCTTGGCTTCTTCCAACTCCTGCACCTCGGTCGCCGCCAGCAGCGAGTTGAGCACGCGGGTGAGGTGGCGGCGCATGGCGTCGCGGGCGTCTTCCGAGGAGCGGGCGCGCAGGGCGGTGACGATGGCCGTGTGCTCGTCGATGCGCGGGATCACCCCGGCGGCGTGGGCCTTCTGGCCCATCAGCTTGGTCTGGGGCGAGCGGGCGCGGGCCTCCCATAGCATCTCGACGGCGGCGATCATGGCGCTGTTCTGGGTCGAGGAGGCGATCAGCATGTGGAAGCGGCGGTCGGCGTCCTCGGCGCGGTCGACGTCGCGGGCGTTCTCGGCCTGCATCTCGATCACGAGGCGGTCGAGTTCGTCGAGGGCCTCGTCGTCGATGCGCTTGGCGGCCATGGCGCAGGCCTCGGCCTCGATGGCGCGGCGGGCCTCCAGCAGCTCGAACGGGCCGATGTCGGTGTCGCCGGCCTGGCCCTGGGCGGGAAGCTGGGCCTTGACGTAGACGCCCGAGCCCAGCCGCACCTCGACCAGCCCATCCAGCTCCAGCGCGATGATGGCCTCGCGGATGGTCGGGCGGGACACCGAATAGGTCTGGGCCAGGTCGCGCTCGGACGGCAGGCGCTGGCCGACGGCATAGCGGCCCTCGGCGATCTGGCCGGCCAGATCGCGGGCGACGCGCTCGTAAAGACGGCCTTCGACCTTGGTGGACATAAGCGACCTTATAAATTGGTCAGGCCAATATGGACAGGCCGAACCGCTGGGACTATTGAACTCCCATGGAAGACCACGGGAATCTCGACGTGCATACTAGTCAAACCCAGCCGTTCAAGGCAGCCGGTCTGCCGCCGCTGCGAATTACGGCGGCGCGGGTGATCGTCACCTCGCCCGGCCGCAACTTCGTCACCCTGAAGATCGAGACCGACCAGGGCGTCTACGGCATCGGCGACGCCACCCTGAACGGGCGCGAGAAGACGGTGGTCTCGTATCTCGAGGACCACGTGATCCCGGTGCTGATCGGCCGCGACGCGCGCCGCATCGAGGACATCTGGCAGTATCTCTATCGCGGGGCCTACTGGCGTCGCGGTCCGGTGACCATGCGGGCCATCGCCGCCGTCGACGTGGCCCTGTGGGACATCAAGGCCAAGGCGCTGGGCGCGCCGCTGTACGACCTGCTGGGCGGGCGTTCGCGCGACGGCGTGCTGGTCTACGGCCACGCCAACGGCAGCGACCTGGAAGACACCGTCGAGGCCGTCGGCCGCTATATCGACGCCGGCTACAAGGCCGTGCGCGCCCAGTCGGGCGTGCCGGGCCTGGACCTGGCCTACGGCGTGGGTCGCGGCGACATGTACTACGAGCCGGCCGACGCCACCCTGCCGACCGAGACCACCTGGGACACCCGCAAGTACCTGCGCTACCTGCCGACCCTGTTCGAGGCGCTGCGCAAGGAGCACGGCTTCGACGTGGCCTTGCTGCACGACGGCCACCACCGGATGACCCCGCGCGAGGCGGCCCAGCTGGGCAAGAGCCTGGAGCCCTACGACCTCTTCTGGCTCGAGGACTCCACCCCGGCCGAGAACCAGGAGGCCTTCCGCCTGATCCGCCAGCACACCACCACGCCGCTGGCCGTGGGCGAGGTGTTCAACACGATCTGGGACGCCAAGGACCTGATCCAGGAACAGCTGATCGACTATATCCGCACCACCATCGTCGGAGCCGGCGGCCTGACCCACCTGCGCCGTATCGCCGACTTCGCCTCGCTGTGGCAGGTGCGCACCGGCTGCCACGGGGCCACCGACCTGTCGCCGGTGACCATGGGGACCGCGCTGCACTTCGACACCTGGGTTCCCAACTTCGGCATCCAGGAATACATGCGCCACTCGCCCGAGACCGACGCGGTGTTCCCGCACGACTACCGTTTCGACAAGGGCCTGCTCTACGTCGGCGACACCCCCGGCCACGGCGTCGACATCGACGAGGCCCTGGCGGCCAAGTACCCGTACGAGCCGCGCCAGCTGCCGGTCGCGCGCCTGGAAGACGGGACGATGTGGAACTGGTGATCCGCGGCTGACGCGCTTCACCCAAATTCCCGTCATTCCCGCCCTTGTGGCGGGAAACCCTCCATCAGCCGCAAGGGCGGATGAGGCGGACTGCCGAGCAGTCCGCTTGCACCTCACGTGCGAACCGAACCGGGGGTTCCCGCCACAAGGGCGGGAATGACGGGAGTTGAGGGTGGTGGCGTCGTCTTTCAGGGCATCGGCCGGCGGCGCTGCATCCGGGTCAGGTCCATCGGCTCCAGGATGCGCAGCAGCAGGTCGCGCATGGCGGCTTCGGCTTCGGCCGGGCGGCGGGCCAGGATGGCTTCGGCGATGCGGGCGTGGGCGGGCAGGTGGCGGTCGGCCTGCAGCTCGACGCCCGGGCGCTGGGCGCCGAAGCGCAGGGCCGCCTCGATGACGTCGCGCATGTGGCGGTGGAAGCGGTTGCCGCTGGCCTCCAGCACCGCCACATGGAAGGCGATGTCGGCCGCCAGCGGGTCTTCGTCGCCCTGCTCGGCGGCGGCCATGCGGGCCAGCGCCTGCTCCACCCCCGCCCGGCGGCGGGCGTCGGCCTCGCGGGCGGCCAGGGCGGCCGCCGTCGGCTCGACGCTGAGCCGCAGCTGGGTGAACTCGATCAGCAGGTCCAGCGAGAACTTCCGTGTACGGATCCACGACAGGATGTCGGGGTCCAGCAGGTTCCAGTCGTCCTCGGCGTTGACCGTGGTGCCGCGCCGCGCGCGGCTGGCCACCAGGCCCTTGGCGATCAGCATCTTCACCGCCTCCCGCACCACCGTGCGCGAGGTCTGGTAGCGATCGCAGATCTCGGTCTCGGTCGGGAAGGCCCGCACGGCGAAGGCGCCGGTGACGATCAGCTGGCCCAGGTCGTTGGCCAGGGTCTGGCTGAGGGTTCCCGCCGTGGTCAGCGAACGCGTCACGAGCGGGCTCCGTAGATGGGCGATTGGCGGGGCGAGGGCAGGGACGGCCGCGGCGTCGGCGCGCCGACCGCCTTGACGGTCAGGTCGTCGAACCACGGCGTGGAGAGGCGGGTCTTGTCGGCGCCGGCCAGCAGGCCCGCCATGCCGGCGGCGTAGAGCGTGTTCTCGGCGGTCAGCACCGGGGCGTCGTTGACAAGGCCCGTGATGCGCGGCCCCTGGAACCGCAGGGCCAGCCGCAGCCAGCGGCCCGGTCCGGCGCCGGCCAGGACGGTGTCGCCCAGCACCAGCTCGCCGCCCTCGCCCTCGAACTTTCCGGCCTTGATCATGGCCTGCTGCTCGGCGTCGCCGACGGCCTTCTTGGGATCCTTCTTGCCGCGGATGGCGACGAGGCGGCAGCGGCCGTCGTGGGCCAACTCCAGGAAGTAGCCCCTGGGCACGAAGCCATAGCCCGTGCCGACATGGTTGATCCGGCCCATCACGGCCGCCGTGTCGCCGGGGTTAAGCCAGACGGCGGCCGAGACCTCGTAGTCGCTCCAGGCCGCGTCGCCGAGAATGCTGTAGGGCCGCCAGTCCGGCGCCCAGGAGATGGTCGGGATCGGAACCACCTGGCGCAGGCAGCGGCCCGCCTTGCCGTCCGGCCGGTCGGCCAGCTCGAAGGCGCCGGCGATGTCGGCGGTGTAGCGCGGCAGCCAGCCGTGGGCGGCGGGCCGGGCGTAGCTGGCGAAGGTCTCGCGATAGGGGAACGGAAAGCGGGCCGGCGGCGGGACGGCCTCGAACGCTCCCTTGCGCTGGCCGCGCGTGGTCGACAGCGAATAGATGGCGTTGGGCGCCAGGGTGATCGAGACCGCCCCGTCCTCGATCACGAGGTCGTCCTGGCGCACGAACTGCTCGGCCGCGTCGCTGCGCCAGACGCACAGGGGCTTGCCGGAAAGCCGGCCGCCGACGGCGATGCGCAGGGTCTGCGGACCTGCTGCGTCCCTGGTCTCGACGATCAGGCTCCAGTCCTCGCCCGGCGACTTCAGCGTCACGTAGGAGCCGCCCTTGGGCAGCAGGCCGCCGCCGGCCGCCAGATAGGTCCAGCCCACTTCGCTGAACTGGCCGTAGTGGGCGTAGCCCCACAACGCCTCGCGCACCTTGTAGTGGCCGCTCCACGGCTCGTGGGCGAGGACGGCGGCGGGGTCTTCCGGGAAGGGCTCGATCGGATAGACGCCGGCGATGTCGTACCAGTTGACCACCTTGGTCGCGCCGCTGAGGACGTAGTTGTGGTTGAAGGCGCGGACGATGCCGATCGTGCAGTCGAAGCCCTTCAGATAGACGTGGTCCTCGGTGTTCCAGATCGGCTTGCCCATCGCTTTCGCCATGGCCTGCACCTCGGCCGAGGCGTGGCCGTTGGCGTAGAAGACGTGAGCGCCGATGACGTCGATGGCGTCGCGCAACTGCGGGTCGGCGGCCATGTCGGCGACGAAGTCGAGCTTGTCCTTGGGCCAGTTGTCGAAGGCGTGCAGCTTGACCTTCGCAAAGCCGCGCTGGTTCAGCGCCTGGCGGAAGGCCTTCACGAACGGATAGTCGGCGCCCTTCTCGTTGCGGCAGCCGATGGCGTCCATCTCCAGGCCATGGACCGAGCGCAGCCCCTCCAGCCACTTGATGTAGTAGTCGATGGTGTCGGCCGACCAGAACCGGCCGCCGCCCAGCCAGCCGGGCGCGCTCCAGGCCGCGCCGTCGAGGCTCAGGGCGGGGTTGCGCCGCTTGGCCTCGCGCAGGATCCACCACGTGTAGCCGCGCTCGTAGCTGAGGTCGTCGCGGGCGTGCATGTGGCTGGGCGTCGAGCCTTGCGTGGAATTGCCGTCGCCGGGGATCTCGACCAGCAGGGCGCTGACCGAGGCGCCGAATTTCGGTTTGTAGAGCAGGTCGAGGATCTGGCCGCGCTGGGGCTCGGGATAGTCCTTGAGCAGCACCGAGGTGGCGCCGCCGCCATTGACCACGCCGATCCCGTCGAAACGCGGGCCGCCGGCGTCGCCGCGCAGGGTGATCACGTGCTCGCCCGCGTCCTGGGCCGGCGCGGCGAAGGCGCGGCCGAGAAAGGCGTGGCAGAGGATAGAGGTCGCGCCCAGCAGGTGCAGGCGGCGCGAGAGGTCCGGTCGGCCGGACGGCGGGGAGGCCCCGCGAAACTTCCAGATCGCCATCGGTGAGCCCTGTCGGTCGCGGACCGGCGGGGGCCGGTCGCAGGTACAAGCAAAGGGGGCCCGGAGGGCTCCGCCCCGGCGCGGACGCCGGGGCGGAAGGCAGGCTTAGTTGCGGTAGGTGAAGCCCACCGCGACGCGGGAGCCGCCGTAGGACACCGACCACGGGTTGGGCTTGCCGTCGAAGCCGCGGTCGTCCGAGCCGACCGACAGGCGGGCGGCGTTCAGCATGTTGCGGGCTTCGGCGTAGATCTCGAAGTTCTTGTTCAGGCGACGCGAGATCTTGGCGTCGAGGTACTCGTACTTCTCCGAGTAGTAGGGCTCGCTCGGATTGTACGGGAAGCCGACGAAGTTGCCGATGTTGGTGTTCGGCGCGTTACGCACCGGCGAGGCGCTGGTGTTGCCGCACGGCGAGATACAGGTCAGCACGCGGTCGCGGGTCTGGTAGGCGATGCGGGCCTTGGTGACGCCGTCGTCGTACCAGAACACCAGGTTGGCGAAGTACTTGGACTGGCCGATCGGGTCGAGCGCGTCGCCGGTCAGCGGGTCCATGTAGGTGACCGAGTTGTTCGACTTGGTGGTCGAGATGTTGAAGTCCATCCCGGTCTTGCTCAGGCGCCAGGGCAGGTAGGTGAAGGCCGTCCGCGCCACGAACTCCCAGCCCGACTGCACATAGCCGGGACCGTTCTGGTAGGTGGTCATGGCGAAGTCGACGTCCGACAGCTGGCGGTCGGTGCCGGGCACCACCGTGTCGCTGCCGTCGAAGATGGTGCGGTTGTTCTTCAGCGGCACGGCGATGGCGCCGCCGACCCGGACCTTCTGGCGGTAGTAGGCGAGGCTGAACGAGGTGTCCTTGTTGGGATACCACTCGAGCGAGGTGTTGTTCTTGGTCGCCTGGTAGGGCTTGAGGTCGGCGTTGCCGAAGGTGCCGCAGGTCATGTCCTGAGCCGAGCCGTCGGTCTCGAGCGAGTCGAGGCGGCGCTCGTCATAGGTGCACGAACCGCCCGGCCACAGGTACTTCATCGCCGGCGGGGCGACGGTCTTGGACCAGTTGTAGCGCAGGACCACCTTGTCCGGGATCGCCCACAGGGCCGCGTTGTAGGACGGCAGCCAGCCCGTGTAGGACTTGTTGAGGGTCACCTGCTTGGTGATCGCGCCGGTGCTGACGCCCAGGGGGTTGCTCGGGTCGGCCGGGTTGAAGCTGCCGTTCTTCAGCGTGTAGTTCAGCGTGACGTAGCCGGAGCCGGCCACCTCGGTCTTGAACATCCGGCTGCCCAGGTTGCCCTGGATCTCCATGCCGAACGGCAAGTCGTGCGCCAGATCGGCCATCCAGTACCACGAGCTCATGGTCTCTTCGGTGGCGTTGAACGGCTGGTCGTAGACCTTGCCGTCGCTGGCCGTGCACGACTTGATGCAGTTGAGGTTGTAGTTGGCCGCGCTGGCCAGCTGCGAATAGGCCTTCGGAACGTCGATGCTGTCCCACAGCTCCAGGCCCGAAGTGCCCTCGTAGCCCTTCATGAACGGGCCCGAGTTCTCTTCCAGCGAGTTCTGGTAGATCGAGATCAGCTGCGCCTGGGTCAGGGTCTCGATGCCGTACAGGAAGTTGAGGCCCGTGGTCGGGTTGGGGGCGTAGCCGTAGGCGCAGGCGTTGGCCGCGGTGGTGGTCGGCAGGTTCTGACAGGCCCGCACGTCGCTGCGCAGGGTCAGGGTCGGCACGAAGACGCCGGTGGTCGGCGAATAGCCGCCGTTGCCCCAGGATTCGGCCGTGGCGTTGCGGTACAGGGCGCCCACCTTGAAGCGGGTGAACAGCGGCATGTCCGGCAGGTAGGTCAGGTCGAACTTGACCTGGTCCTCGGCGCTTTCGACCAGGCGCGGCGTGAACGACAGGCGATAGGCGTTGCTGTACGACGGCATGCCGACCGCCGTGGGGTTCAGCATCTGCACGAAGTTCGTCATGTTGGTCTCGTCGTACGAGGCCGGCGTGTCGATCGTCCAGATGCCGTTTTCCAACACGCGCATCGTCGCGTTGCCGTAGTTGTAGGAACGCGTCAGGCGGATGTCCTGGCGGCTGTACTTGCTCTCGTTGTGGCCGTAGGTCAGGTCGGCCGTGATCGGGCCGTGCTCGTACTTGGCGCCGCCCGACCAGTACTTGGTGTGCCAGTCCTGCTGGTTGTTGATGTGGTCGATATTGACCCCGGCGTTGGTGATGTCGAACTGGGTCAGGTGGTGGTTGGCGTCGACCTGGATCGAGCCCGGCACGATGTTGGCCGCCACGCCGTACAGCGGGAAGGCGTTGTTGGTGATCGCCGTGCCCGGGGTGGTGTCGATGGTGAAGGCGCTGGTCGGCAGGCCCGGCATGTAGATGGAGTAGCCGCCGCCGCTGATGGCGCTGAGCACGTTGGGCGTGCCGGCCGGATAGAAGGTGTTGGTGGTCAGCGAGGTGGCCGTCTGGCCGGTCGAGGCCCCGTACAGGGTGGCGATGCCGCCGCGGGTGCGCTGGCGGTTCTCTTCCAACTGGTCACGGTTGGAGACCTGGTACTTGGCGAACACCGTCAGGTCGTCGTTGACGCGGTAGTCCAGGCGGATGTCCCACGACAGGCGCTCTTCGTATTGCGACCAGTTCTGGTCGCGCACCAGGTTGGGCGTGTAGTCGTTCCACTGGTTGAGGCAGCTGATCTGCGAGTTGATCTGGGCCTGCTGGGCCGCCAGGCGGTTGGCGCCGTTCGAGCCGGCGACGATCGTGCCCAGCTGGGCGTCGGTCAGCAGCGGGAAGGCGGCCAGACACTCGGCCTTGGTCTTGGCCGCGGCCGACTTGGTCAGCACGTCGACCGGGGTCGGGGCGTTCCAGTTGCCGCCGCCGGTCAGGGCCCACGAGCCGATCGGATCGGTGGCGCCGGTGCCGTTGGCGGTGGCCGGGTTGTAGGTGAAGGTCTTGTCCGGCGAGTTGTCGAAGTCGGCGAAGCGCGTGTAGCCCTGGGCGTTGTTCGAGCCGCCGTTGTTCAGCGAGTGGCTGTCGTTCAGGCGCTTGCTGTAGCTGATGTTGGCGATGACGCCGAGGCGGTCGTCGAGGAACTTGCGCGAGGCGACGATGCCGATTTCCGGCGAGGCCTTCTGCGACAGGGTGTTGCCCGCGGCCGCGCCGCGCACCGAGATGTAGGGCTTCTTGAAGTCGAGGCCGGTGCGGGTCTGGATCTGGATCGTGGCGCCCAGGCCGCCCGGGGTCATGTCGGCCGTCTGGCCCTTGATGACGTCCAGGCTCTTGATCATTTCGGCGGGGAATTCGCGCAGGTCGGCGCTGCGGCCGTCGCCGCCGCCCACGGCCAGGTTGGCGCCCGAGGCGGCCACGCCCATGCCGTCCAGTTCCACGCGGGTCAGGTCGGCGCCGTTGCCGCGGACCACCACGCCGTCGCCTTCGCCCCAGCCGTTACGCTCGATGGCGACGCCGGCGATGCGCGACATGGCTTCGTTGACGTTGCCGTCCGGGAACGAGCCGACGTCGTCGGCGACGATGGAGTCCTGCGCGGTGATGCTGCGCTTCTTGCGCGCGATCGAGGACTGCTGCGAGGCGCGGGCCCCGACGATGATGGTTTCGACCTGAGTGGGTTCTTCCCGCGGCGCGGCGGCCGGCGATGCGGTCTTGATGACTTCCTGCGCCCCGGCGATTTGCGGCGCGATCGCCGCGCTCAGGGCTATGACGGACACAGCAGCGGCCATCTGGCCGCGCGCGCTTAGGCGCTCCATTAGATTTCCTCCCGATGTATTTTATTTGGTCGAGGGCCCCTCAGCCCTCGCCGGACCTTGCAAGTCCGTTCATGCCCCCTGCGATCGCGCCTGCACGCGATCGGGCCGGCCTAGGGCGGTCCCGCCCTTGGTCTGAAAGCCATTGTTCCCTCTCCCCAGCCCTAGCGGGTGAACTTGGCCAGTCCCAATATGTTCGGGCCAGTTCCACTATGTGGCATGACCACTTCATTACATACCGGAGATATTTTGGCAAGAATTGATATTATCAATGTGATGAGGGCTGTGGCCGAAATGGCGCGCTTTCGGACGTCGCGGCCACAGGCGACCTGAAGATTTTTCCTGGAAAATTAAGAGCTTGAGCGCCGGCTGCGATCCGCCGCCCGGTGCGCCGCGCCAGGCGGCGGCGAACGCGGAATCCGCCGCATTGTCGCCGCATGTTTCATGAACGCCACGCCTCCGCGTCGCGCGAGACGACTCGCGGCCTGACCAGCTCGGGCCGCGAAATGGCCCGAGTTCACTTCGCCGCGAAGGCGGCGGATCAAGTGAAGGACGCCCTTCTCCCCGGCGCCCCAGGGGGCTCGCCATCAAGCCAATTCCGGTATCGGTCGATAGCGCCTTTGGCTTAGACCCCGACACGGCGGCTCACTACCGTCACCCTCAAGAAACGGCCTCCCGGCGTGCGGGACCAGGCCGTCGCTCGGAGAGGACTTCATGAGCCAGATGTCGCCGACGGACGTGGCCCGCCAGCTCGGCGGCGGCCTGCTGTCGTTTCCCGTCACGCATTTCGATGACGGGGGCCAGTTCCTGGAAGCGCCCTATCGCGAGCACTGCGCCTGGATGCTGGACCACGAGCTGGCCGGCCTGTTCGCCGCCGGCGGCACGGGCGAGTTCTTCTCGCTGCGCCCGGACGAGGTGGGCAAGGTGGTGCGCGCGGCGGTCGCCGAGACGGCCGGCAAGATCCCGGTCATCGCCGGCTGCGGCTACGGCACGGCGATCGCCGTCGACCTGGCGCGCGATGCGCAGGCGGCCGGCGCGGACGGCCTGCTGCTGCTGCCGCCCTACCTGACCAACGCCACGCAGGACGGCCTGGCCGGCCACATCGAGGCGGTCTGCAAGGCCACCGACCTGGGCGTCATCGTCTACAACCGCGACAACGCCATCATCAACGAGGACACCCTCGAGAAGCTGTGCGACCGCAATCCCAACCTGGTCGGCTTCAAGGACGGGGTCGGCGACCTGGAGCTGATGATGCGGGTCTACGCCCGGATGGGCGACCGCCTGACCTATATCGGCGGCCTGCCGACGGCCGAGACCTTCGCTCTGCCCTATCTGGAGATGGGGGTGACGACCTACTCCTCGGCCATCTTCAACTTCCTGCCCGACTGGGCCCTGGCCTTCTACAAGGCCGTGCGCGCCCGCGACCGCGAGACGGTGATGACCGGCCTGCGCGACTTCGTCCTGCCCTACATCGCCCTGCGCAATCGCGGGAAGGGCTACGCGGTCTCGATCGTCAAGGCGGGCATGAAGGCCGTCGGCCGCGACGCCGGTCCGGTGCGCCAGCCCCTGACCGACCTGACGGACGCCGAGTTCGCCGAACTCGAAGCCCTGATCGCCCGCGTCCGGGGCTAGGTCCTGAACGCGCTCGTTCCGCTCCGGCCGCCGGCCCTTCTTCCCGGGAAGAAGGCGCTGGCGATCGGCCCCAACGAACGTCTAGCCTCGCGACTCCAGGGTGTTGTCGACGGGCGCTTTCCGATGTTCGAACTGAGCCAGCTTCGCTGCTTCGTCGCTACCGCCGAAGAGCTGCATTTCGGCCGCGCCGCCCAGCGGCTGAACATGACCCAGCCGCCGCTGAGCCGGCAGGTGCAGCTGCTGGAGCGGATCCTCGGGGTCACCCTGCTGGACCGCACCAGCCGCTCGGTGCGGCTGACGCCTGCCGGGCGCGCCTTCCTGCTGGAGGCCCGCCGCATCCTGCGCCTGGCCGAGAGCGCGGCCCTGGCCACGCGCCGCATCGCCAGCGGCGACGCCGGCCAGATCGCCATCGGCTTCACGGCGGTGTCCGGCTACAGCTTCCTGCCGCGCCTGGTTATCCTGTCCAACGCCCGCCTGCCCAACGCCGACCTGACCCTGCGCGAGATGGTCACCCGCGAGCAGGTCGAGGCCCTGCTGACCGGCCGCATCGACATCGGCCTGGTGCGCCCGCCGATGGACCGCGCCGAGTTCGCCACCGCCCGGGTGCTGAGCGAGCCGCTGGTGGCCGCCCTGCCCAATGGCGACCCCCGCCTGGCCAAGGCCGGCCTGACCCTGGCCGACTTCGACGCCGGCCCGCTGATCATGTATTCGCCCGAGGGCGCGGGCTATTTCTACAACATGCTGACCACCCTGTTCGACGCCCACGGCGTGGCTCCGAACTACGTGCAGCACGTCACCCAGATCCACTCGATGCTGGCCCTGGTCCATGCGGGCCTGGGGGCGGCGATCGTGCCGGAGTCGGCCATGAGCCTGCACTTCGACGACGTGCAGTTCCGCCCCGTCGAGACCACGCCCGACCGGCCGGTCGAGCTCTACATGGCCTGGCGCAAGGACAACGAGAGCCCGATCCTCCAGACCTTCATCGACCTCTGCCTGGCCGAGGCCTCGCCGGCGGAGACGGGCGAGCGCTGAGGCGCCTTCCCCTTCCCGTCGCGGGCGCGCGGCCCAACGACAAAAGACGGGAGACGACCCATGACCCTCGACCGCCGCGCCGTGCTGGGCGCCGCCGCCGTCGCGTTCGCCGCGCCCCTGAAGGTCAACGCCGCCGGCCGCGCGGCGCCGGTGGCGGCCACCACGGCCGGACGGGTGCGCGGCGTCGAGGTCGACGGGATCAAGGTGTTCAAGGGCGTGCGCTACGGCGCGGACACCGCGCCGCGCCGGTTCCAGCCGGCCCTGGCGGCCCAGCCCTGGAAGGGGATCGCCGACGCCCTGGCCTACGGCCCGGCCTGCCCGCAGCTGAAGGCCGACGAGCCGACCTCGGAGGACTGCCTGTTCCTCAATGTCTGGACGCCGGGGCTGGCCGACGGGCGCAAGCGCCCGGTGATGGTCTATGTCCACGGCGGGGCCCACGCCAACGGCTCGGGCTCCAGCCCGCTCTATGACGGGACCTGGCTGGCCAGGACCCATGACGTCGTCGTGGTGACGGTAAACCATCGCCTCAACGCCTTCGGCTACGCCTATCTGGCGCGGCTTGGCGGCGCCGAACTGGCCGACAGCGGCAATGTCGGCAACCTCGACCTGATCCTGGCCCTGCAATGGGTGCGCGACAATATCGGCGGCTTCGGCGGCGACCCCGGAAACGTCATGACCTTCGGCCAGTCGGGCGGCGGGGCCAAGTGCGTCACCCTGATGGCCATGCCGCGGGCGGCGGGCCTCTACCACAAGGTCGCGACCATGAGCGGCCAGCACGTCACCGCCATGGGACCGATCCACGCCACGATCCGCGCCCGCGCCTTCATGGACAAGCTGGGCCTCAAGCCGGACGAAACCGACAAGCTCAAGACCCTGCCCGCCGGCCAGCTGGTCGAGGCGCTGAAGATGCGCGACCCGCTGGAGCGCAAGGGCTCGATCGTCTTCTGGTCGGTGCTGGATCACGGCGTCCTGCCGCGCCATCCGTTCTATCCGGACGCGCCGCGCGAGAGCGGCCACATCCCGATGATCATCGGCAACACCCACGACGAGACCAAGGCCTTCCTCGGCGGCGATCCCAAGAACTTCGCCCTGACCTGGGACGAGCTGCCGGGCAGGCTGGAGAACGAGCTGGTGCTCGACATGTCGCCCGAATACCTGGTCGGCCGCTATCGGGCGCTCTATCCGGCCGCCAGCCCCTCGGACCTGTTCTTCGCCATCACCACGGCCGGGCGCTCGTGGCCGGGGCATCTGGTACAGGCCGAGCAGCGGGCCAGGATCGGCGCGCCGGCCTGGATGTACCAGCTGGACTTCGGCGCCCAGACCGACCCGAAGATGGGCGCCTATCACAGCTACGACATCGCGCTGGTCTTCGGCACGCTGGACGCCCGGGGCTCGATGACGGGCGCGGGGCCGGCGGCGATCAAGGTTCGCGACCAGATGAGCGCCGCTTTCGCCACCTTCGCGCGGACGGGAGATCCCAACTGCGCGGCGATCCCTTCTTGGGAGTCCTACACCCTGCCCAAGCGGGCGACCCTGGTTGTGAACGAGACCTCGGCGATGGTCGACGACCCCCGCCGCGAGGAGCGGGAGATCTTCGCCGTCGCCCCGTTCATGAAGGAAGGGACGTAATACCCTTCCTCAGGCCTTGCGGTCCCACGGGAAGCTCAGCGTCGGAGCGTTCACGTGCCGGCGCATCTTCAGCGTCAGGCGCGCCCCGGCGCCCGGCGCCAGGCGCAGCGTGAAGGCCGAGGCCTCGACCGGCGCGGCGGCGGCGTCGCCGAGCGAGGCGCTGACGATCTGGTGCTCGCCATAGGCGCCGCCCTGCACGGTGACGCGGCGGCTTGCGACCTGGTTCAGGTTCACCAGGGTGACCACCGTCTCGTCGTCGGTCAGTTTTTCCACCAGGGCGGCGATGTCTTGCGGCGCGCCGGCCCGGCGGCGGTCGGGGTCGAAGTAGCGCAGGCGGACGTAGTGCAGCGCCCCGCCCTGGGCCGGCGAGGTCTTCGACCAGGGCGGCCGGGCGATGTGGATCCCGCCTTCCATCAGGTGGATCAGGGCCGTGACGCTGGCCGGATTGATGTCGAGCGTCGCGTCGGCCAGGCGGGTGTCGGGGGTGGAGGTATCGTCCCGCCGGGCCCGGGCGCGGGCGCGCACCCGTTCGAGGTCGGCGCGCAGGGTCCTGGCCGGAAACGAAGGGTCCTTGCCGTCCAGCCAGTCGAGCCAGGGATGGGCCGCCGCGCGGGCGCGGTCCGAGCCCTTCATCGACAGGTACCAGATCTCCAGCCCGTTCAGCTGGTGCTCGCCCGGCGCGTAGGAATACCAGCCCTTGGGGCCGTGCATGCGCGGGGTCGAGACCTTGCCGTCCACCACCTTCTTCTGGGCGTTGATGGCGTCGGTCTGCCGCCGCCAGACGTCGAGATACTTGTCGTCGCCGGTCAGCAGATAGGCGTTCATGAAGCCGACGACGGCCCGGGGCACGCGGTTGCGGTCCTCGCGCTTGCCGGTCTGGGGCACGACGGGGCTGAAGCCCCAGCCATAGACCCCGCTCCACCACTGGCCCTTGGGGCCGCCGATCCTGCCGTCGAGGCCGACCTTGCTGGGTATGATGTCACCATTGGCCCGCGCCCGCGCGATCCAGCCGTCGACATAGGCCAGGATCCAGTCGCGATACCGGGGCTCGTGGTCGAGCATGTAGGCGTTCATCACCAGGCTGGTGGCCTGCAGGTTCAGCGGGCTGTCGCCGACCACGTCGCCATATTCGTCGTAGTGGCGCAGGGTCTCCTCGTAGGAGCGCTCGCCGTGCTCCATGTAGAAGTGCGTCACGTCGAAGGGATCGCCGGCCCAGTCGAGCGGCGTGGCCTGGCGCAGCATCGGACCCCGGCTGCCGGTGATCATGCTGCGGATGATGTTGCGCTTGGGGTCGTAGTTCGGGGTGGTCGGATCCTCGCCGGTGTAGAAGCCCGAGAACCGCCTGGCCCGCTCGCGAAAGCGAGGATCGTTCGGCGCCGACAGCCCCAGCAGGTTGAACACCGACAGCCCTTCGGAAAGGTGCTGCCAGTCGCTCATGACCGGGAATTCCTTGTAGTACATGCCCTCGCGGGCGAACGGCACGTCCTTGGTCCTGGCGGCCGTGTACTGGCGGACATTGCCCTCGAAGGCCTTCTGGGCCAGCTCCAGCACCCGGTCGCCGGCGCCCAGGGCGTGCAGGGTCGGCCAGTCGTTGACGTTCTCGATGGCGTCGTCGGGGCCGTCGTTGGCGCCCCAGCGCTCATAGGCCAGCAGATAGCCGCGATCGTCGAAATAGCGGGCGAAGAAGGCTTCGCAGGCCGCTTCGTTGGCCTTCAGCAGCTCGCGTTGCAGCAGGGCCCATTCGGGCGCGGCCATCGGTGTCGCGACCTCCAGCGCGGCCGGAGCGGCTGTGGCGGCGCGCGTCAGGCCGGAGAAGGCGAGGGCGGAGGCGCCGGCCAGGACATGGCGTCGTGACAGCATCGATCAGGCGGCCTTCAGCTGCAGGCGCTGGATCTTGCCGACGATCAGGAAGTAGGCCAGCACGGCGATCAGGCAGTGGGCACCGACGAAGATCAAGGCCCCGTCGAACGAGCCGGTGGCCTGCACGATGTAGCCGATGACGATCGGGGTCACGATGCCCGCCGCATTGCCGAAGGTGTTGAACACCCCGCCGGTGACGCCGGCCATCTCCTTGGGCGAGGTGTCCGACACGACCGCCCAGCCCAGCGACGCGACGCCCTTGCCGAAGAAGGCCGCGGCCATGATCACGATGACCAGCCACTCCTGCTCGACGTAGTTACAGATGACGATGCAGGTGGCGAGGATCATCCCCAGCAGCAGCGGCGTCTTGCGGGCGATGTCGAGATTGCCGGTGCGCTTGAGCAGGTGGTCCGAGATCATCCCGCCCAGCAGGCCGCCGGCGAAGCCGCACAGGGCCGGCAGGGCGGCGGTGAACCCGGCCTGCAGGATCGACAGCCCCCGCGCCTTGACCAGGTAGATCGGAAACCAGGTGACGAAGAAGTAGGTCAGCACGTTGATGCAGTACTGGCCCACATAGACGCCCAGCAGCATGCGGCTGGTCAGCACCTGCTTGACGTTGGCCCAGGTGAAGGCCGCGCCGGCGCCGGCGGTCCTGTCCTCCATCCGCACCAGGCCGCCGCCGGCCTCGATGTAGTCGAACTCGGCCTTGTTGATCGCCGGATGCTCGACCGGGCTGTGGATCAGCTTGACGAAGAAGACGGCCGCGACGATGCCGACCGCACCCATGACCACGAACACCGAGCGCCAGCCGAAGCTGTGGGCCAGCCAGCCCATCAGCGGGGCGAAGGCGACCAGCGAGAAGTACTGGGCCGAGTTGAAGATCGCCGAGGCCGTGCCGCGCTCGGAGCCCGGAAACCAGGCGGCGACGATGCGGGCGTTGGCCGGGAAGGACGGCGACTCCGCCAGCCCGACCAGGAAGCGCATGGCGAACAGGGCCGCGGCGGCCGCGAAGCCGGTGAAGATCCCGGCGAAGCCCTGCAGCAGGGTGAAGAACGACCAGAGCAGCAGGGCGGCGGTGTAGATCTTCTTCGAGCCGAACCGGTCCAGCAGCGCCCCGCCGGGGATCTGGCCCAGGACGTAGGCCCAGGCGAAGGCCGACATGATGTAGCCCATGGCCACGGCGTCGAGGCCCAGCTCCTTCGACGCCGACTGGCCGGCGATCGAGAAGGTGGCGCGGTCGGCGTAGTTGATCGTCGTGATGATGAAGAGCGTCGCGATGATCAGCCAGCGCACGCGCGTGCGCCTGGTGGATTCGGTCATGGACGCTCTCCCTGGTCGCCGATCTGTCGTCGGCATCGTTCAGGGAAGGCTAGAGGGCGTCGCGGCGCAGGTCTAAGTCAATTCGCCTATGGACCGATCCACGGGCGACATGGATCGAACCGCGGTACGCATCAAAACCCAAGAGAATCAACAGGCCGGCCAAGTGGGTCTCGCCGAGCGCCCTCGGGGAACCCCGCCGATCTGTGCCGAACGCGCATAGGTTCATACCCGATTGGGATTGGCCCTCGGCTCGAACCCGTCCGATGGTTCAGCCAACGAAGGAGCGGTCCGCCGCTCCCCAAAGCGACCCGCGAAGACGGGCATCGGGAGGGACCATGACGTCCAACAGGAATCCGCGCCTTCGCGCCGTGCTCGGCGCCAGCGCCTCGGCCTTCACGCTGCTGGCCGCCGCTCACGCCGCCGCCCAGGAAGCGCCTGCCCCGGCTCCGGCCCAACCGGCTGCCGACGAGGTCGAGGCCATCGTCGTCACCGGCTTCCGCGCCAGCCTGCAGAGCGCCATCGCCCTCAAGCGCAACGAAAGCGGCGTGGTCGACGCCATCAAGGCCGAGGACATCGCCCAGTTCCCCGACCTGAACCTGGCGGAGTCGCTGCAGCGCATCCCGGGCGTGTCGATCTCGCGGATCAACGGCGAGGGCCGCCAGATCACCGTGCGGGGCCTGGGCTCTGAATACACCCGCGTGCGCATCAACGGCATGGAGGCCATCTCCACCACCGGCGGCACGGCCAACAGCGGCGGCACCAACCGCGGTCGCGGCTTCGACTTCAACGTCTTCGCCTCGGATCTCTTCAACAGCATCGCCGTGCGCAAGACCGCCTCGGCCGACGTCGAGGAAGGCTCGCTGGGCGCCACGGTCGACCTGACCACGGCCCGCGCCTTCGACAGCCGCAAGCCCCAGCTCGTGCTATCGGCCGGCGCCAGCTACAACGACCTGTCGGAAAAGACGACGCCGCGCGTCTCGGTGCTGGCCAGCAACACCTTCTTCGACGGCAAGGTCGGAGCCCTGATCTCGGTCGCCTACGAGGAGCGCCACCTGAAGGAGGAGGGCGCCAACATCACCCGCTGGGCCACCGGCGCCAGCAACGGCGGCTTCAACAGCGCCTCGACCGTGCCCGGCTACACGATCGCCCAGATCAACAGCGCCGGCCTCTTCGCCCCGCGCATCCCGGCCTATGTCAGCTACGACATTGAGTCCAAGCGCCTCGGCGTGGCCGGCTCGCTGCAATACAAGCCGACCTCCGACACCCAGATCACGCTCGACGCCCTCTACGCCTATCTCGCCGGTACGCGGAAGGAGGCCCAGCTGCAGGCGATCGGCCTGTCGCGGGCCAACACGGGCAAGCCGCAGACCATCATCCGCGACGGCGCGGTCGAGAACGGCAACCTGGTCTACGCCCGGATGGACAACGTCGATCTGCGCACCCAGTCGGCTTATGACGAGCTGAACACCGAGTTCAAGCAGTTCACCCTGTCGGCCACCCACGACTTCAACGAGCGCCTGCGGATCGGCGGCCTGGCCGGCTATTCGGACTCGACCTTCACCCAGCCGGTCTCGACCATCGTCACTTTCGACCGGGCCAACAGCCAGAACTATGTCTACGACTTCCGCAAGGGCCGCGCCCCGCAGATCCTGCTGGGCTTCGACCCGACCGATCCGACCAGCTGGGCCTCGACCAACGGCACGTCGGAAGTGCGCATCCGCCCGCAGTTCGTGGAGAACCAGTTCTCGACCGCCAAGGTCTATGGCGAGTGGGACCTCAACGACAATCTGCGCCTCAAGGCCGGCGTCGACTGGCGCAAGTTCGAGTACGACAGCTACGGCCAGTACCGGACCAGCGAGACCGTGGTCCAGACCCTGACCCCGGCCCAGCTGGCCTCGGTGTCGAAGGTGTTCAGCGGTTTTGGCCGCAACATGGACCTGCCGGCCGGCAACTTCACCAGCTGGCTGGTGCCCGACATCGACAAGTACGCCGCCCTGCTGAACATCTACAGCAACAGCGGCATCTACGCCCTGACCGACACAAACAACAGCTCGGCCCGGGGCCAGTACGGCGCGGTCGAGGAGCAGGACACCGGCGCCTACGTCCAGGCGGAGTTCAAGTTCAACGCCTTCGGCCTGCCGTTCCGCGGCGACGCCGGCGTGCGGCGGGTGCACACCCAGCAGGAGTCGGCCGGCTATGCGGCGGTCAGCGGCGCGATCCAGCGCGTCGAGGTCAAGCGCGACTACGACCTGACCCTGCCGTCGTTCAACCTGGCCGCCGACGTCACCGACACGTTCGTGGCCCGGGTCAGCGCCGCCCAGACCATCGCCCGCCCGGGCATCGGCTCGCTGTCGCCCGGCGGCGACGTCTCCGTGCAGGGCGCCAACCGCACCTACAGCTCGGGCAATCCGTATCTGACCCCGACCAAGTCGGACAATCTGGACGTCTCGCTGGAATGGTACCCCTCGCAGGGGGCGATGCTGGCGGTGGGCCTGTTCTACAAGCGCATCGACACCTTCGTGGCCACCCTGCGCCGCGAGGCCGTCTACAGCACCCTGGGCCTGCCGGACTCGCTGCTGACCGGCACCGGCGCGAGCTCGTCGGAGGTGTTCCAGGTCACCCAGCCGGTGAACAGCGACGGCGGCGACCTGAAGGGCTTCGAGATCAATCTCCAGCAACCCTTCACCTTCCTGCCCGGCTTCTGGCGCCACTTCGGCGTGGTGGCCAACTACACCTATGTCGACTCCCAGATCGAGTACCTGACCTCGACCACGCCCGGCGCCCCGACCGTCAACGCCACCCTGGTGGGGCTGTCGAAGAACGCCGCCAACCTGACCCTCTACTACGAGACCGACAAGTGGAGCGTGCGCGGCTCGCTGGCCTATCGCGACGGCTACCTGACCCAGGTGCCCGGCAGCGACGGCAACACCGTCCAGGGCACCAACGAGACCCTCAACGTCGACCTTCAGGCCAGCTGGAACATCCGCGACAACCTCAAGCTCTCGCTGGAAGGCGTGAACCTGACCGACGAATTCAACGACCAGTACGTCGGCGATAGCAACCGCCTCAACGTCTACACCCACAGCGGCCGGCAGTTCATCCTCGGCCTGCGCTACAACTTCTAGGCGCAACCTACCTCCCCCCAGCGCCTGGACCGCCCGCGTCGCCATCCTTCCCAGGCGGCGCGGGCGTTTCTTTTTGGGGAAGGGGGCCTAGGCGCGGGGCGGGATCTCGCCGACGTGCTCCGCCGGAACGAGGAAATAGTCCCAGCAGTAGCGGGCCTTGCAGCGATCCCAGCTTTGGCGATCCCCGATGTCCCGGAAGAACGGGTCGTGGATGCGGTAGCCGATCGAGGCGGCGTAGTCGTAGAGGCTGTCCTCGTGGTGGCTGTAGGCCTTGTAGGCGCGATGACCCCACTCCACCGAGATCATCGGCCGGAAGCGCCCGACCGTCCCGGCCCCGCCCGCCAGGGCGTCCAGTTCCCCGCCTTCGATGTCCATCTTGATGTAGGCCAGGGCGTGGACGCCTTCCGCCGCGGCGACGGCGTCGATGGTCGAGACATCCACCGTGATGCCGGTCGGTCGGACGCCGGCCGGGTCGTTGTAGACCCGCTCGCGCAGGCCGCTTTCGGCCAGGCTGCCGTCGGCGCGCACGAAGGTCGCGGCGCTTGCCGGCGCGGAGCCGAGCGCAACCTGGTGCAGCGACGCGTTCAGTGTTCCTGCGAGGCGGGCCTTCAGGGCGGCCATCACGTCCGGCAGGGGCTCGAAGCATATGACGCGGCCGCCGGGGCCGACGGCGTCGAGAAACTGCACGGCGTGCGGACCATCGTGGGCGCCCACGTCGAACACGGTGTCGCCCGGCCGCAGGAAGCGCCGATAGGACTCCGCGAGAACCGCCTCGTAGTCGATCGACCGAAAGTCGATGATCAGCGCCTCGGCCATCTTTCTCGCGCTCCAGGGGCGACGCGAGAAGTCTACCACCCAGAGTGGCCATGGCTAGAACGCTTCGAGCGCCGACGAGCGACGGCGTCCGCCGCCTGGCGGTCCAGGAGGGACTCGAACCCCCGACCTTCGCTTTAGGAAAGCGCTGCTCTATCCTGCTGAGCTACTGGACCGTGCGGCATGGCGCGGACCGGGGTGCATAGCGCATGTTGCGCCGGGTGCGAAGCCCGGGCGGGGCGGCGGCGCGGCTGATTGTCGCAAGTAGAGCGCGCATCGGCGTCCGCAAAGCGCAAACGGTAGCGCTACAAAGCCTTGATCTCCTTCGGCTGTCGGTCGGCGCAAGGACTCTGTTAACCTTCCCGGCAACCGGGAGTAATCCTGTGCGGCGCCACGCCTCTTGTTGTTGTCCCCCCGACGCGTGCTAGGTTTGGGCGCAAGTAGCCCCGCGAGCGTCAAATCCCTATGCTGGACATGGCCGAATACGACTTGTCGGGCGGTGAAGGCGATTCTGCGCTGCTGACGCTGGTCGAGACGATCGAGGAGCTGTCAGCGACCCGCACGATCGACGAGGTGGCCGCCGTGGTCCGCTCGTCGGCGCGCCGGATTTCCGGCGCCGACGGCGTGGCCTTCGTGCTGCGCGACAACGACTGCTGCTGGTACCTGGACGAAGACGCCATCGGCCCGCTGTGGAAGGGCAAGCGCTTCCCGCTGACCGCCTGCATCTCGGGCTGGGCCATGCTGAACCGCCAGACGGTGGTGATCCCCGACATCTACCAGGACGACCGGATCCCGCACGACGCATACCGGCCGACCTTCGTCAAAAGCCTGGTGATGACGCCGGTGCGCACCCGCGATCCGATCGCGGCCCTGGGCGCCTACTGGGCCAAGGAGCATACGCCGCCGCCGGAGATCGTCGCCAAGCTGCAGGTCATGGCCCGCGCCACGGCCGCGGCCCTGGAGAGCGGCCGCCTGCACGCCTCGCTCAACAAGGAGCTGGAGCGGCGCACCTTCCTGATGCGCGAGCTGGACCACCGGGTGAAGAACACCCTGGCCTCGGTGCAGTCGATCGCCAGCCAGACCCTGCGCACGGCGACCTCGCCGGCGGCGTTCAACGAGTCGTTCGAGTCGCGCCTGCTGGCCCTGTCGCAGGCCCACGAGCTGCTGACCAAGCAGGCCTGGGGCAAGGCCCACCTGCGCGAGATCCTGGCCGCCGCCATGCGCCCGTTCGGCGGGCTGGAGGACGGCCGTTTCGTGGTCGAGGGACCGCCGATCGAGATCACGCCCGAGGCGGCGGTGGCCGTGCACATGACGCTGCACGAACTGATCGTCAACGCGGCCAAGTACGGGGCGCTGTCGGCCCCCGAGGGCCGGGTGTTCGTCTCCTGGCGGGTCGAGAACGCGGGCGGCGTGCATCCGACCTTCGCCCTGGAATGGCGCGAGCGCGGCGGTCCCACCGTCGTGGCGCCGGCGCCCGGCGGCGAGGGCTTCGGCTCGCGGCTGATCCGGCGCGGCCTGTCGCGCGATCTGGGCGGTTCGGCGCAGCTGGACTTCGCCCCCGAAGGCCTGGTCTTCACCTTCCGCGCCCCCCTGTCGCAAAGGCTGGCGGCGGCATGAACGGGCGGCGGATCATGATCGTCGAGGACGAGGCCCTGGTGGCCATGATGGTCGAGGACCTGCTGACCGACCTCGGCTGCGAGGTCTCCGGCTCGTTCGGGGCGGTGGGCGAGGCCCTGGCCTATCTCGACGACGACAAGCCCAGTCTCGACGGCGCCGTGCTCGACATCAACATCGGCGGAGAGATGGTGTTTCCCGTGGCCGAGGCGCTGCGGGCCAAGGGCGTGCCCTTCGTCTTCGCCACCGGCTACGGCGCCCTGCCGCGCAAGGGCTTCGAGGACGTCACCGTGCTGGCCAAGCCGATCAATTTCGGCCACCTGCGCGACGCCGTGCACGGGTTCGGCCACGCGGCCTGAGGCCTCTTTCGCCAAGCCGGGGTTCGGTGGCAGGCTAGCCCTCCAGTCTTAGGGGCGCCGTCGCCATGAACCGCAAGATCCTGACCATCGCCGTGATCGCCGGCCTCGCTTTCGGGATGGCCGTCGAGGCCCAGCCCCTGCGCGGCCGCCTGCGCGAACGCATGGCCGAGCGCATGGAGCAGAAGCGCGTCGAGGAGGCGCGGCCGGTCGACCTGCAGGCCATCGCGCCGGGCGCCCGCAAGCTCACCGAGGCCTATGGCGCGGCCAAGGGCCAGGCGATCGACGTCTATATTCCGCCGGGCGCGCAGGACGCGCCGGTGATCGTCATGGTCCACGGCGGGGCGTGGAAGATCGGCGACAAGGCCAATGTCGGCTCGATCGAGAACAAGCTGAAAGACTGGCTGCCCAAGGGCTACGTGTTCGTCAGCGTCAACTACCGCCTGCTGCCCGAGGCGATGGCCGACGAGCAGGCGCGGGACGTGGCGCTGGCCCTGCGGCGGGTGCAGGCCCATGCCGCCGACTGGGGCGCCAGCGACCGGCGGATCGTGCTGATGGGCCACTCGGCCGGGGCGCACCTGGTCGCCCTGCTGTCTTCAAAGCCCGAGATGGTCGGCAAGCCGTGGGCCGGCACGGTGGTGCTGGACTCGGCGGCGATGAAGGTCTCGTCGGTGATGGAGGGCCGTCATCCGCGCTTCTACGACGAGGCGTTCGGAAGCGATCCGGCCGGCTGGGCCAGGGTCTCGCCGATGGACCAGTGGACGCCGGCGGCCGTGCCGATGCTGGTGGTCTGCTCCAGCCAGCGTCCCGACAAGCCCTGCGACGACGCCAGGGCGTTCCAGGCGCAGGTCGAGAAGGCCGGCCAGGCGATGCCGGTGCTGCCGCAGGACCTCAGCCACGCCGACATCAACCGCACGCTGGGTTCGCCGGGGGCCTATACGCAGGCGGTTGAGACTTGGATCACGCAGCGGGTAGGGCCGTAGGTTTTTACCTTCTCCCGTGGGGAGAAGGAGGGGCCCGCGCCGCAGGCGTGGGAGGATGAGGGGGTAAGGCGTTGGACGGTGAAACCCCTCACCCTCCCAGGCTTCGCCTGGGCCCCTCCCTCTCCCTCTGGGAGAGGGGAACCTAGGATGGCTCGCCGTAGACGATGCCGCGTCCATCCGTGCCGACATAGACCCGGCCGTAGGTCCGCATGTCGGCCGCGAGGCACCGGAAGCGGCGGCCGTATTCGTGGCGGGGGTCGTTGACGCGGACCCAGCTCTTGCCCTCGTCGTCTGAGCGCCAGATGGCCTTGATCCCGTCCTTGCGGCCGATGGCGAAGAGGGCGGGGTGCGTCTTTCCGGGCGGCGGGGCGCCGAGGTCGAGCTGGTCGATCTGCACGCCGCCGTCGATCCGCGCGAAGCGCGCGCCGCCGTCGGTGGAGCGGAAAAGGCCCTGGGTCGAGACCAACCACAGATGGCCGGCTTGGCCGGGGACGGCCTTCAGCGGCCAGGGGATCTCGCGCCAGGTCACCTGGTCGGCCGTGAGGTCGGCGGGCAGGCCACGCACCGGGGCTTCGACGAAGCCGGCGCCGGCGTCGGTGCTGATGAAGCGCTTGCCGGTCGCAAGGTCGATGGCGGTGAAGCGCCGGGGATCGACGCGGTCGGGCACGGGGCGCACCCAGGCGGGCAGGCCCTTGCTCACGGTCCAGGTCGCGCCGCGGTCGCGGGTGATCTGGGCCTGGGCGGTCATGACCATGAACACCGAGCCGTCGGCGTTGACGACGATGGCGGCGTCGTCGTGCGGGTCGGGTCCGCGACGGCCCTGACCGGGCGGCGGCGGAGCGTTCGGGATGCGCGGGGCGGTCATCGGCGCCCAGGTGCGGCCGTGGTCGCCCGACCAGGCCAGGGTCGGGCCGCCGTGGCGCTGGTGCGGCGTGCCGCTGCGGACGACTATGGCGGGCTGCACACCTGCGTAGTCGATGAAGTTGGTGTTGCCGAACACCGGGGTGGTGAACTGGTCGCTCGGCGAGACGGCCAGGTCGTCGTGCACGAAGCCGGAGATGTCGCCGAAGCCGCTGAGCAGTTGCGGGCCCTCGGGCAGGCTGGCCAGGGTGATGATCGCCGTCTGCTCGATGCCCTCGACCCACGGGAACCAGGTGGTCGGGCGGCCGGCGGCGGCCTTGGTGAACTCGCGGGTGGCGTAGATGGTCGCGCCGGTGGTGTAGCAGGCGAAGTCGGGGTCGAACGGGTCGATGGCCAGCCCCGCCATCCACCAGCCGAAGTCGGCCTCCGGCTCGCCCCAGTGCAGGAAGGGCGTGGTCGCCACGTCGCGGCGGGCGTCGGGATAGAGGTCTGTCCAGGTCGCGCCATGGTCGGTGGAGCGCCACAGGGTGTCGTTCGGGTTCCAGCGGTTGAGGCTGGTGACGGCGACCGCGCCGTTTGCGTCGACCGCCACGCCCATGAAGCCGCCGCCGCGCTGGGCCTGCGGCTTGGCCGGCGTGACCTGCGTCCAGGCGTTGGTCGCCGTGTCGAGCCGCCAGACGGCGCCATCGGCGACGTTCGACGGACCGATGCCGCTGGAATAGGTGACGTAGAGCCGGCCCTGGCCGTCCAGCGCCGCCTTGCAGGCCAGATAGGCGTGCGGGGCGGGGATCGGCTTCCAGCTCGCGCCCCCGTCGTCGCTGCGCCACAGGTGATGCTCGGACGGATCGGCGACGCCTACGAAGAGCGTTTGCGAACCCTGGCCCGGCCGGCCGCTGCGGGGATCGAAGATCACGAACGACAGGCCGCCGTGCGTGGTGGCGGGGCGGGCGTTCAGGCCCAGGCCCGGCAGTGGGAAGCTGGCGGACTTCGCCCAGGTGGCGCCCCGGTCGCGGCTGACCTGCAGGCCGTCGTGGCGTGAGGCGAAGAGGAGGGTGCGGGTGTCGTTGGGATCGATGGCCAGGCGCTCGCCCAGGCCCCGGCCGTCCTCGTTGCCGCCCATGCGGAAGGGAACGGGGATCACGGTCCAGTCGGCGCCGCGGTTTTCCGAGCGCAGGATGGCGGCCGGGTCGGGCCGGCCCATGCCGCAGGCCAGGTAGACGACATTAGCGTCAATGGGATCAGGCGCGACGCTCTCGACGCCCTGCCAGCTGCCCTGGGCCTGGTCGTCGAGCAGCGGGATCCAGCGGCTTTCCGAGGCCTGCCAGCGATAGGCCCCGCCCATGTCGGAGCGCAGATAGGCCAGACCCTTCTCGACCGGGCTGAACACCACGCCCGGCACGAAGCCGCCGCCGCCGACCCGCACGTTGCGCCAGCGATAGGGCAGGGCGCGCGTCGCGGCGTGGGCCGTCGCCCCAAAAGGCAGCGCTGTCATCGCCGTTCCGAAAAGCAGGCCCTGGAGGGTTTCGCGGCGGCTCGGGGCGGAGGTGAACGACATGGCGGCCCTAATGCGAAGCGTGGTTTTCCGGTGATCTCGCATGAGCCGCGGCCGTTTCGCCAGCCACAATTGTTAGCGCTAACCCAGCTCTACCGACGCGCGCCGTGGCCGAAAGGACGCAGCCTGAACGCAAATGCGAATCCATTGCATCCTGAGGTTTGACAGCCCTCGACCCGGCGCCTATCCGCTTTTGCGACTTATTATTGATTGCACGAGCGCCCCGATGTCCCGATCCCTTCGCGCCTTCCTCCTCGCCGCGGCCATGAGCCCGGCCCTGCTGGCCGCCGCCCACGCGGCCGAGGCCCCGGCCGCCGACGGCGCGGCCGACAACCTGGACGGCGTGGTGGTGACCGGCGCCAAGACCCGCACCTCGGCGGTGACGGGACTGGACATGAGCCTGCGCGAGACGCCGCAGTCGGTGACCATCGTCGACGGCGCGACCATCCACGATTTCGCCCTGACCAACATCAACGACGTGCTGGCCCAGACCACCGGCGTGAACGTCGAGAAGGTCGAGACCGACCGCACCTATTACAACTCGCGCGGCTTCGACATCACCAACTTCCAGGTCGACGGCGTGGGGCTGCCGCTGATCTGGGGCATCCAGTTCGGCGAGCTGGACACCGTGCTGTTCGACCGGGTCGAGGTGGTGCGCGGCGCCAACAGCATGATGACCGGCACCGGCAATCCGTCGGCCACCGTCAACTACGTGCGCAAGCGCCCGACCGCCGAGTTCCAGGCCACCGGCGCCCTGCAGTACGGCTCGTGGGATTCCAAGCGGCTGGAGGCCGACGTCTCGGGCCCGCTGAACGAGAGCGGCACGGTGCGCGGCCGGCTGATCTACGCCAACGAGGACCGCGACTCCTATCTCGACCACTACAAGGTCAACCGGAACGTCTACGCCGCCCTGCTGGCCTGGGACGCCACCCCCAACACCACGGCCACCTTCGGCTGGTCGATGCAGGACAACCGGGCGTCCGGCGTGCTGTGGGGCGCCCTGCCGCTGACCTATAACGACGGCAGCCTGATCAACTACGACGTCTCGTCCTCGACCTCGGCCGACTGGACCTATTGGGACGTCCGCGACCAGACCGCCTTCGCCGAGGTCGAGCATCGCCTCGACAACGGCTGGCGGATCAAGGCCATCGCCACGGCCAAGCGCTTCGAGGAGCACGCCAAGCTGCTCTACGCCTACGCCAACTACGACACCGGCATCGATCCCGACACGGGTCTCGGCGTCGAGGGCATGGCCGGCGTCTATCCGTCGATCTACGAGAGCTACACGCTGGACGCCTACGCCTCGGGTCCATTCCAGGCCTTCGGCCGCGAGCACCAGCTGGTGGTCGGCGGCCAGGTCTCGCGTTCGGAAGGCCACGAGTACGAAGACTTCTCGGGCGATACGATCGTCTACGCCCCGGTCTCGAGCTGGGGCTCGACCCAGCCGTCCGAGCCGACCTATCCGGGCGCCTATCTGGCGGCCAACGAGACCACCAAGCTGGCCCGTTTCTACGCCGGCGCGCACCTCAGCGTGACCGACAGGCTGAAGCTGGTGACCGGCTTCAACGCCCTGAAGCTGAAGGCCTACGGCGTCTCGTACGGCGCCGACATGGCCCGCGACGAGAGCAAGGTCAGCCCGTATCTCGGCGCGGTCTACGACGTGAGCAAGAACGTCTCGCTCTACGCCAGCTACACCGACATCTTCAATCCGCAGTCGGAGGTCGACTCCACCCGCGCCAAGCTCGCCGCCGTGCACGGCAAGAGCTACGAGGCCGGGGTCAAGAGCGAGTGGCTCGACGGCCGCCTCTACGTGACCGGCGCGGTGTTCAAGGCCGTGCAGAACGGCCTGGCCGCCTGGGCCGGCTATTTCGACGACGGCAAGAGCTACTATTCGGCCCAGGACACCGAGTCCAAGGGCTACGAGATCGAGGCCAGCGGCCGGATCACCGACAACTGGCGCATCGGCGCCGGCTGGACGTCGCTGGAGATCGAGGACAAGGCGACCGGCGCCGACGCTCGCGTCTTCCTGCCCCGCAAGACCCTGAAGGCCTCGACCACCTACACCGTGCCGTCGCTGCGCAACCTCAAGCTCGGCGCCGCCGTGCGCTGGCAGGACGACATCACCACCGAAGCCGCCGACGTCACCCAGGAGGCCTATGCGGTGGTCGACCTGATGGCCGGCGTCGACATCAGCGACCGCATCCGCGGCACGCTCAACCTCAAGAACGTGGGCGACGAGAAGTACCTGAACAGCCTGATGTGGAACCAGGCCTACTACGCCGCCCCGCGCAGCGTGTCGGTTCGCCTGGACTATCGCTTCTAAGAATCGTTATTAAGAGGGGCGTGGGGCAGGGACGGCGCGGGGGTGGCGACCGGTTGCCGCGGTCGCCACGCCCTTGATGTTTGTTTTTGAGCCTTTCGGCGTCTCGCATGGTCATGCGGGACCGACGGCTCCGGGAGGCCGGATGGACGCGCGCAATCTGGAAACACCGTACGCGCCGGACGTCACGCCGGTCCCGCCGCCGCCCGCGGCCTCGGTGGCCAAGGCCGTGCGCGCCGCCGTGCGGCCGACCCTGACCTTCGTCCACCGCTGGGTGGGGCTGGTCATCGCCGGCTTCCTGTTCATCTCCGGGGTCACCGGCGCGGTGATCTCGTGGGACCACGAGCTGGACGACGTTCTCAATCCGCACCTGATGCACGCCAGGACCGATGGTCCGGCCCTGCCGACCCTCGACATCGTCAAGCAGGTCGAGGCGCGCGATCCCCGGGTGATCGTCTCGTACTTCCCGCTGACCGCCGAGCCGGGCGAGACTCTGGCCATCGGCGTCGACGCCCGCCAGGATCCCAAGACCGGCAAGCACTACGAGCTCGGCTACAACCAGGTGTTCATCGACCCGGCGACGGGCGTGGAGCAGGGACGGCGCGAGTGGGGGGCGGTCTGGCCGATCACCACCGAGACCTTCGTCTCGTTCCTCTACATGCTGCACTACACCCTGCACATTCCCGAGTTCTGGGGGATCGACCGCTGGGGGATCTGGCTGCTGGGCGGGGTGGCGGTGCTGTGGACGCTGGACTGCTTCGTCGGCTTCTACCTGACCCTGCCGGCCAGCCCCACCAACGGCCGCAAGCCGGCCAAGAGCTTCCTGAGCCGCTGGAAGCCGGCCTGGCAGATCAAGACCAAGGCCAGCGCCTACCGGATCAATTTCGACATCCACCGGGCCTTCGGCCTGTGGCTGTGGGGCGTGCTGTTCGTGGTGGCCTTCACGGCCTTCTCGCTGAACCTCTACAGCGAGGTGTTCTATCCGGTGATGTCGAAGATCTCGAAGGTCTCGCCGACGCCGTTCGACACCCGCGTGCCGACCAGCCACGACAACCCGATCCTGCCCCAGAAGACCTACGAGGCGATCATCGCCAAGGCCAGGACCGACGCCGCCGCGCGCGGCTTCACCGCCCCGGTGGGCGGGGCGTTCTACTCGCCGCACTACGGCGTCTACGGCGTGGCCTTCCACAAGGTGGGCGACGACCACGGGGCCGGCGGCGTGGGCCCGCCCTACCTCTATTACGACGGCGCCGACGGCCGCTATCTGGGCGAGCGCCTGCCTTGGAAGGGCACGGCCGCCGACATCTTCGTCCAGGCCCAGTTCCCGCTGCACTCGGGCCGGATCCTGGGCCTGCCCGGCCGCATCCTGATCTCGTTCACCGGCCTCGTCGTCGCCGCGCTCAGCGTCACGGGCGTGGTCATCTGGCTGAAGAAGCGCCGGGCGCGCGTGTTGCGCAGGAAGACGGCGTAGGACCGTTCGTCGAAGCCCCCATCGCCGTCATCCCGGAAAGCGCGCAGCGCTTATCCGGGATGACGAGCAAAAGGTTCAGCAGGTCACATGGCCGCTGCGCGTCCAGGCGGCCGAGGCTTCGGCGATTTCCCGCAGGACGGCCAGGTCCACGTCGGCCAGGCGCTTGACGTAGACGCAGCTGACAGCGGAGCGGTGCTTGCCCAGTTTCGCCAGCAGGGCCTCGCGCTCGGGAAAGTCCGAGGCGAAATAGAGCACCAGCTCGGTCTTGCGCGGCGAGAAGCCCAGCAGCGGCCAGTCCATCGGCTTGGCGCCGCCGGTCGAATAGGATCCGAAGCCGACGATCGAGGGTCCCCACATCACCGCCGGCGCGCCGGCGACCTCGGTCAGCAAGGCGCGGACGGTCTCGGCGTCGGCCCGGCGGGCCTCGGGGGAGGCAGCCAGGAAGTCGTCGACGCTGGCGTCCGTCGGGCGGGTCTTGGGTTCGGCGGCCATGGCGAAGACTCCGGTGCTGCCGATCGAGATTGAGCGCGATCGAATCTGCTGCCAAGCTGGCATGAGGCGGAGCGGCAGGGGGAGCTTCATGCTGATGCGATGGGCGACTGTGGCGCTGGCCGGCCTGGTGCTTTCGGCGTGCGCCTCCGACGGCTGTCCGCCCGGACAGCGCAAGGCGAGCCGCATCGTCGGCTACGAGACGTTCGCGGACGACGGCGGCGCCACCATCGTCGCCAATATCTGCGTGCCCAAGCGCCCTGGTCCGCCCCCCAACGAAAAACGCCCCCGGTGAACCGGGGGCGTCTTCGAAGACGTCGTCGTTGAGGCGCAGGCCTCAGGCGGCGGTCTTGACCAGCGACTTGGTCAGGATGCCGATCGCGGCTTCGCGGTCGATGCGCTCGATGGCGGCGACTTCGCGGGCCATGCGGTCCAGGGCCGATTCATAGAGCTGGCGCTCCGAATAGGACTGTTCCGGCTGGTTTTCGGCGCGGTGCAGGTCGCGGACCACCTCGGCGATCGACACCAGGTCGCCCGAGTTGATCTTGGCTTCGTATTCCTGGGCGCGACGCGACCACATGGTGCGCTTCACGCGGGCGCGGCCCTTCAGGGTGGTCAGGGCCTGATTGACGACGTCGCCTTCGGCCAGCGGGCGCAGGCCGGCGGCCTTGGCCTTCTTGGTCGGAACGCGAAGGGTCATCTTTTCGTGGTCGAAGGTGATGACGTAGACCTCGAGCGACATCCCGGCCACTTCCTGGGTCTCGATGCCCTGGATCGTCCCCACGCCGTGGGCGGGGTAGACGACGTGATCGCCGACCGAGAATTCCAGACCGCTCTTGCTCATTCGTTCGTCCTCATAAAATTGGGCTCGCGCCCAAAACGCCGTTTCCAAGCATCCCAAAAAGCGATAGCAACCCGTCCGTCGGAGAGGCGGGGCCAAGTCGGATCAGGATTTGGAGTGTCTCTTAAGTCACCCTTCGCCTTCGATCGGGCGAGCCGTTGAACGGCTGTCGTCTTCCACCAGACATGCAGGTGCGAGGGCGCATCCGTCACGTCGGAAGCGACAATAGCATAAAATTCAGCCTCATGAAAGGCTTGCGACCCGGCATGGGGTCGCGACGGCTGTAAACCAGCCGTGGAAACGGGGATTCAGGCCCGGATCAGGAGCCCTTGCCGGGCTTTTCGCTGAAGTACTTCTCGAACTTTCCGGTCTCGCGCTCGAAGTCGGCGCGGTCGGCCGGCGGCTCGCCCTTGACGGTGATGTTCGGCCAGACCTTGGCGTAGTCGGAGTTGATCCGCAGCCACTTGCCGTCGGCGTCGTCCTCGGTGTCCGGCTTGATGGCGTCGACCGGGCATTCCGGCTCGCAGACGCCGCAGTCGATGCATTCGTCGGGATTGATCACGAGGGTGTTCTCGCCCTCGTAGAAGCAGTCCACCGGGCACACCTCGACGCAGTCCATGAACTTGCAGCGGATGCAGGCGTCGGTGACGATGTAGGTCATCGGAACTTGGCGGCTTTCTGGAACGGACGGACGTAACGCGGCCGCGTTTTCGGAGCGACGGACGCGAATGTCAATGCGGCGCCGTGCGCGGCGGGGCCAGGATTTCTGACGACGCCCACAGACGGGCGCCCCCGGATGGGGCTTTGACCGCTCTTTGTCGGGCTTCCGACAATGAAGAACGGGGTTCGTCGAAAGATACCAATTCTTATGGAAGGCGTTTCACTGTGTAGTTGAGGATACGCCGCACGACAACGTCGGGAAGCCGACACCAGAATGACCAGCATGGCTCTTAAGACCGCTCCGCCGGCGATGGCGGAGGACATCAACGCGCAACTGCGGCTTCGAATGGCCTCGTTCGAGGCCTTCGTCGCGCATGCGCCGTTCGCGGCCGCGCTGATCGACCGGTCCGGCCGTCTGGCCGCCGTCAGCGCCGAGTGGCGCGACGAGGACCTGACCCCCAACCTGGCGCCGGGCGAGCCCTTCGCCCGCTGCCTGATGAATCTCGAGGACATCGAGAGCCTGGAGCGCTGTCTGGCGTCGGGCGAGCCGTTCTCGCGCTACCGGGCCCAGGTGGTGGAGGGCGCCCAGCGGATCTGGCGCAGCGAGTTCGCCGCCTGCCGCAGCGACGAGGGGATCATCTTCGCCGTCATCGTCACCGCCCGCGACGTCACCGGCTACGCCCAGACCGCGCTTAGGGCCGAGCGCAATGAGCAGCGGCTGAAGCTGGCGCTCGAGCTCGACGACCTGATGGTGCGCGAGGTCGATCTGAAGACCGGCGAGGTCTATGTCTCGGGCACCTGTCCCGAACTGGAGAGGTGGTGCCTGTTCGACGCCGATCCGCTGGAGATCGTGCACGAGGAGGACCGCGAGCGCATGGCCCAGATCATGCGCGCCCGCCGCGACGGCGAGGCGGCGGTGTTCGAGTTCCGCCTCAACCGCGACGACGGGATCGAGACCTGGGTGCGCTCGGTCGGCAAGCGCTTCCTCGGGGGCGACGGCAAGCCCGAGCGGCTGGTCAACCTGTTCAAGGACATCACCGACCGCCGCCGGCAGACCGAGGCTGTCGAGAACCTGGCCTTCCGCGATCCGCTGACCAGCCTGCCCAACCGGGCCTATTTCCAGCGCAAGTTCCAGGAGGCGGTCGACGCCTCGGAGATGGCCGGCGAGATCTTCGGCCTGATCATGATCGACGTCGATCACTTCAAGGACATCAACGACACCCTGGGCCACGACGCCGGCGACGCCCTGCTGCGGCGGCTGGCCGACGTGCTGCGCCACGCCTTCCGGGCCGGCGATACGGTGGCACGCCTGGGCGGCGACGAGTTCGCGGTGATCCTGCGCGGCCTGCACGGCGAGGGCGACATGCTGCGGCCGATCAAGGCCCTGCAGGAGCTGCTGCGCCAGCCGATCCAGCACGCCGGCCGCAGCTTCTCGGTCAGCGCCAGCATCGGCGCGGCCCTGCACGGCGATCCCGACGCCGACCCCAGCCACATCTTCAAGAACGCCGACATCGCCCTCTATCGGGCCAAGGACGAGGGCCGCAACCGCTCGATCCTGTTCGACCCGTCGATGCGCTCGGCCCTGGAGCAGCGGCTGGAGCTGCTGCGCGACGTGCGCGCGGCGATCGAGGCCGACGAGTTCATCCTCTACTACCAGCCGGTGATCGACCTGGAGAGCGGCAGCGTGGCCGGCTTCGAGGCGCTGATGCGCTGGGCCCACCCCGAGCAGGGCATCCTCACGCCCGATCGCTTCATGCCGGCCTTCGAGGACCAGGATCTGTCGCTCAAGCTCGGCGACGTGGCCTTCGAGACGGCGCTGAAGCAGATGCGGGCCTGGCTGGACGCCGGGATCGAATTCGGCCGGGTCGCGGTCAACATCTCGGCCGCCCAGTTCCGCTCCGGCCGCCTCGCCGAAGAGGTGCAGGAGCGCCTGGCCCGCTGGGGCGTGCCGTGCGACCGCCTGACCATCGAGGTCACCGAGCACGTCTACATGGGCTGGGCGTCCGACGTAGTCAGCGACACGGTGCGCAAGCTGCACGCGGCCGGGGTGATGATCGCGCTCGACGACTTCGGCACCGGCTACGCCAGCCTGGCCAACCTGCGGCAGTTCCCGATCGACCGGCTGAAGATCGACAAGGGCTTCGTCCAGAACGCCGAGGACGCGGCGATCGTGAAGGCGGTGATCACGCTCGGCTCTTCGATGGGCATGAAGGTGGTGGCCGAGGGCGTCGAGGACCTGGCCCAGCTGGAAGCCCTGGCCACCTACGGCTGCGACCAGGTGCAGGGCTACCACTTCAGCCGCCCGATGCCGCCCGAGAAGGTGCCGGGCTTCGTGGACGGGTTCTCGATCTAGGCTGCTGGCGGGAATGACGGGAGGAGAGGGGCGCGGCCATGAGATCCTCCCCCTCTGGGGGAGGTGGCCCGGAGGGCCGGAGGGGGGCCGTTTTCAGCTTCCGTAACGCCGGCCGGCGTCGCAGGGCGCGCTTCGCGGACACCTCTCCCTTCAGGGAGAGGGGCTCGGGGCGGCCCTTACTGCTTGCCCAGATCCAGCTTGCTGATCCGGCCCTGGTCGACGGCCCAGACCTCGTTCGGTCCCGTGCCGACGGCGATGGGCAGCTTGTAGAGCAGGCTGAGGAAGGCGTGGGTCTCGACCGGCGTCGGCGAGACGATGTGGGTGGCGAAGGCCATGACCGGCTGCTGGCCGGCCTTGGCCTTGGGGCGCTCCATCAGCAGGCACGACATCGACAGGGCGTCGACCCGGGTGACGGTCTTGCCGTCGGCGGCGACGCTGATGCGGTAATGGCCGCCGACCGGTATCGCGCCCTCGGCGGGTGAAGGCGCCAGCAGCCAGACGATGAAGCCGCCGCCCTGCGGGTCGCGGACGATGGCGGTGTTGTAGCCGGCGCGGCAGGTGGGCGGCTGGGCGGCGATGGCGGCCTGACGGGCCGAGAAGCTCAGGCGCTCCTCGTCGGTCAGCTTGCGGTCGGCCGGTTCGGTGACGGGGCCGGCGCCCTTGCCGTCGACCACCACGTCGTAGCCGATCTCCAGGCCGTTCCCCTTGTCGCGCAGGAAGCGGACCGTGGCCGTCTTGCCGTCGTCCTCGACCAGCCAGCCCCTGAGGCCCGCGCCCTGCAGGTCGGGGACCTTGTCGCCCAGGGCGTCGCTGGCCAGCCAGGCGGCGATGTCCTGGCGGTAGATGGCGCGGCCGAAGGCCTCGATCTGCGGCAGGTCGAAGGCGCGGATCGGCGTCGGCGGCTTGTTGGAGGGCGGGACGGGGGACTGGGCGTGGGCGACGCCGGTGAGCAACAGGGCCAGGCTGACGGCCACGGCCGAACGGAACGACGCCACGCGATGTACTCCCCCGATGAAACTCCACCGAAGGTAGCGGATGGCGCGGCGGCGTCTATGGCGAAGGTGGGGGCGCCCTTCCCATCTTCCCGTCATTCCCGCCACAAGGGCGGGAATGACGGGAGTTTATGAGGGGCTACCCCGCCACCGCCTCGTAAAGCCCCCGCGCCTCGGTCGCCGGCCCCCGGCGTTCGCCGCAGTCGAGGACGCGGACGTTCACCAGCCGTCCGCCGATGGCGAAGACCAGGACGTCGCCGGCCTTCAGCGAGCGGGAGGGCTTGTCGATGCGGCTTTCGGGCGAGCCGGCGCGGGTCAGGCGGATGCGGCCTTCGTCGACGAAGCGGGCGGCCATCGAGCGGGTCTTGAAGAAGCGGGCGCGCCACAGCCAGACGTCGGCGCGGCAGTGCTCCGCATGGTGTTCCCCGTGGTGGCCGTCGTGGTGCGCCTCGCTCATGAAGCGACCTGGTCGCGCGGGACGGCGATCGCCGGCTTGCGGCGGCGGGGCTTCTTGCGCCTCCCCGATGGGATCTGGGCCGAGGGAGCCGGAGGCGGCGGCTCGGTCAGCTTGGCCAGGGCGGCGAACGGCGAGTCCGGACGGGCCTTGACCGGCTTTGGCTCCAGCCGCTGGGCGCCGCGGCGCTTCCAGACGATCGGGGCGTCGGGCTTAGCGCGTACGGCCGGGGTGTAGTCGAGCGCGCGCAGCACCGAAGAGGCCTCGGCCGCGCTCCAGTCCAGGGTTTCCAGAGCCGCCGGGGTCAGCACCACGCCGCCGGGGCGCTGTTCGGCGCGCAGCAGGGCGTCGAGCTTTTCCAGGGTCTCGACCGGGACCAGGTGCTTGCCGGCGATACGCAGGCCGCTGGCGGCGAGCGTCCGGGGCGAGGGCGGTGGCGAGGGCAGGGCGCTCAGGCCGACGAGCGGGCCGCGCCAGCCGCCGGGGTCCAGCGCCCGGGCGCAGGCGATGGCTTCCGAGCGCAGCACGCCCGGCGAATAGAGCGAGAAGGCGCCGATGCGCACGCCCAGGCTTTTCAGCGTACGGCGCTCGGCCTGGCTGAGGGCCTTCAGTTCCGGATCGAGCGGCCGCTTGTCGAGCACGCCGCCGGCTTCCAGCAGGCGGTGGGCGACGCCGCGCGGCAGGCCGCGCAGATCGCCGCCGGCCAGGGCCTGCTGCAGCTTGCGCAGGGGCGCCAAATGGCGGTCGACTTCGGAGGCCAGGAAGGCGTCGAGCCGCCGTTCGGCCCGCTCGCGCGCCGGGAGGGGACCAAGCTCGCCCAGCAGGCGGGCGCGGGGCGACAGCAGGTCGCCGCCGGCGCGCACGGCCCCGGCCGCCTCGCCGCGCCACAGGATCATGCCGTCGGGCGTCAGGGCGAAGGCCTCGTCCGGCTCGGCGGCCAGCAGGCCCAGGCGCCTTGCGATCTCAGGTCCCACCGCCCGCTGGGCGGCGTTGCGCAGGGCCTTCTCTTCGAGCGGGCTGGCGCCCTTCTCAGCGATGAAGGTGACGCCGGTCAGCCGGCCGACCACATGGCCCTCGACGCTGATCTCGCCGTCGGCGGCGACGCCGGCCAGGATCGTCTCGCGCTCGCCCAACTGCTTCATCAGCACGCTGGTGCGGCGGTCGATGAACCGCGCCATCAGCTTTTCGTGCAGGGTGTCGCTGATCTTGTCTTCCAGCTCGCGGGTGCGGCCCTGCCAGTGGACGGGGTTGGCCAGCCAGTCGGGACGGTTGGCGATGTAGGAGAGGGTGCGCACGCCCGACAGCCGCGCGGCCAGGCTGTCGATCTCGCCGTCGGTGCGGTCCAGGGCCTTGAACTGGCCGTTGATCCAGTCTTCCGGCAGGCGCTTGCGGCCGGTGGTCAGGTCGTCGAACAGCGTCTTGACCATCCGCTGGTGGTCGTCGTCGGTGGTCTTGCGGAAGTCGGGGGTCTGGCAGACGTCCCACAGCTTCAGCAGGGCCGAGCGGTCGGACTTGCAGCGGGCGACGACGTCTTCATGCGTGGCCAGCTTGCGCAGGGTGCGCTCGTCCAGCGCCTCCTGGGAAAGGGTCAGGCCGTTGCGGTTCGGCGGCTCGGACAGCGAGCGCAGCAGGCCGGGCAGGTTGCCGAAGTCGAGGCGGGCGCTGCGCCACTCGGCGGCCATGACCGGCTGGAAGGCGTGCTCCTCGACGGCCTGGACCAGGTCCTCGTCCATCTCCTCGCAGTCGCCCGTCACGCCGAAGGTGCCGTCGCGGGTGTAGCGGCCGGCGCGGCCGGCGATCTGGCCCACCTCCTGCGGGTGCAGCCAGCGGGTGCGGCGGCCGTCGAACTTGCGAAGCCCGGCGAAGGCCACGTGGTCGACGTCCATGTTCAGGCCCATGCCGATGGCGTCGGTGGCCACCAGGAAGTCGACCTCGCCGCTCTGGTAGAGGGCGACCTGGGCGTTGCGGGTGCGGGGGCTGAGCGACCCCATGACCACGGCCGCCCCGCCCCGCTGGCGGCGGATCAGCTCGGCGATGGCGTAGACGGCGTCGGTGGAGAAGGCGACGACCGCCGTGCGCCGGGGCAGGCGGGTCAGCTTCTTGGAGCCGGCGTAGGACAGGTTGGAGAACCGCTCGCGGCCGACGATCTCGGCGTCGGGCAGCAGGCGGCGGACCAGCGGGGCCATGGTCGAGGCGCCCAGCAGCATGGTCTCGAACCGGCCGCGGGCGTGCAGCAGGCGGTGGGTGAAGATGTGGCCGCGCTCGGGATCGGCGCACAGCTGGATCTCGTCGATGGCCACGAAGTCGACCTCGCGGCCCAGCGGCATGGCCTCGACCGTGCAGACGAAATAGGCTGCGCGCGGCGGGACGATCTTCTCCTCGCCGGTGATCAGGGCGACGCTGGCCTTGCCGCGCAGCTTGACGATGCGGTCGTAGATCTCGCGCGCCAGCAGGCGCAGCGGCAGGCCGATCATCCCCGAGCCGTGACCGAGCATGCGCTCGACCGCCAGGTGGGTCTTGCCGGTGTTGGTGGGCCCCAGGACCGCGGTGAGCCGCGACGGGGCGAGGCCGGTGGAACGGTCGCTCATAGCCCCCCGAAAGTGGGACGGGATTCGGGGCGAGGCAAGCGTGGGCTTGGAAAGCCGTGATGCGACGATCCGTCGCCGGGGCCGTAAACCAAGCTTGTCCACGGCGGCGGCTATGACGGGCGTGGGATTCGCCCGTGTTCGCTTACCCTCGCCAAGGACGCCATGTTCGCCACGCTTCGGTGTTTGGATCAGCACGACCCGACGCTGGTGGTGTGGGCGCTCGTCGTCTGCCTGGCCTCGATGGCGGTTGGCGTGCACGCCTATCACCGGGGCGCGACGGCGGCGGGCGGCGCCCGCGGCGCCTGGATCCTGCTGACCGGGCTGGTGCTGGGCAGCGGGGTCTGGGCCACCCACTTCATCGCCATGCTGGGCTTCCAGCCCGGGCTGCGCCTGAGCTTCGACGAGCCGCTGACGGGGCTGTCGTTCGCCACGGCCCTGGCCGGTCTGGCCGGCGGCGCCGGCGTCGCCATGTGCGCCCGGGGACGCGCCCTGCGCGTGGTCGGCGGGGCGATCTGCGGCGGCGCCATCGCGGCCATGCACTTCGTCGGGGTTTCGGCGATGCGGCTGCCCGCCCTGCTGATCTGGCGGCCCGACCTGGTGGCGATGGCCATCCTGATCGCCGCGGGCCTGTCGGCGCTGGCCTTCCGCGACCTGAAACGCGAGACCGGCCTGAAGGGGCGCGTGGCCGCCATCCTGCTGCTGGCGGCGGCGGTCTGCGGCCTGCACTTCGTCGGCATGGGCGCGGTGACGCTGCTGCCGGTCGACGGCGTCGGCGAGGCCGGCCGCTTCACGCGCGACGAACTGGCCCGGTCGGTGATCGCCATGGTGACGATGATCGTGCTGGCGGGCCTGGGCATGCTGGTCACCCACCACATGGCCTCGCGCGCGGCGTTCGGAACCCTGCGCTCGGCCCTCAATCGCGCGCCGATCGGTCTGGGCTATTTCGGCCGCGACAGCCTGCTGCAGGTGTGGAACGCTACCCTGGCCGATTTCGCGCGGCCCTATGGCCTGGTGCTGGTGCGTGGCATGAGCCTGACCGAGATCGCCGAGCGGACCTCGTCGGACGCCGCTTCGCGACGGGCGGCCCAGGCCGTGCTCGACGCGGTAGGCGGCGGCGAATGGGTCTCGCCCGACATCTTTTCCTCGCCTGACGGCCGCTTCCAGTCGGTGAAGATCACCCCCTCCGACGACGGCGGCTACCTGCTGATCATTACCGACGTCACCGAGCATGTGACGGTGACCGACCGCGAGGTCGAGGCGCGGCGCCTGGCCGAGAGCGCCAGCCGCGCCAAGAGCGAGTTCCTGGCCAATATGAGCCACGAGATCCGCACGCCGCTGAACGGCATACTGGGCATGGTGCAGGTCATGGAGCGCGAGGCCCTGCATCCCGCCCAGGCCGACCGGCTGAAGGTGATCGGCGCGTCGGGCGGGGCGCTGCTGGAAATCCTCAACCACGTGCTGGACCTTTCGAAGATCGAGGCCGGCCGGATGGAGCTGGACGAGGCGCCGTTCGAGCTGGAGGCGACGCTGCGCCTGGCCCTGTCGCCCTACGCCCCGCTGGCCGCCGAGAAGGGGCTGAGCCTGTCGGCCAGCGTGGATCCGGCGGCGGTCGGCGCCTGGCGCGGCGACGCCGCGCGCATCCGCCAGATCCTCGGCAACCTGATCGCCAACGCCGTCAAGTTCACCGACGCGGGCGGGGTGGCGGTGTCGGTGGAGCGGCGGGAGACGGGCCTGCGGTTCAAGGTGGTCGACTCCGGCGAGGGGGTGTCGGCGCAGGACAGCGAGCGGATCTTCGTCGCCTTCACCCAGGCCGACGCCTCGGCCACCCGCCGCCATGGCGGCACAGGGCTGGGCCTGACCATCTCGCGCACCCTGGCCGAACGGATGGGCGGGAAGATCTGGCTGGAAAGCCGGCCGGGCGAGGGCGCGACCTTCGGCGTCGACCTGCCCCTGGAGGCGGCGCCCCGGCCCGAGGCCGCGCCGCGCGACGAGGCGCCGTCGGCGCCGCGGGGCGCGCTGCGCATCCTGGCGGCCGAGGACAACCCGGTGAACCAGACGGTGCTGACGGCCCTGCTGGAGCCGTTCGACATCGACCTGCGGCTGGTCGGCGACGGCCGGCAGGCGCTGGACGCCTATCTGGCCGATCCGTCGGTGGACCTGATCCTGATGGACGTGCAGATGCCCGTGCTCAACGGCCTGGCCGCCACCGAGGCGATCCGGCGGTTCGAGGCCTCCGCCGGCCTGGCGGCCGTGCCGATCATCGCCCTGACCGCCAACGCCATGGCCCACCAGGTCGAGACCTATTTCGCCGCCGGCATGACCGCCTTCGTCGCCAAGCCGGTGAAGCTGGGCGACCTGCTGTCGGCGATCGAGATGGCGACGCCGAGAGCCGACGCGGCTTAGGCAAAGCCTAGCGCTCGAACACCACCTTGCCGTCCACGATGGTCAGCACGGGCTGGGCTTTCAGGATCTCGGCCGGCTCGACCGTCATCAGGTCGCGATCGAAGACGGTGAGGTCCGCGGCCTTGCCGGCTTCGAGCACGCCGCGCTGCTGGTCGGCGAAGGCCGCATAGGCGGGCGCCCAGGTCAGCATGCGCAGGGCCTGGTCGCGGCTGACCGCTTCCTCGGGATGCCAGTCGGCGTTGGAGAAACCCGTCAGGCTCTTGCGGGCGACGGCGGCGTAGAACTCGATGCGCGGGTCGCCGACCTCGACGGGGGCGTCGGAGCCGGCGGCGGCGACCGCGCCGCTCTTCAGCATGTCGGCCCAGGCATAGGCGCCCTTCAGTCGTTCCTTGCCCAGGCGAGACGGCGCGAAATAGAGGTCGCCGATGGCGTGGCTGGGCTGCATCGAGGCGACGATCCCCAGCCTGGAGAAGCGAGGCAGGTCGGCGGCGTCGACCACCTGGGCGTGCTCGATGCGCCAGCGGCGGCCCGTATCTGGTCCCAGAACTTCGCCGAACCAGTCCAGCACCATGCGGTTGCCGCGATCGCCGATGGCGTGCATGGCGACCTGGGCGTCGACCGCTCTGGCCTGGCGCATCAGGGCCAGGCCCTGGTCGTGCTCGGTGAGGATCAGGCCCTGGCCCTCGGCGTCGCTGTAGGGCGTCAGAAGGGCCGCGCCGCGCGAGCCCAGGGCGCCGTCCATGTAGAGCTTGATGCCGCGCAGGCGGATCAGGCCGGTGGCGTCGGCGCTGGGGCCGGTCTTCAGCACCTCGGCCGCGCCGGACGGATCCATGTAGTTGTCGACGCGCAGGGAAAAGCGGCCCTCGGCGGCCAGCCGGCGCAGGATCTCCAGGTCCTCGGCCTCGACGCTCATGTTGCCCAGGCCCGTCCAGCCGCGGCTGGCGTAGAGCCGGCCGGCCGTCTCCAGCGCCTGGCGCTTGAGGGCCGGGGAGGGCGGCGGGATGACCCCTTCGACCAGGGCCTGGGCGTGGTCGATCAGCATGCCGGTGGGCTCGCCGGTCTCGTCCTTGAGAATCTGGCCGCCGGCGGGAGCTGCGGTGTCGCGGGTCACGCCGGCCTTGGCCAGGGCGGCGCTGGAGGCGACCACGGCGTGGCCGTCGGCGCGGCCCAGCACGACGATGCGGCCGGGGGCGGCGCGGTCGAGGTCGGCGCGGGCGGGGAAGCGCTTCTCCGGCCAGTGGGTCTCGATCCAGCCGCGGCCGTAGATCGGCGCATCGCCCGGATGGGCCTGGGCGTAGGCGCGGACGGCGGCGACCAGGGCCTCGACGGAGTCGGTCGTGTCGAGGTTGAGGGTCAGCTCGCGCAGGCCGATGCCGGTCAGGTGGGCGTGGGCGTCGACGAAGCCGGGATAGGCCGCCGCCCCCTTCAGGTCGATGTCGCGGGCGCCGGGGGCGGCCCTGGCGCGGGCGGTCGCCAGCGGGCCGACGAAGGCAATCGTCCGATCACGGATCAGCACCGCCTCGGCGCTCGGCGCGGCGGCGACGCCGGTGTGGATCGGCCCGCCGTGCACCAGGATGTCGCCGGCGAGCGCCGGAGCAGCGGAGAAGAGCAGGGCGGCGGCGAGCGGGACGAGGCGGCGCAAGGGCGATCTCCGGAACCTGGGCGGGGAGAAGAGCATGACCGTGGAAAGGTAGAAGGCCCGGCTCGCAACCTGCAACAGCGGTGTTAATCTGCGCCCATGGGACAGGGCTTCATGCTTTTCGAGACGGCGATCGGCCGTTGCGGCCTGGCTTGGGCTGCCGGCGGGCTGGTCGGCGTGCAGCTGCCCGAGGCCGGCCCCGGCGCGACCTGGGCCCGGCTGCGCAGGCGCTATCCCGACGCCGCCGAGACCGCGCCGCCGCCCGAGATCGACCTCGTCGCCGACCGCATCATCGACCTGCTGGCGGGCGGTCGCGACGACCTGGCCGACGTGTCGCTGGACCTCGCCGTGGTGCAGCCCTTCAACCGCCGGGTCTACGAGATCGCCCGCGCCATCCGGCCCGGCGAGACCTCGACCTACGGCCAGGTGGCCAGGGCCATGGGCGAGCCGGGGGCGATGCGGGCGGTGGGCAAGGCCCTGGGCGAGAACCCCTGGCCGATCGTCGTGCCCTGCCACCGGGTGCTGGGCGCGGACGGCCGGATTGGCGGTTTCAGCGCCGACGGCGGGGCCGAGACCAAGGCCCGGCTGCTGACGATCGAGCGAGCGCGGGTCAACGACGTGCCCACCCTGTTCGACCTGGAATTCTCGGTGGCGCCGCCGAAGGGGCGCTGAACGCGCGGCTTTCGGCGCGGTGGACGCGTCGCGGGGGAAATTTCCCCTACGAACAGCGTGTAACGCGAGTGAATCTATTGAAAGTGCACGTCGAATGCGGTTGCATCATTGCAACAACCCGGCGGGGGCCGGGTCAGCGTTACGGAGACGTGTTTTGAAGAGAGTACTGGGGGCAGTGGCCGCGAGCGCCCTGCTGTGGGTCGCCGGCGGGGCGGCCATGGCGCAGCCGAAGGTTCCGACCATCGAGCAACTGGCGGCTTTCCCGCGGATGGCCAGCTTCACGGTCTCGCCGGACGGCAAGCACATGGCTGCGCTCGAGGCGCGCGGCGAGGACCGGGTCATCCTGGTGTGGGACACCGCCAACCTCGGCAAGAAGCCGACGGTGATCGGCGCCAAGTCGATGAAGATCCAGGCGGTCGAGTTCGTGAAGAACGACATCCTGGCCGTCTCGATGTGGCAGCCCTACGACCTCAAGCAGCTGACCACGACCAAGTCGTTCGTCGGCATGCTCATGCTGACCGATCTCGAGGGCAAGACCTGGCGGGAACCGCTGGCCCGGCCCCGCGCCAAGAGCGAGGACGAGGAGCTGGAGCAGGCGCTGTCGCAGCCCGACGTTCTGGACATCCTGCCCAACGACCCTGACCACATCATCGTGGTCAACAATTCGGGCGTGAATTCCGGCGACGTCTATCGGGTGAACGTGCGCAACGGCCGCTCCGAGCGGATCCAGCGCGCCGACGCCAAGACGGCCGGCTACATCACCGACCTGGAAGGCAACCTGCGGGCCCGCAGCCGCGGCGGCACCGACGCCACCGGCGCCTTCATCTCGACCGAGATCCGCAACGCCAAGGGCGACTGGGAAGAGATCGCCAAGAGCTACGCCAAGGATCGCGAAATCTTCTCCTTCGTCGGCTTCTCGAAGGATCCCAACATCGCCTACATCCTGTCCAACCGCGGGCGGGACAAGGCGGCGATCTACGAATACGACATCGCCGCGCGGAAGCTGGGCGCCCTGGCCTTCGAGCACAAGTTCTTCGACGCCGCGGGCGTGTCGACCTGGCCGATCAAGGACGATCACTTCGGCGAGATGATCGGCTTCCGCTACGAAGGGCCGCGTTCCGACCAGGTGCTGCAGTCCGACCGCATCGCCGGCCTGAAGTCGGCGCTGGACCAGGCGCTGGAGGTGAAGGCCACCCCGATCACCTTCGTCGACCCGGCGACCGGCGCCAAGGCCAACACGACCTATCCGGTGGCCCGCTACAGCCAGCTGATCTCCTACTCGAACGACCTCAACACCGTGGTCGCCTGGGTGGGCGGTCCCAACGATCCCGGCGCCTACTACCTGCTGAAGAACAAGAAGGAGCTGTCGCTTCTGTCCAAGCCGCATCCGGACCTCGACCCGGCCGCGCTCGGCTCCAGCACCCTGGTCTATTACAAGGCCCGCGACGGGCTCGACATTCCGGCCTTCCTGACCACGCCGTCCAAGGCGCTCTACGGTGAAGGCCCGTGGCCGACGGTGATCCTGCCGCACGGCGGCCCGTGGGCCCGCGACCACCTGGAATGGGACTGGTCGATGTGGCCGCAGATGCTGGCCTCGCGCGGCTACGCCGTGCTGCAGCCGCAGTACCGCGCCACGTCGGACGGCTGGGGCAAGAAGCTCTGGACCGCCGGCGACCGCGAGTGGGGCGGCAAGATGCAGGACGACAAGGACGACGGCGCCAAGTGGCTGATCGACACCAAGGTCGCCAAGCCGGGCCACATCGCCATGTTCGGCTTCTCCTACGGCGGCTACGCGGCCATGGACGCCGCGGTGCGCCCGAACGGCATCTACAAGTGCGCCATCGCCGGGGCCGGGGTGTCCGACATCGGCCGGATCTGGTCGCGCTTCTATACCAACCCCTACTACCGCGACGCCCAGGCGCCGACGGTGAAGGGCGTCAGCCCGCTGGACTACGCCGACAAGATCTCGATCCCGATCATGGTCTATCACGGGGTACGCGACCGGACCGTGCCGATCGAGCAGTCGGAATGGTTCGTCAAGAAGGCCAAGGCCGCCGGCAAGGACGTCGAGTACCACGAGTTCGTCGACTACGCCCACGGCCCGGCCTGGACGCGCGAGCTCTTCGGCCAGCAGCTGAAGATCATCGACGACTACTTCAAAACCGGCTGCGGCGGCTCGGGGCTGTAACGCTCCGACCCTGACGACGTCGAAAGGCGCCGCTCCTTCGGGGCGGCGCCTTTTTCTTTGCGCGCTGAGGCTGATGCGGCCGCCCCCGAAGGGGCGGCCGTCCCGGGAGCCGTCAGACCCGGTTGCCGGTCGAGGCCGGATTGGTCGCCCCGGTCTGGGCGCCCAGCAGGTTGTTTCGGAGGTCGTTGCCGACCAGCAGGACCTCGGCGTTCGTGACCACGCCCCAGTCCTGTTGCCCGCCCCATTCGCGGACCCGCACGCCGGTGACCACGCCCGTGCCGTTCTGGAAGAAGTAGAGGCCGTTGGCGCGGCCGGTCACCTTGCGCCGGCCGTTGGCGATGAACTGGCCGCCGGTGACCGTCACGTCCGGACAGTTGGCCAGCATGCCGTCGAGACCATTGTTGGTGACGATGGTCGGGCCGACCTGGACCTGGCGATTGTGGTCGGAGAGGTAGATGCCGCATTCCTGGGCCAGCTCGATGAAGCCGGGCCGCACCAGGTGCAGGCTGCCCCAGGTGTCGAGATAGATCCCGTGGCCCAGGTCCTCGCCATAGAAGCCGCCGTCGATGCGGATGCTGGCGATGGGGTTGGTCTGCAGGCCGTAGGCCGCCACGCCGTGGCCGCCGTTCTTGTAGGTGACGCAGGTCTCCAGCGCCCCGACCGGAGTGGCGGGCGCCGTGCCCTGGGTGGCGTAGCGATAGCCGTCGCCGCCGTTGAGCGCGGCGTTGCACTTGGTCAGGTAGTACTGCAGCGGGTTGGTGGAATAGGCGCTGTCGGCCTTGAAGCTGAAGCCGTGCGAGACGTTGCTGACCGCGCCGCAGTTCACGAACAGCGTGTAGGCCGTCATGCCCAGGTTCCAGCCGATGTGGTTGAAGTTGCAGCGCACGTTGGTGACCACGCCGTTGTCCCAGCTGTAGTTGGCCGCGACCTCCAGCTTGATCCCGTCGCCGCCCGGCTGGGGCGTGGTGCCGACGTGATCGGCGGTGAAGTCCATCAGCGTCACGTAGTCGGTGGCGGCGGGGATCAGGATCACCGGAGCCGAGGCGTTGGTGGAGCGGATGGTGGTGACGCCGATCCCGCAGCCCTTCAGCGACAGGCCGCGCTTGGGGTTCTGGGTCGGCAGCGGCGCGATGACCACGGGCGCGCTGACGGTATAGACCCGCGCCAGCATGCGAACGTCGTTGGAGGCGTCGAAGGCGCGTTTGAAGCTCTGGGTGTCGTCCAGATCGCCGGGCAGCTTGTGGTCATCGACGAAGGTGTAGTTAGCCATTGAAAATCTCCAAATCTTTTAAGGGTTTCCAAGGCGGCGGCATGGACCCCGAAATTGGGCCCGGCCGTGATCGCCGCCTCGGCTGACGTGATCAATCTAGGGAACGGGGGCGTCAGACTCGGTCGCAATCGTTCTTTATTTGTTCTTGTCGGAGCGGCCTCGTCCCGGGAGACCGGATAGGCGGGAGGAGGGCGAGAGCTTCTGGCGGCCCCAGGCGATGAAGCGGCCAAAGAAAAAGGGGCGGCCCTTGCGGACCGCCCCTTCTCCAGTCGTCTTCAGCCGAAGCTTAGAACGACTTCACGAGGTTCACGAACATCGAACGGCCGCGGTTGTCGTAGCCGCTGTAGAGCTGGCTGCTGCCGACGCGCGGAACGCTCAGGCCGTACGAGATGATCGGCGGCTCTTCGCCGAAGATGTTGTTGACGCCGACGGTGGCTTCCCAGTCGTTCTTGCCCTTGAACTGCACCGAAGCGCTGTGTTCGAAGTAAGCTTCGACCTTGGTGTGGTACGGATCGACGCTGGGGTCGATGCCGTTCAGGCGAGCCGCGTCGGTGGCCGACACGTAGTCGACGCCCCAACGGAAGATCCAGTCCTTCCACTCGTAGCGCATGTCGAAGTCGCCGACCCACTTCGGATAGCCGGGGAAGCCGGCGTATTCGTCGGCCGCATCGGTTTCGTTCAGGCGGTAGGTCTGGCTCTTCATGTTCGTCGCGCGCAGGGTCGAGACGAAACGGCCTTCAAGGATGTCGCGCGTGTAGCGGATGGTGAAGTCGAAGCCTTCGACACCCTGGCTGGCGATGTTGACGTAGTTGTCGACGAAGTAGGTCAGGTTGCCGGTGGTGCTGTTACGAGCGGCCACGAAGTCGCAGAGACCGCCGCCCGGACGGAAGTCCGGATCGTTGTAGCAGCCGCTGAGGATCGCGGTGCCGAAGTTGGCGACCTGATCGCGGATCTTGATCTCGAAGTAGTCGACCGCGAACGACAGGTTCAGGCCGTCCGGCTGGATGACGAAGCCGAGGGTCTTGGCCTTCGACTTTTCGGCGTCCAGGTCGGGGTTGCCCGAGCTGTAGACCTGCGGGCCGCCGGTCGGCAGCCAGGTGGCCGCGGCGCTGGCGCCCAGCAGGGCGGTCAGTTCGGCGGCGCAGTTCTGGCGACGGATCGAGGCCGCGGCCAGGTTCTGATACTGGTAGCAGGGGTCGCTGGTCGTGCCGTAGAAGCCCGACTGGCCGCCCAGGGTGCGTTCGAAGATGCCAGGGGCGCGGAACGAGGTGCCCGTGGTGCCGCGCAGTTTCAGCCAGTCAACCGGCGTCCAGGTCAGACCCACCTTGTAGGTGTCGTTCGAACCGTAGGAGTCGTAGTTGGTGTGACGGGCCGACAGCGAGGCGTCCAGCGACTTGGCGAACGGTTGGTTGGCCAGCAGCGGAACGTTGATTTCGCCGAACACTTCCCAGATGTCGTCCTTGCCCCGGGTCGGGGTGGCCGAGGTCAGGTTGTAGAGCGAGCGGGTCTGGCTCTCGATCGGCGGGCTGTCGTTCAGCTCGTCGTGACGCAGCTCGACGCCGAAGGCCGCGCCCACCTTGCCGGCCGGCAGGGTGAACAGGTCGCCGTCGATCGCGAACTGGAAGGTCGTCTGCTCGTAGCTGGTGCTGCCGGTGACGTCCTTGAACAGCCACGAGCGCAGGGCTTGCGGGATGTCCGTGCCGTTCAGGGCGTTCTCGGTCAGCAGGTTGGCCGGGACGCACTGCGGGTTCGAGTTGCCGACGTTGCTGGCGCAGGTGTAGGTGCCGCCGGCGCCGACCGTGCCCGCCGGAGCGGTGATGGTGTAAGCGGCGGGGGTGCCGGCCGGGGCGTTGACCAGGTTCAGCGACTGGCGGATGCGGTCGGTGATGAAGCTCTGGAAGGTGTAGCTGGCGTCCGACTTGGCGAACATCAGGTTGGCGTCGTAGCGCCAGTTGCCGAAGCCCAGGTCGCCGCGGATACCGGCCGAGGCGCGGTAGTAGTCGACTTCCTGCGAGGACTTGTCGTTACCCCAGAAGATGAAGGGGTTGATGAACTGGAAGCCGGCGGCCGCCAGGGTGGTCGGGAACAGCGGGTTGTTCGCGCCGTAGGTCGGGGCGTTGTAGTAGTAGCCCAGACGCTCGCTGCCGAACGGATCCAGCGACAGCTGGCGGCTGCCGACCTGGCTCGATTCGCGGCGGGTGTAGAGGAGTTCGCCGTAGGCTTCGGCGTTGCCCAGGATGCCCAGGTCATAGTTGCCGTTGCCGTAGAAGGTGTAGTTCCGCACCGGCGAGAACATGTCTTCTTCGTTCTGCAGCGGATTGGCCAGCGGACGCGAGTCGGTCGAGGCGACGTTGCGCCAGCCGTTGTAGCTGAGGGCCGTCGAGGTGCCGGTGCCGGTGTAGCTGCCGACGAAGCCGGGCTCCGAGGTCAGGGTCGTGCGCGAACCGGTGCTCGTGCGCCAGGCGCCGATGTAGTCGTGCGCGACGCCGCCGCCGTAGTTGATGCCGTTACAACGGATGTTGCCCGAGCCGTCCGGCAGCTTGTCGTCATAGACGAAGCCGTCGGCGGGATCGATCAGGTAGCCGCGGCCGCAGGCGGCCCATTCGCGATCCTTGATCTTGATGCGCTCGCCGCGCAGGTGCTCGAACGAGACCGAGATGTTGCCGCGGTCGAAGGTCTTGCCGGCCACGACCGAGGCGCGGTACTGGGCGCCGCCGCCGTCGAACGTCTGGTCGGTGAAGCCCTCGAAGGTCACGCCGTCGATGTCGTTGCGGGTGATGATGTTCACGACGCCGGCGACGGCGTCCGAACCGTAGACCGACGAGGCGCCGTCCTTCAGGATTTCGATGCGCTCGACCATGGCCGAGGGCAGGGTGTTCAGGTCGGCCTGGCCGACCTGGCCGCGCGTACCGGCCGGAGCCAGGCGGCGACCGTTCAGCAGCACCAGGGTGCGGACGGCGCCGAGGCCGCGCAGGCTGAGGGTGTTGGCGCCCGGGCCGCCTTCGGTGACGAAGCCGAGGAAGGCGTTGTCGACCTGGGCCGCGCCCGAGGTGACCGTGCCGCCCTGCAGGATTTCGGCGGTCGAGGCCGTACCGGCCAGAACCGATTCCGAACGGGTGATGATCTGCACCGGCGAGGCCGAGCTGAACTCGTCGCGACGGATGCGCGAACCGGTGACGACGATGCTGTCGACTTCCGTCGGCTCAGCCTTCTTCGTCTCTTCCTTCTTCGCTTCGGTCGTTTGGGCCGACGCGATCGCCGGCGTCATCGCCATGGTCGCGGCCACGAGGCCGGCGATCATCGACGAGCCGAGCAAAACCTTCTTGTCTATCATATGGAGCAAATCCCCAGCTGCTCTTGAACAGGGCACCGGCCGCGCTGTCCCAAGCGATGGCCGTGCAAGCGGAGGTTACCAATCCGCAATGATCGACCCTAACAAGCGCGTCGCAACCGGCAACCGGCTTTGCAACTTTTTGCCCGGTTTCGATGTCAGCCGTTACAATATCGCCACACTTCGGTCACGGGCGCCACAACAGTGGTCGACCTTGGCCACAATTGGCGACAGCCGCAATTTTGGCTTGCGGCGCATATCCGTCGCCGTTCCGTACGCTGCATAACGTCGTTTTTTCGGAAACCGCCCAGCAGCCTTGGGGATTTTGGCCGCGTGCAAGGCTCGAAATGCGAGGTCGCACGGTCTCGCCCGCTTTCCGTGGCGGGAAGGCGGCGGGGCATAGTCATCTTTTGACCACGCTTCAGCCGGGGCGGCTTGGGTGCGCGTCGCCAATTATGGGATAAATTTTGGAATTATTTTTCGCGTGCGTTCCGGGCGAGCCGCGACTCGCCCGGACGCGCTGGCGTTGAGCGGAGGCTCAGACCGCCTGGGCGGCCAGGCCTTCCAGCACGCGGCGCAGGTCGGCTTCGCGGAACGGCTTCTGCAGCACGGCCGCGCCCTTGTGCGGCTCGGTCAGGCCCGCCTCGCCGTAGCCGCTGGCGAAGGCGAACGGCACGCCGCGCGCCTTCAGGGCGTCGGCGACCGGGAAAATCGGGCGTCCGCCCAGATTGACGTCGAGCAGGGCCGCGTCGATCTCTGCCGAACCGGCCAGGCGCAGGGCTTCCTCGATCTCGGCGGCCGGACCGACCACCTCGCAGCCGAGATCGCCGAGCATGTCCTCGACCAGCATCGAGACCAGGGCCTCGTCTTCGACCACCAGAACCTTCAGGGCGGCGAGGGTCTTCATCTGTTTCACGGCTCCAGGGCGGCCAAGGGCAGCGTCATCGCGCAGACCAGGCCAGATTGATCATAGGCGAGACGGACCACGCCGGACAACTCGCCGGCGAGGCCCTTCTCGAGAAGGCGGGCGCCGAACCCGCGACGGGTCGGCGGAGGGACGGGCGGGCCGCCGCTCTCGGTCCAGCGCAGGCGCAGGCGGGCGGGGGCGTCGGGCGAGGCGGGCTCGGTCGACCAGCTTACGGCCACGCGGCCGTCGGGCGTCGACAGGGCGCCGTACTTGGCGGCGTTGGTGGCCAGCTCGTGCACGGCCATGCCGACCGCCACGGTGGCCTTGGGATTGAGCCGCAGGTCGCGGGCGTAGTCGAAGTCCAGCCGTTCAAGGCCGCCGAAGGCTTCCAGCTCGGCGTCGACGATCTCGCGCAGGCTGGCGCTCTCCCAGTTCTGCTCGGTCAGCAGGTTGTGGGTCTGTGAGAGGGCGATCAGCCGGGCCTCGAAGGCTTCGCGGAAGGCGTCCAGGTCGCTGGCCGCGCGCAGGGTCTGGGCGGCCATCGACTGGACGGTGACCAGGGTGTTCTTGACGCGATGGTTCAGCTCGTTGAGCAGCAGGCGCTGGCGCTCCTCGGCCCGCTTGCGCTCGGTGACGTCCAGCGACACGCCGGCCATGCGCCGAACGCCGCCGGCCGCCGTCCCGCCCTCGGGCGCTTCATCGCGAACCGCGGCGCGGCCCCGGGCGTGCACCCAGCGGGTTTCGCCGCAGGGGATCACCACCCGGTATTCGATGTCGTAGTCGCCGCCGGTGCGGATGGCCTCTTCCATGGCCGCCAGCATGCGGTCGCGATCGCTGGCGTGGATGGTCGCCACCAGGTCGTCGAAGCCGAAGTCCTCGTCGGAGGTGCGGCCGTAGTTCGACTTGCAGATGTCGGAGGCCTCGTAGGCGCGGGTCTCGACGTCGAGCTCCCAAGAGCCCAGCCGGCCCGAATCGAGGGCGAACTTCAGCCGCTCCTCGGCGCGGCGGCGTTCGGTGAGTTCGCGGTCGCCGGCCTCGCCGGCCCGGTTCCACTCGATGGCGACGGCGGCCTGGGCGGCCAGGCCCATGATCACGGTCTCGGCTCGGGTATCGAAACGGCCCGGTTCGCGGTGGCCGAAGAGCAGCCCGCCCAGCACCAGGCCGTCGACCGTCTTGACCGGCGCGGCCAGGTAGCTGCGCACAGGCAGGTGGCCCTCGGGCATGCCCTGGTAAGGCGCGTTCAGGCCGTAGCGCGGATCGATGGTGATGTCGTCGGCGCGAACCACCCCGACGCCGTCGAAGGTGGGGGCGAAGACCGCCGTCTTGCGCACCATCGGGAAGTGGGCGAAGGCCTGGGGCGGGGCGCCGGCCAGGGCGTAGAGCATGTAGTTTTCGCCGGTCTCGTCGGCGACGGTGTAGAAGAAGGCTCCGAACTGGGCGCCGATCAGCTCGACCCCGCCGTCGATCACCGCCTGGACGGTCTCGCCCAGGCTCTGGTGCGCGCCGATGGCCGCCGCGATCCGGCTGAAAGCCTGGTTGCGGCGCACTTCCTCGGCATGAGCTTGCTGGGCCTCGGCCAGGCGCCGGCGGAGATCGGCGATCTCCTCGGTCGCGGCGCGTGCGTCAGCCTCCAAAACGGTCACCCCTGGGCTCCCCCTAGACCCCACGCCGACGAAGCGGCGCGTCGTCGTCAACGCACCGGATGCGGACCGGTTCCGGTTCGCCGGCAGAAAGCTTGACCATTGTGCGGATGCGGCGCCAAGGGGCGCCGGGGCGGCGGCTGTGGACGAAACCTGACCTGCTGGTCAGCCGGTCGCGCCTTCGGCCAGCAGGAAGGCGCGCAGCGGGGCCGGATCGACGCCCTTGGCGACGAACGCATCACCGATGGCGCGGACCAGCACGAAGGTCAGGGCGCCGCCCTCGGCCTTCTTGTCCTGGCCCATGTGGGCGATCAGGGCGTCGGCGCCGAAGGGCTCGGCGCGTACGTCCGACATCTTGGTCGGCAGGCCGGCGGCCTTGATGGCGGCCTCGGCGCGGACGGCGTCCTGGGCCGAGCACAGGCCTTGCGAGGCCGAGAAGCGGAAGGCCTGGGCCATGCCGACCCCGACGGCCTCGCCGTGCTTGAGCGCGTCGCCGAAGCCCATCTCGGCCTCGATCGCGTGGCCGAAGGTGTGGCCGAGGTTCAGCAGGGCGCGGCGGCCGGCCTCCTTCTCGTCCTCGGCGACGATCTCGGCCTTCATCTCGACGCTGCGGCCGACGGCGCGGACCAGGGCCTCGGTGTCGCGCTCCAGAACGGCGTGGACGTGCTTTTCCAGCCACTCGAAGAAGTCGAAGTCGCCCAGCAGGCCGTACTTGACCACCTCGGCATAGCCGCAGGCCAGCTCGCGGGCCGGCAGGGTGGCCAGCACGTCGAGGTCGGCGAGCACCAGGCGCGGCTGGTGGAAGGCGCCGATCAGGTTCTTGCCGAGGGGAGTGTCGATGGCGGTCTTGCCGCCGACCGAGCTGTCGACCTGGGCCAGCAGGGTGGTCGGGATCTGGATGAAGTCGACGCCGCGCTTGTAGATCGCCGCGGCGAAGCCGGCGAGGTCGCCGATCACGCCGCCGCCGAAGGCCACGATCATGTCGCCGCGGTCCAGCGCCAGGGCCAGCAGTTGGTCCGACAGGTGGGCCAGGCCCTCGAAGCTCTTGGTCTCCTCGCCCGGGGGCAGGACGATGACGTCGACCGAGGCGCCGGCCTTCTCCAGCGACACCGCCAGCCGCTCGACATGGTGCTCGCCGACATTGGCGTCGGTGACCACGGCGCAGCGCTTGCGCTTGGACAGGAACGGCAGGACGTGCTCGCCGGCCTTGTCGATCAGGCCCGTGCCGATGACGACGTCGTAGGCGCGATCGCCCAGGCCCACGGAAACGGTGCGGATCACGGCTGTGCTCTTTCAGAGGTATTGGCGGAACCGGACGCGGCGGCGAGGCGGCCCTGCAGGGCGGCGATCACGGCTTCGACGGCCACCATGTGGGGCGTGTCGCCGGTCTCGACGGTCAGGTGGGCCTCGCCATAGGCGGGATAGCGGGCGGCGGCCTGTTCTCGCAGGACGTCCATCGGGTCGCGGTTCTTCAGCAGCGGCCGGCCGTCCTTGCGGCCGACGCGGCGGGCCAGCAGTTCCAGGTCGGCCTTGAGCCAGACGGCGATGGCCTTGTCCTTGATCAGGGCGCGGGTCTCGGCGTTGACGAAGGCGCCGCCGCCGGTGGCCAGCACGTGGGGCGGATCCTCCAGCAGGCGGGCGATCACCCGCCGCTCGCCGTCGCGGAAGGCGGCCTCGCCCATCTCGGCGAAGATCTCGGGAATGCCGCGGCCGGCGGCGCGCTCGACCTCGTTGTCGGCGTCGCGGAACGGCAGGTCGAGGGTCTGGGCCAGCCGCCGGCCGACGCTGGACTTGCCCACGCCCATCAGTCCGACCAGCACGATGGTCTGGTCACGGAGCTCTGGATGGCGCGGGGCGGCGAGGTCGGCGGTCATGATCGATCCCCCCGATACACGACCCGGGCCGCCGCCGCCACGCCCAGGGTTCCGCTTATTCCTGGGGCGGGCGTTAGTTTTGCGGCAGGGGAGGCTGGATCGGCGCGTGGTTTTCGCCGTCGCGGCGGAAACCATCCACGGCTCCCTCTTCCTCCCGTCATTCCCGCCCTTGTGGCGGGAACCCCTCTATCAGCCGCAAGGGCGGATGGGGTGGACTGCAAGGCAGTCCGCTTGCACCTCACCTGCGAGCGGAACCAGGGGTTCCCGCCACAAGGGCGGGAATGACGGGAGGAGGAGAGGGCGGGGATCAGGCGGTCTCGGCTTGGGGACCCGCCTCAGAACTGCGCCTTCAGCTGCACGCCCACCGCCAGGGCGTTGGGCGTGTCGCGATAGCCGAACGCGCCCGGGTCGATGATGTACTGCACGTCGGGCCGCACGGTCAGCCAGCGGGTCGCCTGCCAGCCGTAGCTGAGCTCGATCGCCGTCTCGCCGGCCGGCAGCGAGTCGTAGTCGACCAGGGTCGGCGAGGCGTCCGCATGGGCCTGCCGCAGGCGCGGATTGACCTGGGCGTGGATGATGCCCAGCGCGATGGTGTCGGCGTCGCGGCCGGGGAAGGTTCCGGTCTGCACGAGGCCCGCCTCGTACCAGCGGGTGATCGGGGCCGAGGCCTTGGGATTGAGCGTGACCTGGCCGAACAGCGACAGACCCCAGCCTCCGCTTCCCTGGCGCCAGACCATCTGGTCCGCCAGCAGGTAGACGCCATAGCGGCCCTTCACCTTGCCCGTCTCGCCCTGCCGCGTGACGCGGGAGCTGTCGTAATAGGCGCCGAGCTTGTAGTGGCCCGGCATCCCGCCCCCAGAATTGTGAGAGGCCGCGCCGCGGTCGTACTCGACCTCCAGCGGCAGCATCACTCCGGTCGAGCCCGAGGCGAACGGCCTGTAGGCGTTGGCCTTGTCGTTCAGCGACGGGTTCACCTGGTAGGCGCCGGTGCGCACCAGCAGGTTCGGCCGCACGGCGTAGCGCACGGCCAGCCCCCAGCGGGCGTTGGGGTAGTTGTACCAGCCGCTGTCGCCCGACATCGACAGCGGGTGGGCGCAGAAGGCGGCGTTGACCAGGTTGCAGCCGATGGCCATGCCGCCCAGGTCGTTGCCCATGGCGAAATAGCCGGCCCGCAGGTTCAGCCGGCCGCCGTCCAGCTTCTGCTCGATGGAAAGCTCGGTCAGCCGGGAATACTGGCCGCCATAGGCTTCCTGGATCGGCAGGCGGTTGCCGACCACGTCGGACGAGACGCCCTTGCCGCGCCGGTCGTTGAAGGTGAGGTGCGCGATGGCGCCCGACCAGCCCGACAGCGTCTCCAGGTCGAAGTCGGCCCCGACGCGGATCTGCTGGGTGTAGCCGCCGCCCCGCCGCAGGCCGCCGTCGATGGCGCTGAAGGTCTCCGAGACGTAGTCGCCCCGGAAGGCGATCCCGTCCTGCGCCAGGTCGGTGCGGACGCCGCCCCAGTCGCCGGTCAGGGTGGCGCGCTCTTCGGCCATAGCGGACGAGACGAGGGCCGACGAGGCGAGGAGCGCCGCCGCCAGACCGGCGGCGGCGCTCAGCCGTTCGAGGCGCCCGCTCATTTCAGGGCGTAGGCGATGACGTAGTCGCCGCGGTCGGGCGACTGGCGGGCGCCGCCGGCGGTGATGACGACGTACTGCTTGCCGGTCTTGGGCGAGCGGTAGCTCATCGGGCCGCCCTGGCTGCCGACCGGCAGGCGGGCCTTCCACACTTCCTTGCCCGTCGCCGAGTTGAAGGCCCGCAGGTAGTAGTCCTGCGTTCCGGCGAAGAAGACGAGGCCGCCCTGCGTGGCCAGGCTGCCGCCCAGGGTGGGCAGGCCGATCGGCATGGGCAGGCCCATCTTGATCCCCAGCGGACCGGTGTCGCGCACAGTGCCTACCGGCACCTGCCACTTGATCTTCTGGGTCTTCATGTCGATGGCGGTCATGGTGCCGTAGGGCGGGGCCTGGCAGGGGATGCCCAGCACCGACAGGAAGCGGTTCTTGTTCACCGAATAGGGCGTGCCCTTCAGGGGAACGGCGCCCATGCCGGTGTTGACCGCCTCGCCGCCGGCGGCGGCCGTGGCCTTGGCGGCCGTGGCCTTGGCGGCCTGGGGCGTCATCTCCACCCAGAGGCCCAGGCGCATGTCGTTGACGAAGATGGTGTTGGTGGTCGGGTCGGTCGACAGCCCGCCCCAGTTCATGCCGCCCAGCGAGCCGGGGAAGCTCAGCGACTTGTCCGTGCCCGGGGCGGTGTAGAGCCCTTCATAGCGCATGCCCTTGAAGGCGATGCGGCACAGCAGCTGGTCGAAGGGCGTGGCGCCCCACATGTCGGCTTCCTTCAGGGTCTGGGAGCCGATCTGGGGCATGCCGACCGACTTGGGTTGGGTCAGGGCGTAGGGCTCGCCGGGGATGTTGGCGGCCTTGACCGGCACGTTCTCGACCTTGGTCAGCGGCTTGCCGGTGGTGCGATCCAGCACATAGAGCTGGCCGGCCTTGGTGCCGAAGACGAGGGCCGGGACGCTGCCGCCGCCGGCCTTGGGGAAGTCGATGAAGCTGGGCTGCATCGGCACGTCGAAGTCCCAGAGGTCGTTGTGGACGGTCTGGAACACCCACTTCTCCCGGCCGGTGGTGGCGTCGAGCGCCAGCATCGAGGCGCCGTAGCGGTGGTCGAGCGCGCTGCGGGTGACGCCGTAGAGGTCGACCGAGGCGCTGCCCACCGGCATGAACACGGTGTTGGAGGCGGCGTCGTACGACATCGACGACCAGACGTTGGGCGTCGAGCGGGCGTAGGTCTTGCCGGCCGGCGGGTCCTTGGTGACCGACGGATCGCCCGGGTCGAAGGCCCAGCGCAGGGCGCCGGTGACGACGTCGAAGCCGCGCACCACGCCGCCGGGCATGTCGACCTGGACGTTGTCGGCGATGCGGCCGCCGACCACGATGGTGGTCCCGGCCAGGGTCGGGGCGGCGGTCAACTGGTACTGCGGGTCGGGCGCGTCGCCCAGGCCCGCCTTCAGGTCGACGCGGCCGCCGGCTCCGAAGCCCTCGCAGGCCTTGCCGGTGTCGGCGTCGAAGGCCATCAGCACGGCGGTGATGGTGTTCATCAGGATACGGCGGCGGCAGGGCGCACCCTCGGGCACGGTCGCCGTCAGCACCGGCGTCGCGCCGGTGACGGTGGGCTGGGCCAGCGGCGCGCCGGCGTCGAAATAGGCCAGGCCCCGGCAGCGCATCCACACCGAAGCCTTGGCGTCGATGATCGTCTTCCACTTCTCGCGGCCGGTGTCGGCGTCCAGCGCGATGACGTTGTTGTGCGGCGTGCAGATGTAGACGGTGTCGCCGACCTGCAGCGGAGTGTCCTGGTCCTCGGCGCCGTTGCCGTCGCTGACCGCCACGTCGCCGGTGCGGTAGGTCCAGGCGACCTTCAGGTCTTTCACGTTGTCGCGGGTGATCTCGCCCAGGGCCACGAAGCGGCTGGCGCCGGGGGTGTTGCCGTAGGCCTCCCAGTTCTTCTGGGCCTTGGCCGGATCGACCGGGACGAGGCCGCCCGCCGCGCCGGCGAAGGTCACGGTGGGATGGGCGACGAACATGCTGGCGAAGCCGGCGGCCGAGCCCACGGCCAGCACCGCGCCCAGCGCCAGGGCCGGAACGAGGGCCGGCGACTTGCCGCTGGCCCGCGCCATCAGCGGATAGGAGAAGGCCACCACGGCCGCGCCGACGCTGAGCGCCAGCAGGCGCGAGATCAGCGGCCAGAACGCAAAGCCCGACTCCCAGACCGCCCACAGCACCGTCAGCACGAACACCACGCCGAACAGCAGCGCGCCGCTCGCCTTGGCCCGGCAGATCAGCGCCCCGGAAACGGCCAGCGCGACGCCGGCGGCCAGGAAGTAGGGGCTGCCGCCCAGGGCCAGCAGCTTGCCGCCGCCGATCAGGAAGAACAGCCCGGCGGCCAGGATGACCGCGCCCAGCAGCAGCAGCCACAGCCTGGCGAGGGGCGCGAGGCGATTATCGGGGGGAGAGAGGGGCATTCGGCGGGATCTCCTGCGGATGATCGGCGCTGCTCGACCACTCCCGTCCGACCGGACGTTGGAGCCCCCCAAGGCTCAAGCTCACGCTGCGTAAGCTGTACATTTCCGCAATTGGACCCAAATTCGGCGGCTCGCAAGCCTTTCTGGACGACCAAGGTTACGTCCGCGCCCCCTTCCGGCCGCCGGACCGTCTTCTGCCCGCCGTGCTTCCTTGCCATAGTGGGGGCATGGCTTTCTCCCCGCGTTCCTCGCTTTTGCTCGCCGCCGCCCTGTCGGTGATCGCCGTTGTTTCCGCCCAAGCCCAAGAGGCCACGGTGGCCGTGACCACCCTGGCGCCGCCGGACCTGTTCTCGACGCCGGCCGCCGAGACGGGCCTGCCGGGCGACCTGTGGAAGGACGCCTCGCCCGAGCTGATGCGCCAGATCCTGCCGAGCCTGGCGACTAGGCCGCTGTCGCCGGCCTTCGCCGAGCTGGCCCGCCGGGTGCTGGCCACCGGGGCCCATGCGCCCAAGGGCGTGGGCGACGATCCGGCGATGGGCGGGGCGCGGGCGCTCGCCCTGGTCGCCCTGGGCGAGGCGGCCGGCGCCAAGCAGGTGCTGGACCGCACGCCGGGCCTCGACCAGAACGCCGCCCTGGCCATGGCCGCGGCCGAGGCCAACCTCATTCGCGGCGACGACGAGCGGGCCTGCGCCATCGCCGACGCTCTCAGTGTCGATCGCGGGGCCGGTTACTGGCTGCGCCTGCGGGCCTTCTGCCAGCAGCGCGCGGGCCAGCTCGACCAGGCCCAGCTGACCTTCAACCTCGCCCAGCAGCAGGGCAAGGATCCCGCCTATGCCCGGCTGATGACCGCCCTGCTGGCCAAGACGCCGGCGACCGGCGCGGGCGACCTGAGCAGCGGGATCAACTACGCCCTGTCGACCACCCTGGCGCTGGACATCCGCACGTCGGCGGCCGCCGCCACGGCCTCGCCCGCCCTGCGCCAGGTGATCGCCCCGGCCCCGACCGACGTGGCGGCGGCGCAGGCCTCGGACTGGGCCTTCCTGCGCACGGCCAGGCCGGGGGCTGACTACGCCGCCGCCGCCCGCGCCGCCGCGCCGCTGATCGCCACCGCCGCCACGGCCGGAGGCCCGATCGACCAGGCGCTGTTCCTGCGCGCGGCCCTGACGGCGGGCGACCTCAAGACCGCCCAGGCGATCCGCGGCGGCATGACCGCCGACGCCATCCCCGGCGTCGGCCCGCAGGACCTGGCCCTGTTCGACGCCGCCCTGGCGGCGGCGTCGGGCGGCTCGACCGACCAGGCGCTGGACCGGCTCGTGGAGCTGGGCGCGGCGGGCGGGCCTAAGTCGCCGGCCCAGCCGGCCGCCTTGGTGCTGCAAGGCCTGGGCGGGGTGCTGAGCCCCGAGGACCGCGCGACCTTCGCCGGCTTCGAGGCCGGCAAGTCGACCGCCTTGTCCGCGCGCCTGGCCCTGCTCGACAGCGCCGCCGCCGCCGGCCGAAAGGGCGAGGCCGTGCTGCTGGCCCTGTCGGTGGCGACCGAGGCGGGCGTCGCCGGACCGTCGGCGGGCGATCGCGCCCGCATCGTCTCGGCCCTCAACCGCGCCGGCCTGGCCACCGACGCCCGGGCGATCGCCGTCGAGGGCCTGCTGCCCGCGGCGCCGGCCCCGCCGAAGGCCGCCGCCGCGAAACCCGCCGCCAAGCCCGCCGTGAAGAAGAAATGAGCGGGAAAGCAGAAGGCTGGGTCGAGGCCTTCCTGGAGATGATGGCCGTCGAGCGCGCGGCCGCCGCCAACACCCTGCGCGCCTACGAGAAGGACCTGGCCGACGCCCGGGGCTTCCTGGGGCGGACGGGCAACGATCTCGACGCCGCCGACGCCGAAGCGATCGAGGCCTATTTCCAGGACCTCGGCGCGCGCGGCCTGTCGCCCGCCACGGCCGCCCGGCGGCGCTCGGCCGTGCGGCAGTTCTATCGCTTCGCCCTGGGCGAGGGCTGGCGGGCCGACGACCCCTCCCGCCGGGTGGTCGCGCCCAAGGCCGGCCGGCCGCTGCCCAAGGTGTTGTCGCGGGCCGAGATCGACGCCCTGCTGGCCGCCGCCTCGGCCAAGGACGGCGCCCAGGGCCTGCGCCTGACCTGCATCATCGAGCTGCTCTACGCCTCTGGCCTGCGGATCAGCGAGCTGCTGGCCCTGCCGCTGTCGGCCCTGGCGCGGGACCCGGCCTTCCTGATGGTCAAGGGCAAGGGCGGCAAGGAACGGCTGGCCCCGCTGAACGACGCGGCCCGCACGGCGGTGAAGGCCTATTTGGAGGGAAGGCTGCAATTTCTGCTAAAAGGCCAGAAGGCCAGTCCGTGGCTCTTTCCCTCGCGCGGCAAGGGCGGGCGGCTGACGGGGCGCCGGGTCTCACAGCTGCTGGAGGACGCGGCGATCGCCGCCGGCATCGACCGCGAGAAGGTCAGCCCCCACGTGCTGCGCCACGCCTTCGCCACCCACCTCTTGGAAGGCGGCGCCGACCTGCGGGTCATCCAGACCCTGCTGGGCCACGCCGACATCGGCACCACCCAGATCTACACCCACGTCGCCGGCGAACACCTGGCCGAGGTGGTGCGCACCAAGCACCCGCTGGGGCGCAAGGAGTAGGCCGGGTTTCCTCGCGCGGAGCCGGATTTCCGATGCGCTGAATCCGATAGTGCTCCGCATTGTCATTGCCCCAAGGTTGTGGTCTGGTCGCGACCTCGCGGAAGCGAGTTCGACGTCCGATCCGGCGCATCGGCCGCTCTCGACATCAGGGCGCGACGCTCTGGACGAGGCCTGTCGCGTGTCCCGGGCAGTCTTGTGGGGAACTGATGGCGATCATCACGGGCGGCGCGGGCAACGACCTGCTGACGGGCACAGAGGAGACCGCGCCTGTCGCGCTGGTTTCCTCGATCGGATACCAGGACATCGCGGCGATCTGGTCGCCCGACGGCGCGACCGTCTATTTCCAGAGCGCCGGCATCGGCCTAGTCCCCAACGATCCCAACTACGGGGTCGACGTCTATATCCTGGACGTCGCCACCCAGACCCTCAGCTTGGCGACCGACGGCGCGGGCTTCGCCGCCGAGCGGACCAGCTATGGCCCGGCCCTGTCGCCGGACGGCTCGCAACTGCTGTTCATCAGCCCCGACTACAGCGAGCCGGACGCGCCGGGGCCGCTCTATATCCGTGACCTGGACACCGGCGTGGTCACCAGCGTCGACCTGGGCCAGTACTTCGAGGTGGCGGACGCCAAGTTCTCGCCCGACGGCACGCGGATCCTGTTCACGGCCGTGCCGCAGGGGCGCGACAACGACGTCTACATCAAGGACCTGCAGAGCGGCGACGTGATCCTGGTCGCCAGCGACGCCTACAGCCCGTCGTTCTCGCCGGACGGGACCAAGGTGGTGTTCGCCAGCTGGGCCGACCTGGGCGCCGGCGCCGACGGCTACGCCCAACTCTACATCCAGGACCTGGACACCAGCGTCGTCACCCAGATCTCGACCAACGGGACGGGGACCGCGGGCTCCAACTCGTCGCGCAATCCGGTGTTCTCGCCCGACGGGACCAAGGTGCTGTTCGAGAGCGACGCCGACAACCTGGTCGCCGGCGACACCAACGGCTACGCCGACCTGTTCGTAAAGGACCTGGCCACCGGCGTGGTCACCCGCGTCTCGACCAGCGCCACGGGCGGCCAATCCAACGGCTATTACCTGGGCAAGGCCACGTTTTCGTCGGACGGGACCAAGGTGCTGTTCCAGAGCAACGCCGACAACCTGACGCCCGGCGACACCAACGGCTCCGTCGCCGACTTCTTCCTCAAGGACCTGGCCACCGGCGAGATCACCCGGGTCACGGGCAAGGCCGTCAACGGGATCGGCGGCAATGGCGCGGTCTCGGCGGTGCTGTCGCCGGACGGGGCGCATCTGCTGGTCCAGACCCTGTCGCCGTCGTTCGTCGACACCCTGTACCTGGCCGAGGTGAACAGCGGCGGCGACCTCGTGCACGGCGGCGACGGCCATGACCGGATCGAAGGGCTGAGCGGCGACGACGAACTGTACGGCGACGACGGCAACGACCTGCTGCTGGGCGACGACGCCGACCTGGCGACGGCGGACGGCGCCGACCGCCTGCATGGCGGCCTGGGCAACGACGTGCTGATCGGCGGCCGGGGCAACGACCTGCTCGACGGCGGCGACGGCAACGACGTGCTGATGAACGGCGTCGCGCCGGGGGCGATGCTCACGCCGGGCGCGCCGTCCACGGGCGTCCACCAGAACGTCGACGGCGGTGACGACACGATCGACGGCGGGGCCGGCAGCGACCAGGCCATCCTGTTCTACAACAACCGCACCGGCGCGATCGAGTTCGACAACAGCAACAGCGCCGCGGTCAACGTCATCCGGGTCGGAGGCGTGGCCAGCGGCTCGGTGACCAATGTCGAGCGCATCACCTTCCACGCCGGCCAGGGCGCCGACATCATCACCACGGGGGCCGGGAACGACTTCCTGTGGGGCCTGGGCGGGGCCGACGTGCTGGACGGCGGCGCGGGCGTCGACGCGGCCGTCTATGACGACAAGACCCAGGCCGTGGTCGTCACCCTGAACGGCGCGAGCAACGCCACCGTCTATGTGGGCGGGGTGGCCGAGGACACGCTGCGCAATATCGAGAACGTGTTCGGCGGGCTGGGCGCGGACGTCCTGACCGGCGACGCCGGCGCCAACACCCTGAGCGGGGCCGAGGGCGACGACTGGCTGTCGGGCGGCGGCGGGGCCGACCTGCTGAACGGCGAGGAAGGCGTCGACACCGTCTCCTACGCCGACAAGACCCTGGGCGTGGAGGTGACGCTGAACGGCTCCTCCAACACCACCGTCCATGTCGGCGGCGCGGCCGAGGACACCATCCGCAACGTCGAGAACGTGATCGGCGGAACCGGCGACGACGTGCTGATCGGCGACGCCGGCGCCAACGCCCTGTCGGGCGGCGACGGCGCCGACCTGCTGGAGGGCGCGGCCGGTGACGACGTGCTGAACGGGGGCGGCGGGATCGACGTGGCCTCCTACGCCTCCTCGGACACGGCCGTGAGGGTGGACCTGGGTCTTTCGGGACCCCAGGACACCGGCCAGGGCCTGGACACCCTGACCGCGATCGAGGGCCTGGAGGGTTCCGACTTCGACGACGTGCTGACCGGCGACGGCGGCTCCAACGCCCTGCTCGGCGGCTCCGGCCATGACCTGCTGCAGGGCCTGGACGGGGCCGACCTGCTGGTCGGCGACAGCGGCAACGACAGCCTCTGGGCCGGCGGCGGCAACGACTTCCTCGAAGGCGGCGACGGCGACGACACCCTCGACGGCGCTGCCGGCAGCGACACGGCGGTCTATCTGAGCGCCGCCTCGGGCGTCAGCGTCGACCTGCGTATCCTCGAGGACCAGAACACCTACGGCGCGGGGACCGACACCCTGGTCTCGATCGAGAACCTGATCGGCTCGACCTTCGACGACGTGCTGACCGGGAACGACGGGGGCAACTACCTGATCGGCGCCGGCGGGGCCGACGTGCTGACCGGCGGCGAGGGAAGCGACATCTTCGCCTATTCGATCGCGCAGGATAGCGTGCTGGGCGCCAACGACCGGATCGTCGACTTCACCCATTCGAGTGGTCCGGGGACGGCGCACGACTGGCTGGACCTGTCGGCCATCGACGCCGACGTCACCCTGGGCGGCGACCAGGCCTTCCACCTGGGGGCCACGGCCCAGCATGTCGGCGACATTGTCCTGATCTACGACGAGACCACCAACCAGACGACCATGAACCTCTATGTCGACGGCGACACGCTCGCCGACATGGTCATCCTGTTCGACGGCGACCACCGCGGCTTCCCGCCGGGCGACATCATCCTCTAGCGGGCGTTTCGAGGCCCTGGGCGGCGGGGCGCACGCCAGCGGGCCCCCAACGCCGCGGGAGGGGGATGCGGGAGCCGCGAGGCCCCCGCAACTCGCCTACTTGGTCAGCACCAGGCTTTCCGGGAACGGGCCGCCCTTGAAGTCGAGATGGCCCGCAGCGCCGGCCGCGCGCTTGCAGAAGCCGGCCTTGATGATCTGCTTGGCCAGTTCCGGGGCCTGCATCAGGCTGACCTGGTCGCCCAGGCACCGGTGCTCGCCGAAGCCCAGGTGCAGATAGTGATAGGCCGGGCGGCCGGGCTTGAAGGTCTCCGGATCGGGAACCACCGTGCCGTCGTGCATGGCCGAGGCGACGCTGGCGAACACCACCGTGCCGGCGGCCAGGGTGGTCTGGCGCGGGGTGCCGGCGGCGATCGTGTAGGGCTCGACCAGCAGGCGGACCACGAACGGGGCCATCGGGTTGAAGCGCAGGGCTTCCCAGAAGATGGCGTCGAAGGTCGCGTCGTCATTGGCCTGGGCCGCGCGCTTGGCGGCGACCATCTGGTCGGGCCGGTCGAGCAACTGGTCGATCGCCTGGACGATGGCGGCCGAGGTGGTCTCGATGCCGCCGACCAGCAGGCCCATGGTGTTGGACAGGATCCGGCCCTGGTCGAAGCCGATCTGCGGCGGGGTCTGCAGGCGCAGCATGCGCGAGACGACGTCGTCGAGCTTGGGATCGGCCTTCACCTGCTTGGCGCGGCGGGGCAGGAAGTCTTCGAGGTAGGATCGCATCTCGGCCCCGGCGGCGATGTTGGCCGCATGGACCTTGGGATCGTCGGTCAGGTTGTGGAACATGTCGTTCTGGGTGGCGTAGGACCAGCGCAGCATCGCCGTCAGGTCCGGCCCCGGAAAGCCGAAGTACTGGCCGGTCAGGGCGATCGGGCCGGGGCGGGTGACCTGCGAGACCAGCTCCAGCCGGCCGTCGGGCGAGGCGCCCTGAGCGATCAGCTTGGCGCCGATCTTGGCCACGGTCTGGCGCACGCTGGGCAGGTCGGCCTGCTGAATCAGCGCGCGCATGATGCTCTTGTCGCGCTGGTTGAAGACCGTGCCGTCGCGGGCCAGCATGAACGGGCCGACGGCCGGGTCCATCTTGGGCGCGTAGGGCTTGACCGTGAACTGCAGGTTCCGGGTCAGGGCCTCTTCGACGTCGGCGAACATCGCCAGGATCGTCGGCCCGCCGGGCGTGACCAGGATCGGTCGCCGGGTTCGCAATTCCTTGAACAAAGCCAAGGGCTTGGTGGCGATCCACTGATAGAGCAGGCCTAGTTTCTGCTGCGGCTGCTGCGCGGCGTCATAGGCGTCCAGGAACGATGATGCTGCGACATCGACCATCTTTGACCTCGGCTTGGCGGGTTTGGTTGTTCTGAAAAAAGCGGCCCCGAGACGCGCCCGCCGCGAGAGGGCGAAGCGCGTCACTTCCAGAAATTGTATCCCATGTTGATGAGTCCTCAAAATTGCATTCTTATGGGTGCGTCGCGGAGGGGAACGTCGATGTCGGGATTCAAGAAAGCCGCCTTGTGGATCTTGGCGCTGGTCGTCTTCGTGGCGGTGGGGATCGGGATCCAGAAGGTCCTGTCCTTCGTCGAGCCGCCGCTGCCGCCGGCCCAGCCGGTGCGCGAGGCCCGCTGGCTCGACCAGGGCTGGAGCGAGAGCGACCGCTACTGGTTCCACCACGCCACCCAGGGCACCTCGACCCTGCCGATCCCCTACGCCTGGTTCGTGGCCGTGGCCGAGCCGAAGATCCTGCCCGGCAAGGAGAAGCTGTTCATCAACGACAGCTACATGCAGAAGCTGGGCTTCATCCCCAGCCCGCCGTCGGGCGGCGGCCAGGCGGGGCCCGCCGGCTGGCGCGAGAAGGCCTACGGCTACAAGCACAAGATCGGCGGCGTGCCCGCCGACGCCTCGGTGGAAAGCAACAAGGGCCTCAATCCGGCCGGCATGCCGGTGGGCTTCGCCATCACCAAGGCCTATGCCGACCCGACCACCGGCAAGATGCTGCCCGACCAGGTGGGCCTGACCTGCGCGGCCTGCCACACCGGCCACCTGGAATATAACGGCGTCTCCCTGCGCATCGACGGCGGCAACGCCGCCTCGAGCCTGGGCCAGCTGACCAGCACCCTGGGCGCGGCCCTGCTGCTGACCGACGTGCTGCCCTGGCGCTTCAATTCCTTCGCCGACAGGGTGCTCAGCCCCAAAGCCACCAAGGCCCAGCGCAAGCAACTGCACGCCGACCTGAAGGCGACGATCAAGACCCTGGCCGCGGCGGCCAAGGCGACGTCGGAGATCGACAAGCGCGACGGCGTGCCCGAGGGCTTCAACCGCCTGGACGCCCTTAACCGCATCGGCAACGAGGTGTTCTACGTCAATCTGCTGCCGGTGAAGTCGGCGACCTTCGATCCGCTGGTCAACTACGCGGCCCTGAGCGCGCCGGTGAAGTATCCGCACCTGTGGACCACGCCATGGTTCACCTGGGCGCAGTACGACGGCTCGATCGGCCAGCCGGCCATCCGCAATGTCGGCGAGGCGATCGGGGTGCTGGCGCGGGTGAACATGACCACCTACGACCAGCCCCACAAGCTGTGGGACTCGTCGGTGCCGGTGGGCAACCTGGCGCGTATGGAGCAGCAGATCGAAGGCCCCAACCCGCTGGAGCGCGAGCCCGACGGCCGGGTGCGGGGCTTCAAGGGCCTGTCGGGTCCGAAGTGGCCGCAGGACGTGCTGGGCCGCATCGACATCGCCAAGGCCGAGGCGGGCCGCAAGGTCTACGCGCTGCGCTGCCAGGGCTGCCATCTGCCGCCGGTCGATGATCCGAACCAGGCGCTCTACACCCCCTCGCTGTGGACCACGGCCAACGAGCACGGCGAGAGCTACCTGAAGGTCAACATCATCCCGCTCAGCGTGGTGGGCACCGATCCCGGCCAGGCCGAGATCCTGTCGGCCCGCAAGATCAAGACGCCGCTGGCCCTGGGCCTGCAGCCCGGCGTGACCGATCCGAACACCGGCGTCACCTGCTTCACCACCCCCACCAAGCCGACCACCGACATGACCTTCGGCCAGGCGCTGGCCTCGGCGGTGCAGTTCGTGGTCGACAAGTTCCACGTCGACGAGGGCACGCCGATCAAGAGCGTCGAGGCCGACGCCGACAAGGGCAACCGCCCCAACTGCATCCAGGCCCCGCCGGCCTACAAGGCCCGGCCGCTGAACGGCATCTGGGCGGCGCCGCCCTACCTGCACAACGGCTCGGTGCCGTCGCTGCACGCCCTGCTGGGGCCGCCCGGCGAGCGTCCGTCGAGCTTCTGCCTGGGCAACCGCGCCTACGACCCCAAGGCCGTCGGCCTGGACGTCAAGGCCGCCTGCCCGCGCGGGGCCTTCAAGCTGGACGTCAGCGTCAAGGGCAGCTCCAACAAGGGCCACGAGTTCCGCGACGCTCCCGATGGGACCAAGGGCGTGGTCGGTCCGGCCCTCAGCGCGCAGGAGCGGGCGGCGGTGATCGAGTTCCTGAAGACGCAGTAGGGAGCAGACAAAGCAGGAAAAGGCGGCCGGGGCCTTTACGCCTTCGGCCGCCGCATCCTAGAAAGCCCGCAACTTTTGTATGGGCTTCGCCTTCGCGCCGCCCGGCCGCTGAAGGAGACCTTCCATGTCCGATGAAACCCGCGACTCCAACGGCGCGATCCTGGCCGACGGCGACAACGTCACCCTGATCAAGGACCTGAAGGTCAAGGGCTCGGGCGGGGTGACCCTCAAGCGCGGGACCCTGGTCAAGAAGATCCGCCTGACCGGCGACCCCGAAGAGATCGAGGCCAATGTCGACAAGGTGAAGGGCCTCGTGCTGCGCACCGAGTTCGTCAAGAAGGCCTGAGGCGGCGCCTAGGCCGCCGCCGCCAGCCGCGCCAGGCCGTATTCGACCCGGCCGTCCCAGGTGTCCAGCAGCGGCTCGCCGGCCCAGAGGGCGGCGTGCAGTTCGGCCAGGGGACGGGCCGGCGTCGTCTCGGCGGGACGGGCGTCCGGGCGCTCGTTCGCCGCGGCGGTCAGGAACATCACCGCATAGAACAGGTGGCTGACCCGCCGCGCCAGGGCCAGGCGGCCGCGCTGCGCGTCGGTCGGCGGGGCGCCGAAATAGGCGGCCAGCAAGCGGTCGGCCGCTTCGGGGCCGGGGGCGAACAGGTTGGCGACGGCGGCCAGGTCGATATAGCGGTCGGCCAGGAACGCCGACTCCCAGTCGATCAGCCACAGCCGGGCGCCGTCGCTGAGGATGTTGCGGGGATTGAGGTCGTTGTGGCTGGAGACCGGTTCGCACCCCGCCGCGCGGCTGGCGGTGACCAGTCCGTCCCACAGGGCCGCCGCCGCCTCGCGGGCGGCCGGCGTCAGCAGCGGCCGGGCCAGCAGGCCGCGCACCAGGCCTTCGAGGGCGTCCAGATAGTCGAGTCCTGACTCGGCCAGTGGCGGGAAAGCCGGCGTCTCGTGCAGCAGGCGCACGGTGCGGGCCAGCTCGTCCACCAGGGCGCCGCCGCCGCCGGGGAAGTCCGACAGGGGCCGGGCCTCGATCCACTCGACGATCGTCACGCCGCCCTCGGCGTCGGCCCAGCGAAGGCGCGGGCTGAGCAGGGCCTCGGCGGCGATGCGCTGGCAGGCCTGGGCGCGGGCGGGGTCGCGGACGGCGTCGCGGGCCGTGTCGATGCGCAGCGCATAGGGGACGCCGCCGACGCGGATGCGCCAGCTGCCGGCGCCGGAGAGGCCGCCGGTGAGCCGCGTCTCGGAATCGACGGCGTCGGCCGCGAACGCCGTCCGCAGGGCGCGGGCGACGGCGGGGATCCGGGCGACTGAGGAGACGGCGGGCGAGGCGGCGGACGACATGGGCGGCGGCTCCCTGAAAAGCGCGCCGCCTAATTCGCCCGGATAAAAATTAGAGTCAATATTACCCGGATTAAATTATGCCTCGCCTCGGGCCGCCTTCTCCAGGGTGGGCACGTCAATCTTCACCATCTGCATCATGGCGGCAAAGACGCGGCCGGCGACGGCCTTGTCGGGGCCGGTGGTCAGCTCGATCAGCTGGCGCGGGGTGATCTGCCAGGAGAGGCCGTAGCGGTCCTTCAGCCAGCCGCAGGCCGAGGGCTGGCCGCCGCCGGCCAGCAGGGCGTCCCAGTAGCGGTCGACCTCGGCCTGGCCGTCGCAGTCGACCGTGAACGACACCGCCTCGTCGAACTTGAAGTGGGGGCCGCCGTTCAGCGCGGTGAAGCCCTGGCCGTCGAGCTCGAAATAGACGGTCGACACCGAGCCGCCCGGCCCGGCCGGCGGCGGCACGTCGTCGGGATAGCGGTTGACCGAGAGGATCTTCGAATTGGGGAAGATCGAGACGTAGAAGTTCGCGGCCTCTTCGGCCTGGGTGTCGAACCACAGGAACGGGGTGATCTTGGGCATGGCGTCGTCCTCCTGGCTGGCGGCCTGGTCGCCGCGTCTTCCCGAGGACGAAGGAACGCCCGCCGCCCCGACATCGTCGAGGCGAATTTTCGCGAGAGCCGTCAGATCGAGCGGTCGACCGTCTTTCCGACGTTGCTCAGGGTCGCCAGGGCGACCGCCGCGGTCGAGGCGGCGGCGCTGACCGGAACGGCCAGGGTGGCGGCGGTCTCCGAGGCCGTGCTCGCAGGCGCAGTGGTCCCGATCGCGGCCGTCTTCGAGGTTTCGGCCGCGAGAGCGGCGTCCCGGGCCTTGCGGGCGGCGATGACATCCGACCAGCGGAAGCCCCATGCGGAGCTGTCGTCGACCTGGTCGCTCACGTCGCGGCCGTTGGCGATGGCGACAGCCTCGCCTGTCGAGCGCACCGACACCGACCAGCCGGCCTCGCCGGCCGACTGGGTGAAGTCGCCGATCCTCAGCTTGCCCTCGGTGGTGCGGTAGAGCGGCGCGCCCGTGACCTCGAACCGGCTGTTCATCCCGCGGAGCGTGGCGTTCAGGCCGGACAGGCCCCTGTTGATCCACTTCTCGGAAATATAGACCATCATGTCGACCTCGCCGCCCATCCCCCGGGCGCGCAGGTCGTCGAACCGTTCGGTGTTGTTCAGCATCCAGACGCCGCCGTTGACCATGCTGATGTCGAGACCCAGCATCTCGATGTTGTTGCGCGCGGCCTTGGCCATGCCAGTGGCCATCTGGTTGTTCTCGGAAGCCAGCGAGCCCTTGGGGTAGGTCTCGACCGGCGCCGCGAGCGCCGTGGTCGTGGACGTTGCGTCGGACGCCTCGGCAGGCTTCTGCGCGGCGTCCTTCGCCAGGGCCGCCCTGGCCTCCGGGGACAGGTCCACCTTCACGGCCGGCTCGACATATTCCGGAAGGTTCAGCGCCTGGATGGACGTCTCGGCCTGCGCCAGTATGGCTTCGCGCCGCTCGTAGGCGCCCGCCGCCTGGGCGTACATGTCCTTGCGGTTCTGGGCCTGCTTCAGATAGGCGGCCTCGTCGAACGACACGTGAGCAAACTCGTAAAGACGCCGCAGCCCCGGCAGCCTCGCCTGAGCGTGCGCCACGGGGTCGTAGCTGTAGGGGGAGGGAGCGACGGCCGTGACCATGGAAGTCCTCACCGGTGCGCGTGCTGCGCGTGTCGAGTTTTCAAGCTCAACATGAAGGCGAGTCGTGAACAGCGCGTAAACCTTGTCGCGCGTTGGGGGGCTTAGAACCGCATCCAGTCGATGAAGGCCCGCAGCGCCGGGGAGAGCTGGCGGCGGCTGGGGTAGTAGAGGAAAAAGCCGGGGAATGGCTCGCACCAGTCTTCCAGCAGCGAGACGAGGCGGCCGGCGGCGATGTCGTCGGCGACGGCTTCGCGGAACGGGAAGGCCAGGCCCGCCCCGCCCTTGCAGGCCTCCAGCAGCACCGCGCCGTTGTCGGTGAGCAGGCAGGCGGGCGGGGTGACGACGACGAGGCGGCCCTTGCGCTCGAACTCCCACGGATAGGGCGCGCCCGAGGATCGGCGCACCAGCAGGCAGCGGTGGCCGCTCATCAGGTCTTCGGGCTCCTTGGGGGCGCCGTGGCGGGCGATGTAGTCGGGCGTGGCGACCAGGGCCTGGGAGAGCTCGCCGCTCAAGGGGATGGCGATCATGTCGGCCTGCAGCCGCTCGCCCAGCCGCACGCCGCAGTCGAAGCCGCCGGCGACGATGTCGGACAGGGCGTCCTCGCAGACGATCTCGACCCGCACATCGGGATAGGCGTTCATGAAGCCGCCGATGCGCGGGGCCAGCAGCATGCGGGCCGCCGTGGTGGCGATGTTGATGCGCAAACGCCCGGCGGGGCGGTCGCGGAACTGGGCGATCTCGTCGAGCGCCGCGTCGATGTCGGCCAGGGCGGGACCGAGCCTGGCCAGAAGCCGCTCGCCGGCCTCGGTGGGGGCGACGCTGCGCGTGGTGCGGTTGAGCAGGCGGACGTCCAGCCGGGTCTCCAGATTGCGGATCGCGTGGCTGAGCGCGGAGGCCGTCACCCCCAGGGCCTGGGCGGCGGCGCGGAAGCTGCGGCGCTCGGCCACCAGGGCGAAGACGGCGAGGTCGGGCAGGGGGCGGGGCGACATTGCTGAGAGATGCTCAGGAGTGCGTTGAGACCGCAAGCGGTTATCGTTTCGCCCGCCAAGGCCCATCTCCCTGCCGTCGCGGCGACGCCGTGATCCCGATTTCCCGCAAAAGGAGCTGCCCATGAAGACGCGCAAACTCGGCGACGGCCTGGAGGTTTCGGCCCTCGGTCTCGGCTGCATGGGCATGAGCTGGGCCTATGGTCCCGCGCCCGACAAGCAGGCGATGTTCGACCTGATGGCCAAGGCGGTGGACCTGGGCGTCACCTTCTTCGACACCGCCGAGGTCTACGGACCCTATGTCAACGAGGAGCTGGTCGGCGAAGGCCTCAAGCCCTTCCGCGACCGGGTGGTGATCGCCACCAAGTTCGGCTTTGACATCGCCCCCGACGAGACGGGCACGGCCCGCATGCGGGGGGTGAATTCGCGGCCCGACAACATCCGCGCCGTGGCCGAGGCTTCGCTCAAGCGCCTGGGCGTCGAGGTGATCGACCTCTTCTACCAGCACCGCGTCGATCCCGGCGTGCCGATCGAGGACGTGGCCGGCACGGTCAGGGACCTGATCGCCGAGGGCAAGGTCAAGCACTTCGGCCTGTCGGAAGCGGGGGCGGCGACGATCCGCAAGGCCCATGCGGTGCAGCCGGTGGCGGCCCTGCAGAGCGAGTATTCGCTGTGGACGCGCGGAATCGAGGCCCAGGTGCTGCCGACCATCCGCGAGCTGGGCATTGGTCTCGTGCCCTACAGCCCGCTGGGCCGGGGCTTCCTGACCGGCGCGATCAAGGCCGGCGACGGTTTCGGCAAGGACGACTTCCGCTCGACCCTGCCGCGCTTCCAGGGCGAGGCGATCGCCAAGAACCAGTCGCTGGTCGAGGCGCTGGTCGAACTGGCCGGCGACAAGGGCGTGACGCCGGCGCAACTGGCCCTGGCCTGGCTGCTGGCCCAGGGACCGGACATAGCGCCGATCCCCGGCACGACCAAGGTCGCGCGGCTGGAGGAGAACATCGGGGCGGTGGACGTGGCGCTGTCGGCCGACGACCTGGCGAAGATCGCCGCGGCGGTGCCGGAGACGGCGGTCGAGGGCGAGCGGTATGCGGAGGCCGGGTTGGCGATGGTGGGGCGGTAACAGAGACCGAGCCCGTACACGCGAGAACCTCCCCCTATGGGGGAGGTTCCTTCTGTGACGGCCCGCCGGGGCTTGAAGATGGCTACTGCCCGCGCTCAAACTCCCCTCCATGACCGACAACCCGCTGCAACGCCTGGACGCCCTGGAGCTGGTCAAGCTCGGCAAGTCGGCGATCACGGTGGGGGGCTTGGGGGCCGGGATCGTCATCGTCATCGCCGCCCTGCTGGCCGCGCGGCTGGCGGCGGCGGGGCTGCGGCGGCTGCGGGCGCGGGCGGCCGACAACGCCTCGTCGCTGTATGTGGTCGAGAAGCTGACGACCTACGGCCTGGTGCTGGTCGGCCTGCTGGCTGGCCTGTCGACCATGGGCATCGACCTGACCTCGCTGACGGTGTTCGCAGGCGCGGTCGGGGTGGGCGTGGGGCTTGGCCTGCAGGGGGTGATCAAGGACTTCGCCTCGGGCGTCAGCCTGGTGTTCGAGCGGCTGATCGCGGTGGGCGACTTCGTCGAACTGTCGAACGGCTCGCGCGGGGTGGTGCACGAGATCGGGCCGCGCGCCACGCGGATCCGCACCAACGACGCCACCGACGTGATCGTGCCCAACTCCGTGCTGGTCAACGACCAGGTGATCAACTGGACCCTGCGCAACACCACCCGCCGCATCCGCGTGCCCTTCGTCACCGCCTTCGGGGTCGACAAGGAGACGGTGCGCGAGGCGGTGCTGAAGGCGGCCCGCAGCGTGCCCTTCACCAGCGCCGACGACGCCGTGCGCCGCACCCAGGTGTGGCTGGTGGGCTATGGCGAGCACGCCCTGAAGTTCGAGCTGATCGTCTGGCCGACGGTGGAGGCCGTGCGTCGGCCGGCGGCGATCTTCGCGGCCTATACCTGGGCCATTGACGACGCCCTGCGCGGGGCCGGCATCGAGATCCCCTATCCGCAGCGCGACGTGCGGCTGCGGGGGCTGTTCGGCGAGGAGGGCGAGGACGCGAGGGCGGCCCTGCGGCTGGAGCCGCGCGCGGCGCGCAAGGCTCGCGGCAAGGCGGCGACCCACGTCTCGCAGAACGACGCCGCCGACGAGCTGGGCCGCGAGGATCCGGACGAGGCGCCGCCGCCGCGGCCGGCGTCGCCCTAATCCTATCCTCCCGTCATTCCCGCCCTTGTGGCGGGAACCCCTGGTTCCGCCCGCACGTGAAGCGCCAGCGGACTGCTGAGCAGTCCGCCCCTTTAGCCCTTGCGGCTGACAGAGGGGTTCCCGCCACAAGGGCGGGAATGACGGGAATTTAGGAGATAGTCTTCCCCCGCGTCGCCCTTGACCCCCTCGCGCCCGCGCCGCAGTCTTCTCGCAACTGCGAAATAAGAACACAGGGAAGACGCGCATGAAGACCGCCCGAGGCTTCTTCAAACCCCTGGCCATCGGCGCGCCGGCGCCGTGGCGTGAGCTGCCCGCCCGCGTCGAGCGGATGATCCACTTCGTGCCGCCGCACCTGGAGAAGGTGCGGGCCAAGGTCGGCGAGATCGCCCCCACGGTCGACGTGATCCTGGCCAACCTGGAGGACGCCATTCCCGCCGACGCCAAGGGCGCGGCCCTGGCCGGCACGATCGCCCTGTCGCGCGAGGTCGACTTCAAGGCCCTGGGCGTGGGGCTGTGGGTGCGGATCAACTGCCTGAACTCGCCGTGGCACTTGGACGAGGTAGCGACCCTGGTCGAGAAGGCCGGCGACAGGATCGACGTCATCATGGTCCCCAAGGTCGAGGGGCCGTGGGACATCTTCTACATCGACCAGCTCTTGGCCTCGCTGGAGGCCAAGCACGGGGTGACCCGGCCGATCCTGCTGCACGCCATCCTCGAGACGGCCGAAGGGGTGATGAACGTCGAGCAGATCGCCGGCGCCAGCCCGCGCATGCAGGGCATCAGCCTGGGTCCGGCAGACCTGGCGGCCAGCCGGGCGATGAAGACCACGCGGGTCGGCGGCGGCCATCCGGGCTACCGCGTCGTCGAAGATCCGCATACGGATGGTTCTGCCCGCGCCAGCGTGCAGCAGGACCTCTGGCACTACACCTTCGCCAAGATGGTCGACGCCTGCGCGGCCCACGGCATCAAGCCGTTCTACGGTCCGTTCGGGGCGATCGACGATCCCGTCGCCTGCGAGCAGCAGTTCCGCAACGCCTTCCTGATGGGCTGCGCCGGGGCCTGGAGCCTGCACCCCAGCCAGATCGCCATCGCCAAGTCGGTCTTCAGCCCCGACCCCGCCGAGGTGGCCTTCGCCAAGCGGATTCTGGAAGCAATGCCCGACGGCTCGGGCGTGGCGATGATCGACGGCAAGATGCAGGACGACGCCACCTGGAAACAGGCCAAGGTGATGGTCGACTGCGCCAAGCAGATCGCGGCCAAGGACGCGGAATACGCGGCGCTCTACGGGTTCTGAGGCGCCGACAGGCTGAGGGGAGGTTGGCGCTGCGCCTTGCGTTCGGTCGTCCTGGAGATCGGACGCTCGCGCACGCCATGGATGGCGCAGAGGATGATCCCGCCGAAGTAGGCGATGAAGAAGGCCCAGCTGAGGACGTGGTCGCCCACCGTGTCGCCGTACGATGCCGAAATCCACGCCAGCCAGCCGCCCGCCAGAAGGGCCAGGGCGCCGGTCAGGCCCGCGCCCCAGCCGGCGATGTCGGCGGCGAGCCGCAGGCCGCTGCGGCTGTCGCGTCGCGTGAAGAGGTTGAGCAGGAAGGCCGCTGTCGGGAATGCGAAGAATCCGAAGAGGGAGCGCGCCAGGCCGGGCATGAAGCTGCCGTCATAGTCGCCTGGATCCGGGGGCGTTAGGCCGATCGCGAGAAGCAGTGCGGCCGGCGGCGCCGTCAGGACCGCGGCGATGCTCTGGAGCGTGAGATAGGCGCTGCGGTCGGACATGGAGCTGGATCTCGTCGGCCAGGAGGCGAGGGATCGTTGACGCCCGGGCGATCGCTGGTCCAGCGCCGAGAGGCGATGGCGCCGACAATCCCTCAACTCTGCACGTCGTCTGCACGCGCAGGGGTTGACAGCACCTTTTGCTCAGAGTTAGCATAACCCATGTCGCCGGATAGACCGGCGGCGGACATCAGCGTGAGGGAGTCTCATGCGCTTCGACTATCTGGTCCTGATCGGACGCTTCCAGCCGTTCCACAACGGCCACGCCAGCGTGCTGAAACATGCGCTGCGGCTGGCGGAGAAGGTGATCGTGCTCACCGGCAGCGCCGGCCAGCCGCGCACCATCCGCAACCCCTTCAACGCCGCCGAGCGGGCCGTGATGATCCGCGCCGCGGCCGGCGACGACGCGGCCCGGCTGATCGTCGCGCCGCTGCGCGACCACCTCTATGGCGACACCCTGTGGGTCGGCGACGTGCAGCGCCTGGTGACCGAGGCCCTGGCGCGGGACGGCGCGGGTGAAGACGCCAAGGTCGGCCTGATCGGCCGCAACAAGGACGACGCCACCGCGACCTACCTGGCCGCCTTTCCGCAGTGGGAGCTGGTCGACGTTCAGCACGCCGACGTGCTGTCGGCCACCGAGCTGCGCGACTGGCTGTTCGCCGGCGAGGCGGGCGGCCTGCGCCTGGTCGAGGCCAACGTGCCGTCGCCGGTGTTCGAGATGCTGGCCGCCTTCCGCGACGGCTCGCCCGCCTATGGCCAGCTGGCCCGCGAGCACGCCTTCATCAAGACCTATCGCCAAGCCTGGGCCGCCGCGCCCTATCCGCCGACCTTCGTCACCGCCGATGCGGTGGTCGTCCATTCCGGCCACGTGCTGCTGGTGCGCCGTCGGGCCGAGCCGGGGCGGGGGCTGTGGGCCCTGCCGGGCGGCTTCGTGAACCAGGGCGAGACCGTGCAGGCCGCCGCGATCCGCGAACTGCACGAGGAGACGAAGGTGAAGATCCCGCCGGCCGTGCTGCGCGGCTCGATCAAGGCCGCCCGGGTGTTCGACCACCCCGACCGCTCGCTGCGCGGGCGGACGATCACCCACGCCTTCCACTTCGACTTCCCCGCCGGTCCGCTGCCGCGCGTGAAGGGCTCCGACGACGCCGAGCAGGCGCGCTGGGTTCCCGTCAGCGAGGCGCTGCTGATGGAGGAGCAGTTCTTCGAGGATCACTTCCACATCCTCGAACACTTCGTCGGCGCCGCCTGACGAGGTTTCAAACCCCACCCGCCTTGAGAGACGAGACGGTCACACCCCGCGCGAAGGAGCTTCCGCGATGTTCGACAACCTGATCCTCGACACCGACAGCTACAAGGCCAGCCACTGGCTGCAATATCCGCCCGGCACGACGGGCGCCTTCTCCTATGTGGAGAGCCGGGGCGGGCGCTACGACCGCACGGTCTTCTTCGGCCTGCAGGCGATCCTGAAGACGGCGCTGGCCGGGCCCGTCACCCACGCCATGGTCGACGAGGCCGCCGAGCTTCTCGCGGCGCATGGCGAACCGTTCAACGAGGCCGGCTGGCGGCGGATCGTCGATGTGCACGGCGGCCGCCTGCCGGTGCGCATCCGCGCCGTGCCGGAGGGCAGCGTGATCCCCACGCACCAGGCGCTGATGACCATCGAGAGCACCGACCCGGAGTGTTTCTGGCTGCCGTCCTACCTGGAGACCCTGCTGCTGCGGGTCTGGTATCCGGTGACCGTCGCCACCACCAGCTGGGGCGTCAAGCGGACGATCCGCGCGGCGCTGGAGAAGACCAGCGACGATCCCGAAGGCCAGCTGCCGTTCAAGCTGCACGACTTCGGGGCGCGGGGCGTCTCCAGCCGGGAGAGCGCGGCGATCGGCGGGTTGGCCCACCTCGTCAACTTCCTGGGCAGCGACACCCTGGCGGCGGTGCAGGCCGGGCGGGCCTGGTACAATGAGCCGATGGCCGCCTTCTCCATCCCGGCCGCCGAACACAGCACGATCACCAGCTGGGGCCGCGACCACGAGGCCGACGCCTACCGCAACATGCTGAAAAGCTTCGGCAGGCCCGGCGCCCTGTTCTCGGTGGTGTCCGACAGCTACGATCTGTTCGACGCCGTCAGCCGCATCTGGGGCCAGGAGCTGCGCGACGAGGTCATCGCCAGCGGCGCGACCCTGGTGGTGCGGCCCGACTCCGGCGATCCCGTCACCATCGTCGCCGAGACCTTGAAGCGCCTCGACGAAGCCTTCGGCTGCACGGTCAACGCCAAGGGCTACAAGGTGCTGAACCACGTGCGGGTGATCCAGGGCGACGGGGTCAATCCGGTCAGCATCGCCGCCATCCTGGAGCGGGTGATCGCCGACGGCTTCAGCGCCGAGAACCTGGCCTTCGGCATGGGCGGCGGCTTGCTGCAGCAGCTCGACCGCGACACCCAGCGCTTTGCTTTGAAGTGCTCGGCAGCCAAGGTCGACGGCGCCTGGATCGACGTTAGCAAGAACCCCGTCACCGACCCGGGCAAGCGCTCCAAGGCCGGCCGGCTGATGCTCCAACGGAACGACGCGGGCGAGTACCGGACGGTGGCCGTCAGCGACGGCGAAGCGGTGGAGACCGGCTGGACCGACGCCATGGTCACGGTGTGGGAGGACGGCGTGCTGCTGGTGGACCACACGCTGGCGCAGGTGCGGGCGCGCAGCGAACAGGGGTGACAGCTCCTATTCCGTAAAATCCCCGCGAAAGCGGGGACCCAGGTGTTTTATCGTTGAGCATCCAGGGCTTCAGAAAAGGCCTGGGCCCCCGCTTTCGCGGGGGTTTTACGGTTGGAGACAAGCTCAGGCCTTGGCCGCCAGGCGCTTGACGAGGGCGTGGGCGACGGCGTCGCTGCTGGCGGGGCTCTGCCCGGTGATCAGCTCGCCGTCCTCGACGACGTAGGGCGACCAGTCTGGGCCCTTCTCGTAGAGGCCGCCGCTCTCCTTCAGCATGTCCTCGACCAGGAACGGCACGATGTCGGTCAGCTCGACGGCGTCCTCCTCGCCATTGGTGAAGCCGGTGACCTTGCGGTCGGCCACGAGCGGGCGGCCGTCGGCGGCCTTGACGTGGCGCAGGGCGCCCGGCGCGTGGCAGACGAGGGCCTGCGGCTTGCCGGCGCGGTCGAAGGCCTCGATCAGGGCGACCGAGACGGGCGATTCCGCCAGATCCCACAGCGGTCCGTGGCCGCCGGGATAGAAGACCGCGTCGAAATCGGCGGCGTCGACGGCGTCCAGCGGAACGGTGTTGGCGAGGGCTTGCAGCGCGGCCTCGTCGGCCTGGAAGCGGCGGGTCATGTCGGTCTGGAAGTCCGGCAGGTCGCTCTTGGGATCGAGCGGCGGCTGACCGCCCTTGGGCGAGGCCAGGACCAGCTCGGCGCCGGCGTCCTTGAACACGTAGTAGGGCGCGGCCAGTTCCTCGAGCCAGAACCCGGTCTTCTTGCCGGTGTCGCCAAGGGTGTCGTGCGAGGTGAGGACGATCAGGATTTTCATGGCTGGCTTCTCTGCTGCGAAGATCGGTCGGGGGCGTCGATCCTGCCGCATATAGGGTGGGCAGGCGCGGGGCGCCGCCGTGTGCTGCCCTGGGCGCGACGGCGGCGCGGCCCGTGACCGATCTAGACAGGCTCACGCCCCTAATCTCCCGTCATTCCCGCCCTTGTGGCGGGAAGCCCTGGGTCCGCTCGCACGAGCAGGCGAGGCGGATCGCCGGCGATCCGCTCCATCCGCCCTTGCGGCTGACAGAGGGGGCCCGCCACAAGGGCGGGAATGACGGGAGCTGAGAGGAGCGACGCGAGATGGGAAGAGGCTCTGGGCTCCCCTACGACCGATAATCCCCGTTGATCGCCACGTACTGCTTGGTCAGGTCGCAGGTCCAGACGGTGGCGCTGCCCTTGCCGACGCCGACCTCGACGGTGACCTCGAGCTCCTGGTGCTTCATGTAGGCGCTCATGGCCGCCTCGTCGTATTCGGCCGAGACCAGGCCGTCGCGGGCGGCGAAGAGGTCGCCGAACTTGACGCTGATCTTCTCGCGGTTGACCGGCTCGTCGGCGCGGCCGACGGCCATGACGATGCGGCCCCAGTTGGCGTCCTCGCCGGCGAAGGCGGTCTTGACCAGCGGGCTCTCGGCGATGGTGCGGGCGATCTTGCGGGCCGACAGCGGGCTTTCGGCGCCGTTGACGGTGATCTTGACGAACTTGGTGGCGCCCTCGCCGTCGCGGACCAGTTGCAGGGCCAGGTCCAGCAGCACGCCTTCCAGCTTTTCGCGGAAGTCGGCCAGGCGCTTGTCGCCGGGGCGGCTGATCTTGGGCGCGCCCGACTGACCGGTGGCGAACAGCAGCAGGGTGTCGTTGGTCGAGCGGTCGCCGTCCACCGTCACGCAGTTGAAGGTGGTGCGGGTGTAGAGCGACACCAGGGTCTGCAGGGCGGCCGGGGCGATGGCCGCGTCGGTGGCGACGAAGGCCAGCATGGTGGCCATGTCCGGCGCGATCATGCCCGAGCCCTTGGCGATGCCGGCGATCTTGACCTCGTGGCCGTCGATCACGGCGGTCGCGTAGGCGCCCTTCGGGAAGGTGTCGGTGGTCATGATCGCCGAGGCGGCGGCGGCCCAGCCGTCCGGCGTCAGGCGGGTCTCCACCTCGCGCAGGTTGGAGGTGATCTTGCTGTCGTCGAGGATCACGCCGATGACGCCGGTCGAGGCCATCATCACGTCGCGCTGGCGGCAGTCGAAGCGCTTGCCCACGGCCGTGGCCACGCGGCGCACGGCGTCGGCGCCGGGCTTGCCGGTGAAGCTGTTGGCGCAGCCGGCGTTGACCACCAGGGCGCGCACGTCGGCGCCGCCGGTCGCGGCCAACTGCCGCTTGCACCAGTCGACCGGGGCCGAGCCGACGCCGTGGCGCGTGAAGACGCCGGCGCCCGAGGTGCCCTCGGCGAAGCGCATCAGCAGCAGGTCGGGACGCTCGTGCTTGTAGAAGCCGGCGCGGCCGGTGGCGATCTCGACGCCGGCGATCGGCGGGATGGTCGGGAACGGCACGACCAGCGGCGAGACGGCCAGGCCCGGCTTGCCCGGCGCCACGGGCGGCGCGGCGGCGGCGGCGGCCTGGGCGGGGGGAACCTCGCCGGCCGACTTCTGGGCGCGGCGCAGGCCGGCGCGCTTCAGGGCCGAGGCTAGCGGATCCAGCGCGCGGTCCAGGGCGTGACCGACGCTGGCGCCGACCTGGCCGACGATCTCGGCCGGAGTCGTGGTCGCGGGCGTCTTTTCGGCCGTCTTCGCGGCGGCCTTGTCAGCGGTCGTGGAGGTCTTGGAAGGCTTGCGGGTCATTTCTTTGCCGGGGTCTGGGCGGGCGCCGAGGCGGGCGGCGCGCTGTCGAGGTCGGAAACGGGGGCGGCGGCGCCGGCCGGAGCAGAGGCCGGTTCCTGCGGCGCGCCGGGGACGTCCTGGCCCTTGCCGACCAGCATCTCCACCTTGGCGCCCGAGCGCAGCTTCTCCAGCAGGTCGCGGACCTGGTCGTAGGTCAGGAAGCGCACGATCTGGGGCCGAGTCTCTTCCAGGCTGAGCGGGGCTTCCAGGCGCTTGTCCTCGACGCGCAGCACAACCCACTGGCCGTCGGAGTGGAACGGACCGATCAGGTCGCCGGCCTTGGCGTCCTTCAGGGCGCCGGCATAGGCCTCGGGCATGACGTCGACGGTGAAGTAGCCGAGGTCGCCGCCCTTGAAGCGGGTCGCCTCGTCCTTGGAGCGCTCCATGGCCAGGGCGTCGAACGAGGCGCCGGTGGCGAGCAGCTTCTTGACGCTTTCGGCTTCGGCCTGGCTGGGCACCAGGATCTGGCGGGCGCGGATCTCTTCGGACTGCTTGGCCAGCTTCTGCTGCTCGGCGTAGAGGCCGCGGATGTTGTCTTCGGTCACGGCCTTCTCGACCATGCCCTCGACCAGCATGTCGCCGAGGATGCGCTCGCGGGCGGCGGCCAGGCGGCGCTGGGCGACGGGGTCCTTGTCGAGCTTGCGCTGGATGGCCTCGGCGGCCAGCAGTTTCTGGTCCACCACCTCGTCGAGGACGCGGCGGAACAGGTCGGACGAGACGTCGAGCGGCTCGCCTTCGCCGATCAGCCCCTGCGCCACCGCCTCGCGCTTGACGTCGGAGGCCCAGACCGCGTGGCCGTCGACCCGCGCCACGGCCGTGTCGCCGGGCTCGGGCGGGCGCTCGTCGACCCCGCCGCGGCCGCAGGCGGCGACCAGCAGCGCCAGGCCGAGGGCGGCGGCGAGCATCAAGGAACGGGCCTGAAGTTTACCGGGGCGGACGGGGTGCATCGGACGCGGATCTCCGCTGAACTCAAGAAAAGCGCTCTAGAGCGCGTCAGGCCAAAGGGGAAGCCGTTTCGGCGGCCTGGTGATCTAAACTTCGCGCCGAGCCGTCCGGTTCAGGCCAGGCGGATGGAACTCCAGGCGCTTCCAGCGGTTTCGGCGTCGCGCCGACGCGCGTTGCGGGCATAATTCGTGCGGGGCGGGCAAGCCTCGCGGATCGGCGTTTTTCGACGCCGGGCCGGGCCGGGCCTTCGTTGACACTGGGAGGGGCGGTGCTTAAGTCTCGCGCGCGCGCCGTTTTCCGTGGTTTTCCGAAACCCGGCGCAACGTCATTACCGTAGTGAAGGCCCACAAGCCTTAGCGCCGGCCTCACTAGTTCTCGCTCCGGATCCTTTCTGCATGCTCGGCTTCGCCAAAAAGCTCTTCGGTTCCTCCAATGAACGCAAGGTCAAGACGCTGCAGAGCCGCGTGGCCAAGATCAATGCGTTCGAGCCGGCGATGGCCGCCCTGTCGGACGAGGCCCTGAAGGCCAAGACCCAGGAATTCAAGGACCGCCTGGAAAAGGGCGCGACCCTCGACGACATCCTCGACGAAGCCTTCGCCGCCGTGCGCGAGGCCTCCAAGCGCGTGCTGGGCATGCGCCACTTCGACGTGCAGCTGGTCGGCGGCATGGTGCTGCACTTCGGCGGCATCTCGGAAATGCGCACCGGTGAAGGCAAGACCCTGGTCGCCACCCTGCCGACCTATCTGAACGCGCTGGCCGGCAAGGGCGTGCACGTCATCACCGTGAACGATTACCTGGCCACCCGCGACGCCGAGTGGATGGGCCAGCTCTACAACTTCATGGGCCTGTCGTACGGCATCATCGTCAATGGCCTGAGCCAAGGCGACCGCCAGCGCGCCTACAAGTCCGACATCACCTACGGCACCAACAACGAATTCGGCTTCGACTACCTGCGCGACAACCTCGTCTATGACGTCAACGAGATGGTTCAGCGCGGCCACCACTACGTGATCGTCGACGAGGTCGACTCGATCCTGATCGACGAAGCCCGCACCCCGCTGATCATCTCGGGCCCGACCGAGGACCGCAGCGAGCTCTACAAGACCATCGACGTCCTGGTGAAGGAACTCATCAAGGACAAGACCAACTACGACCACGACGAGAAGCAGAAGCAGGTCATCCTGACCGAAGAGGGCCAGGAGCGGATCGAAGAGGTCCTGATCTCGGGCGGCCACCTGGCCGAGGACACCGCCGGCCTCTACGACGCGGCTAACATCTCGATCGTCCACCACGTGAACCAGGCCCTGCGGGCCAACGTGCTCTACACGCGCGACAAGGACTATATCGTCAAGGCCGACGAGATCGTCCTGATCGATGAGTTCACCGGCCGCATGATGACCGGCCGCCGCCTGTCGGAAGGCCTGCACCAGGCCATTGAGGCCAAGGAAGGCGCCGCCATCCAGCCTGAGAACCAGACCCTGGCCTCGGTGACCATCCAGAACTACTTCCGCCTCTACACCAAGCTGTCGGGCATGACCGGCACGGCCTCGACCGAGGCGCAGGAGTTCGACGACATCTACAAGATGGGCGTCAGCGAAATCCCGACCAACCGCGTCATCCAGCGCATCGACGACGACGACGAGGTCTACCGCACCGAGGAAGAGAAGAACCGGGCCATCCTGGTTCAGATCGCCGACTGCCACAGCCGCGGCCAGCCGATCCTGGTCGGCACCGTGTCGATCGAGAAGTCCGAAGAGCTGTCCAAGCTGCTCGACGCCTACGAGTGGGAAAACAAGGGCGCCAAGCAGAAGGGCATCCCGCACCAGGTGCTGAACGCCCGCTTCCACGAGCAGGAAGCCGGCATCGTCGCCGACGCCGGCGTGCCGGGCGCGGTGACCATCGCCACCAACATGGCCGGCCGCGGCACCGACATCCAGCTGGGCGGCAGCATCGACCTGCGCCTGTCCAAGTGGAAGATCGAGCAGCGGGGCCTGGGCATCACCGTCTCGCACGAGGACGAGCTGGCCCACCGCGCCGAGCTGGAAGCCGAGATCGCCGACGCCAAGAAGGCGGCCCTGGCCGCCGGCGGCCTGTTCGTTCTGGGCACCGAGCGCCACGAAAGCCGCCGCATCGACAACCAGCTGCGCGGCCGCACCGGCCGCCAGGGCGACCCGGGCCGCAGCAAGTTCTTCCTGTCGTGCGAAGACGACCTGCTGCGCATCTTCGCCGGCGAGCGCCTGGACGCGATCATGCGCACCTTCGGCGTCCAGGACGGCGAGGCGATCACCCACAAGTGGCTGAACGCCGCCATCGCCAAGGCCCAGACCCGCGTCGAGCAGCGCAACTACGAGATCCGCAAGAACCTCCTGAAGTACGACGACGTCGTCAACGATCAGCGCAAGGCCGTGTTCGAGCAGCGCCAGGAGTTCATGGAAAGCAACGATCTGTCGGAAGTCATCGCCGAGATGCGCACCGACGTGGTCGAGGACCTGGTGGCCCGTCACGTGCCGCCCAAGGCCTACGCCGAGCAGTGGGACATCGAGGGTCTGCACGAGCGCGTCCAGGCCATCCTCGGCCTCGACCTGCCGCTGAAGGACTGGGCCGCCGAGGAAGGCGTCGACGACGAGATCTTCCGCGAGCGCATCGGCAAGGCGGCCGACGAATACGCCGCCCAGCGCGAGGTGATCATCACGCCCGAGCAGATGCGCCAGGTGGAAAAGAGCTTCCTGCTGCAGATGATCGATCTGCAGTGGCGCGAGCACCTGATGCACCTGGACCACCTGCGCAATGTCATCGGCCTGCGCGGCTACGGTCAGCGCGACCCGCTGAACGAGTACAAGACCGAAGCCTTCAGCCTGTTCGAGAAGCTGCTTGGCGACCTGCGCAGCAACACCACCCGCTGGCTGATGACGGTCGAGATCGCCTATGCCGAGCCCGAGCCGCTGCACACGCCGGAAAACCTGATCCCGGTGCACCTGGACCCGCTGACCGGCGAGAACGCGGCCCTGGCCGGCGCTCTGCCTGAGGGCCTGTCGCCGCAGCAGCGCGAGGCCCTGCCGGTCTCTGCCCTGCCCGAGGGCTGGGACCGCACCAACCGCAACGGTCCGTGCCCCTGCGGTTCGGGCAAGAAGTTCAAGCAGTGCCACGGCTCGCTGGTCTGACGACCGGCGGGTTCGAAGGGACCTGAAACGACGAAGCCCGCCTCGGGAGACCGGGGCGGGCTTTTTCGTGGGCGATCCTGAGCGATCAGTCGCGCCTGGGCGCCGAAAGATCCATGCCCAGGGTCGGACCGATGCCGTCGGGATGCTCGCCGAACGGATTGCGGCGAGCGCTCGCCAGCGCACTCAGGCGCTGGCGCAGGTCCTCGTCGACACGCACGACGTCGTCGATCGCCGCGTCCTGCTCGGCGCTTTCCTCAAAACCGCCGGGCTCGGCCAGCACCCGCTCTATGGCGTCCTGAAAACGGTCGTCTTCGGGCGTGCCGCGCTTGGGCGGGGCGTCCAGCCCGGCCAGCACGATCTCAAAGGCGTCTTCGAAGGTTTGGGCCATGCGGGCGGCTCTCCTCAGGTGGGGGAGCTTGGGCAACGCCTCATGCCGAGGACTTGTTGCGCTACGGAAGAGAAGGAGCCGTCAGCCGATCTTCTTCTTGCCGCCCGCGCGTTCGACGGCCTTCCAGGCGAGGAAACCGAGCAGCCCCGCGCCGGCGATCACGCCGCTGACGACGAGGAAGGGCAGGGGCGCGATCTCGGCGGCGAGGCCGAGGCCGGCTTCGACGCCGGCGTCCGCGACCGAGGAATCCTTGGGCTTGCGGCCGACGATTTCTCCGAGGAACGGATCGCCGTCGCCGCTCACGGTTACTGCAGGCCTTCGCGGCCGATGGCGTAGAAGCGATCGGCGCGCTGGCGCTTGAGTTCGGCGGGGGTGAGGACCGACAGCTTCTTCAGCTCGTCTTCCACCGCGTCGCCGACGGCCTTGATGGCGGCTTCCGGATCGGAGTGGGCGCCGCCGGCCGGTTCCTCGACGATGCGGTCGACGATGCGCAGCTTGATCAGGTCCTGCGCCGTGATCTTCATGTTGGTGGCCGCGTCCTTGGCCCGGCCGCCGTCGCGCCACAGGATCGAGGCGGCGCCTTCCGGCGAGATCACCGAATAGATCGAGTGCTCGAGGATCAGCACGCGGTTGGCGCCGGCCAGGGCGATGGCGCCGCCCGAGCCGCCTTCGCCGGTGATGGTGGTGACCATGGGCGTGCCCAGGGTCAGGCAGCGTTCGGTCGAGCGGGCGATGGCCTCGGCCTGGCCGCGTTCCTCGGCGCCGAGGCCTGGATAGGCGCCGGCGGTGTCGACGAAGGTCAGGACCGGCAGGTTGAAGCGCTCGGCCATGTCCATCAGGCGCACGGCCTTGCGGTAGCCTTCGGGGCGGGCCATGCCGAAGTTGTGCTTCAGGCGGGTGGTGGTGTCGTGGCCCTTCTCGTGGCCCATGACCACGACCGGCATGCCCCGGAAGCGGCCCAGGCCGCCGACGATGGCCTGGTCGTCGGCGAACTTGCGGTCGCCGCGCAGCTCGACGAACTCGTCGATCAGGCCCGCGACATAATCGCGCAGGTGCGGCCGCTGCGGGTGGCGGGCGACCATCGTCTTCTGCCAGGCGTCGAGACCGGCGTAGGCTTCCTTGCGCAGAACCTGCACGCGCTCGCGCAGGGCGACGATCTCGTTGTCGAACGCGCCGGGGCCGGCCGTCTCGGAAAGCTTGGAAAGCTCTTCGATCTTGGCTTCCAGGTCGGCGATGGGTCGCTCGAAGTCGAGATAGTGCGCGGGCATGAGTCTCTTAACGTCGCCGTTTGCGAAAGGTGGCGAACCTAGTGCGTGATGACGTCCAGGGAAAGCGCATTCGCGCCAAATTGGAACCATGGTTCCGGGCGAGGATTCCCATCAAGACCGGATTCATCCCCAACTGAGTCCTGTTAAGAAACCGAACCCCTATGGTGAATCGCTTTGCGTTCATTATATTGGGTTTCCAAGAGCCGGTTGCGGAAGTCAGCTGGCGCTGCGGCCCCGCCCATCGAACATGGACACGGCCCGCCTGGTGAGGACGATCGTTCCCATGCAGGTGTTTACCTTCTTCTGCGTCGAGCGCGACGGCTCGGTTCCCCGTTTCGACGTCACGGCCTGCGCCGACGACAACGCCGCGCGCCTGCGCGCCGGCGAGTTGTTCGACATGCACCGCGGCTGCAACGAGGTCGAGGTCTGGCGCGGCGCCACCCACCTGTTCAAGGTCGGGGCCGGCGCGGCCGCGTAAGATCCTTCGAAGGTTCGTCGGGGGACGGATTTCGACAAGCGCGATGCCGCATGGGACGCCTAAGTTGGGCCTCCCAACCCGCGAGGATTCGCCATGACCGAAGTCGCCCGCCCTTCCGCCATCGCCGAGGACAGCGGCCACGGCGGCGTGCAGATCCTGATCACCGCCGGCCCCTCGCGTATCGCCGGCGACCTCAAGCCGTCCGAAGGCGGGCTCGACACCGGCCCCAATCCCCACGACCTGGTCGCGGCGGGCCTGGCGGCCTGCACCACCCAGACGCTGCGGCTCTACGCCAAGCGCAAGGGCTGGGCCCTGGGCGAGGTGCGGGTCGAGACCACCTGGCGGCGCCTGCCGGGCCAAGTTCCCGCCGACGTGTTCGACCGCGTCATCACCCTGCCCGCCGACCTCGACGACGCCCAGCGCCAGCGGCTGATGGAGATCGCCGAAGCCTGCCCCGTGCACAAGATGCTGACGGCGGGCGTGAAGGTCGAGACGCGGGCGGGGTAGGGCGCTTCACTTTATTTCCCGTCATTCCCGCCCTTGTGGCGGGAACCCCTCTGTCAGCGGCAAGGGCGGATGGGGCGACGTGCTGAGCACGTCGCTTGCGCCTCACGTGGAAGCGGAACCAGGGGTTCCCGCCACAAGGGCGGGAATGACGGGCGTCTAGGAATGGGATGGCGATAGCGCCCTCCACGCCCCCAACCTTGCGCCCATCCCCCAATCGCGATCACATGCCCGCCGCATTGCACGGGGGCCAGCGTGACCGAAGCCTTGATCGTCCGGGGGCTGGACAAGACCTTCGCCAAGCCCGCCGTGCGTGAGCTGGACCTGACGGTGCATCCGGGCGAGCTCTACGCCCTGCTCGGGCCCAATGGCGCGGGCAAGACCACGACCCTGCGGATGGTCGCGGGCCTGACCAAGCCCGACAAGGGCAGCATCGAGATCTTCGGCATCGACGCCCGGGCCGATCCGGCGGCGGCCAAGGCCATCACCGCCTGGGCGCCCGACGAGGCGATGATCTACGACCGGCTGACCCCGCTGGAATATCTGGAGTTCGTCGCCGGCCTGTGGAACGTCGAGCCCAAGCACGCCAAGGCCCGGGCGCTGGAGCTGCTGGAGACCCTGGGCCTGGCGGGCGAGGCGCGGCGACGCTGCGAGGGCTTCTCGCGCGGCATGAAACAGAAGGTGGCCCTGGCCGGGGCGCTGATCCACGATCCGCGGCTGCTGATCCTCGACGAGCCCCTGACCGGTCTCGACGCCGCCGCCGCGCGGCTGGTCAAGGACATGCTGCAGGCCCGGGTCGACGCCGGCGGCACGGTGATCCTGACCACCCACATCCTCGAAGTGGCCGAGCGCATGGCCGACCGCATCGGCATCATCGCCGGCGGACGACTGCTGGCCGAGGGCACGCTGGACGCCCTGCGTGAGCAGGCGGGCCCAAGTGGCGCGGGAAAAGACGGCGGCACGCTCGAAGACGTCTTCCTGCAGCTGACCGCCGACGGGGCGGCGGCGTGAGACTGCTGCGCTCCGGCTCGGTCGCCTGGCTGCTGGCCCAGGAAATCCGGCTCTACTGGCGCGGCCTGACCGGCAAGAAGGCCGGCGCCGGCATCGGGGCCTGGATCGGCGGCTCGATCCTGCTGCTGGTGATGCTGAGCGGCGGGGTGTCGCTGGGCTTCGTGCTGCGCAAGCTGGACGTGCCGATGGTCCCGATGGCGGCGGCGATCGCCCTGGCCTGCTGCGCCACGGCCTTCACCCTGATGCTGTCGCAGACCCTGGCGGCGGCCAGCGAGGCGCTCTACGAGCGCGGCGACCTGGATCTGCTGTTCTCCTCGCCGATCCCGCCGCGGACGGTGCTGTTCGTCCGCGCCCTGGGCGTGGCGGCCGGGGTCATGACGGTGTTCCTGATCTTCCTGACGCCGCTGGTCGGGCCGGCGATACTCCTGGGCCATCCCGAGTGGCTGGGCCTGTTCGGCGTGCTGGCGGCCCTGGCCCTGCTGGCGACGGCGGCGGGCCTGTCGCTGGCCATGACCCTGTTCTCGCTGATCGGCCCGCGCCGCACGCGCACCGTGGCCCAGGTGCTGGCGGCCCTGGTCGGCGCGGCCTTCTTCCTGACCAGCCAGATCCGCACCATCCTGGGCAAGGGCGCCAGCGAGAGCCTGTTCCAGACCCTGGCGCGCGAGACGTCCGAAGGCCGGCTGAAGCTGCCGCCGATCGCCTGGCTGCCGCTGAAGGCGATGCTGGGCGAGCCCCTGCCGCTGCTGGCGCTCCTGGCGATCGGGGCGGGGGCCTTCACCCTGTCGGCGCTGTCGCTGGGCCGGCGGTTCGCCGACGCGGCGGCCGCGACGCAAGGATCCCAGACCAGCGCCGCCAAGCCCGCGCGCGGTCGCGACCGGGCCTTCGCCAAGGGCGTGTTCGCCGCCACCCTGGCCAAGGAGCTGCGGCTGATCCTGCGCGACGCGGGCCTGCTGTCGCAGGTGCTGCTGCGGGTGCTCTATCTCGTGCCGACCGCCGTGATCCTCAGCCGCAACGCCGCCCACGGCGGGGGCGCGGCCTTGGCCGGCGGTGCGGGCGTGGTGGTGTTCCTGGCCGGGCAGGTGGCCGGGAGCCTGGCCTGGATCACCCTGTCGGCCGAGGAGAGCCCGGACCTGCTGGCCGTGTCGCCGGCCGCCGTGCGGTCCCTGCGGCGGGCCAAGCTGGCGGCGGCCCTGCTGCCGGTCGCCCTGCTGCTGGCCGCGCCGCTGGCGGTGCTGGCCTGGCTGGCCCCGGCCACCGCCTTCTGGACCGCCGTCGGCGCGGGCCTGGCGGCCTGGGCCTGCGGGCTGATCAATGTCTGGCACCAGAAGCCGGGCAAGCGGGCCGACTTCAAGCGCCGGCGCGGGGCCTCGTGGTTCGCGACCCTGGCCGAGGTGGCGATCTCGGCCCTGGTGGCCGGCTTCGTCGGCCTGTCGGTGGCCGGCCTGCCGCTGTGGGGCCTGGCTCCGCTGGCGGTCGCCTTGCTGGCGTTGCTGGCCCTGCGCCGCAGCGACGCCCAGATCGCCAAGGTACTGCGCCTGGCGGCCTGAGTTTCCGGATTTTCGTGAATTTGCACAGATATTGCCCGCGCGAGGGTTCAACCTTTTCGCGAACGGCCTATGGTGGGGCAAGCCGGGGGCGGCGACTGGAAAGATCGACCGCCCATGCCCGATCCCTACAGCTTCGAGCGTGCGGACGCTTCCCCGGAGTCCAAGCCGTGGGTCGTGATCCAGTCGTTGCTGCAACTGGCGTTGATCGTGCTGGTCTGGCTGCTGGCCATCGTTCCCGCCGGATTGGCGGTGCTGTGCGTCGCCGGCGCGCGGAGGCTGAAGGCGGGCTGGCGGGCCCTCAGCAGTCGAGCAGGGCGGTGATCGTGCATTCCACGCCTTCGGGGCGGAACTCGATGCGCGCCTCGCCCGACAGCTCGGCCGCCAGGCCCCGCTCGATCAGCCGCGAGCCGAAGCCGCGCCGCGTAGGCGCCTCGACGGCCGGGCCGCCGTGCTCGATCCAGCTGAGGGTGAGGCGCGGGGCGGCCGAGTAGTCGACGCTCCACGACAGCACGATCTGGCCGCCGGGTCGCGACAGGGCCCCGTACTTGACCGCGTTGGTCGCCAGTTCGTGCAGGGCCATCGACAACGACAGGGCCGGCCGCGGCGACAGCCGCACCGGCGGCCCGTCGAGCACGAAGCGGCCTTCGCCGCCGTGCAGGGCGGTCAGCCGGTCGATGACGTCCATCAGGTCGGCGCCTTCCCAGTTCTCGCGGGTCAGGACGTCGTGGGCCTCGGACAGGGCGATGATGCGGGTGGTGAAGGCTTCCTGGGCGGCCGGCAGCGAGCGGGCGGCGTGGAAGGTCTGACCGGCGATGGCCTGGATGGTGGCCAGCGAGTTCTTCACGCGGTGGTTCAGCTCGTTGACCAGCAGCCGCAGGTGCAGTTCGGCGCGCTTGCGGTCGGTGACGTTGACCGTGGTGCCGATCATCCGCGTCGGCTTGCCCTCGGCGTCGAAGAAGGCCTTGCCCTTGGCCGACAGCCAGCGCTCGACCCCGTCCTGGCGGCCGATGACCCGGAACTCGACGTCGTAGTCGGCGCGGATGCGGCTGTCGAGCGTGCGGCGCAGGGCCTCGCGGACCTCGGCGCGGTCGGAGGAGTGCAGGTTGGTGTAGAAGTCTTCGCGCACCACCGGCGTGCCCAGCGGCACCCCGAACATGGCGTAGCAGCGGTCGGACCAGGTCAGCACGTCGTTGCGGATGTCGAGGTCCCAGGTGCCTACGTCGGCGGCCTCGATGGCCAGGCGCAGGGTCTCTTCCTGGGATTCCAGCCGGCGGGCTGCGGCCTTGCGGTCGGTGATGTCCCAGCCGACGCCGACGAAGCGCACGCAGCTGTCGCGCTCGAAATAGGCCCGGCCGAAGGTCTCGATCCAGCGCAGCGCTCCGTCCGCCGCCCGCACGACGCGGTACTGGGCGTTGATCAGCCCGTCGCCGGCGGGATTGGTGGCGTTGGCCACGGCCGCCTTCACGCCGTCGACGTCGTCGGGGTGGATCAAGGCCAGAAAGTCGTCGAAGTCGCGCGGGCCGGGCTCGGGCACGCCGAACAGCTCGCACGAGCGCTTGTCCCAATAGCGTTGGCCGGTGCTGGGGTTGTGGTCCCAGCGACCCATGCCCGCCGCCTCCATGGCGATGTCGCGGTCGAGGCGGGCCTCCAGCAGCTCGGCTTCCATCGCCTTGCGTTCGGTGATGTCGAAGACGACGCCGGCGTTGCGGTCGGCCTTGCCGTCGGCGTCGAGATAGCAATGGCCGCTGGCCACGACCCAGCGGATCGAGCCGTCGGCCTGGACGAGGCGGAACTCGTCGGAGAAGTCGCCGCCGGTCTGCATGGCCGCCAGGGCGACGCCGGCCACCCGGTCGCGGTCCTCGTCATGGACGGCGGGGGTGAAGCGCTGGGCGGGCAGGCCCAGTGACGCGAAGGCCGGATCCACCTGGTGCAGCATGGCGTAGCGGGCGTCGCAATAGACCTTGTTGGCCTTGATGTCCCACTCCCAGGCGCCGACCCCGCCGGCCGCGCCGAGCGCCATGTTGTAGCGGGCCTGGGTGTCGCGCAGGGCCTTCTCGGTCTCGACCGCGCCGGTGACCTCGACGGCCGAGATCAGCACCCCGCCGACGCCGGTGGGGGCGGTGTCGTCGGGCACCGGGCTGTAGCTGACGGCGAAGTGGGCCAGGCGCGCCTCGCCGCCTTCGCGCTGCACCTGCAGGGGCATGCGCTCCAGGGCGTAGCCGCCGCTTTCGCCGCGCAGGATGTCCTGGTGGATGCCCAGCAGGGTGGCCCGGAATTCCTCGGAATGCTGGGTGAAGGCGCGGCCCAGGGCGTCGGGATGGCGCTCGCGCAGGGCCGGCGCATAGGCGTCGTTATAGACCAGGATGAACTCGGGGCCCCAGCGCAGGGCCATGGGGAAGTTGGTCGCCAGCAGCATGTCGACGGCCAGCTTCAGGCTGGGAGACCATGTCTCGCGCGCGCCCAGCGGCGTGCGCGACCAGTCGAACGCGCGGACGCGTTCGGCCATTTCGCCCCCGGCTAGACGCGTAAACGCAGGCAAGCTTCGCCCGTCGCCTTGCGGCATGGCGTCTGGTCCCTCCCACCGGCTCCCCTAAAGCCGGGTCCGGGCGAACAATGATCTGAGGGCTGAACGGGTTGCAAGGGTCGAGGGACCACCCTGCGCGCAAGCGTCGCAGTAGGGAGCGGCCCAGGGTTGTGGTTTTCGTCGGAGGGGCGACCGGGCTCGACCCAGGAGGCGGCGGAGGATGGGCGGGCCGGCAAAGAAAAGGCCGCCTTCCCGGAGGAAGGCGGCCGATATCTTCAGGTCAGTTCAGGCCGATCAGTCGATCGGGCTCCAGCGGGTTTCGACCGTCTGGACGCCGCCGCGCTTGGGGCCGCGGAAGTCGCCGCCCTGCTTGGCGCCGCCGGCGGCCTGCTGGCCGCCCCGGCCCTGACCGCCGCCCTGGGCGCCGCGACCGCCGTTACGGCCGCCGCCGTTGCGGCCCTGGCCCTGACGGCCTTCGCCGCCGCCCTGACCATCCCGTTGGCCGTCCCGCTGACCGCCGCCTTGGCCGCCCTTGCCCTGGGCGCCGTTACGGTTGCGCTTGCGGCGCAGTTCCGACGGCACGTTGTTGCGCGGGTCGGCCTTGCGCGGATCGACGTACTTCTCGGCCGGGGCCAGCTTGTCGGCGACGGCCGCGGCGGCCGCCAGGGCCTTGTCGTTGCGGCGGTCGAAGGACGGGATCTTCTGGCGGGTGGCCTTCTCGATGTCCTTCAGCAGGCTGCGCTCGTCGTCCGAGCAGAAGCTGATGGCGACGCCGTCCTTGCCCTTGCGGGCGGTGCGGCCGATCCGGTGGACATAGGCCTCCGGCACGTTGGGCAGCTCGTAGTTGAAGACGTGGCTGATGTCGTTGACGTCGATGCCGCGGGCGGCGATGTCGGTCGCGACCAGGGCCTTGACCTCGCCGGCCTTGAAGGCGGCGAGAGCGCGCTCGCGCTGGCCTTGCGTCTTGTCGCCGTGGATCGAGGCGGCCTCGATGCCGGCGGCGGTCAGGTACTTGGCCACGCGGTCGGCGCCGCGCTTGGTGCGGGTGAAGACGATCGAGCGCTCGACGCTGCGGTCGGCCAGCAGTTCGGCCAGCAGCGGGCGCTTGCGCTGGGCTTCGATGTAGATCAGCGACTGGTCGATGCGCTCGACCGTGGTGGCCTGCGGGGTGATCGACACCGAGGCCGGGTCTTTCAGCAGCTCGCCGGCCAGCTTGCCGATCTCGCTGGGCATGGTGGCCGAGAAGAACAGGTTCTGGCGGTCCTTGGGCAGCTGGCTGGCGATCTTGCGGATCGGCACCACGAAGCCGAGGTCGAGCATCTGGTCGGCTTCGTCGAGCACGAAGATCTCGACGCCGCCGAGGGTGGCGCTCTTTTCGCCCAGGTGGTCCATCAGGCGGCCCGGGGTGGCGACGACGACGTCGACGCCGGCGGCCAGGGCGCGCATCTGCGGGCCGTACTTCACGCCGCCGAAGATGGTGGCGACCGAGAGGCCCAGGTGGGCGGCGTAGGCCTTGAAGTTGTCGGCGATCTGGGTGGCCAGTTCGCGGGTCGGGGAGAGGACCAGGCAGCGGAAGCCGCGGCGCGGGGCCGGACGGCGGTCCTCGGCCAGGCGGTGCAGGATCGGCAGGGCGAAGGCGGCGGTCTTGCCGGTGCCGGTCTGGGCGATGCCCAGGAGGTCGCGGCCCTTCATGACGACGGGGATGGCTTGCGCCTGGATCGGGGTGGGCTGGGTGTAGCCCTTGTCGGCCAGGGCCTTGAGGATCGGCTTGGCCAGGCCAAGATCAGTGAATTGAGTCACTACGGACGTATCTTTCATACGGTCGCGAGACGGCGCGCGCGGTCCTCGCACGGCTCGCCTGGCGGCGGGTCGGTGGGGAGCGCCCCGCGTGATACGGGCGGTCTATGAGAAGCTTTCAGGGCGCTCGACAGGCTGAACCCGCTGGGGTCCGTCACGCGGCTGGAGCGCCAATAGCGCCTATGGGCGCGAGGCTCATATCGGATATCGCAAGTGCGAAGTCAAGAGCGGGCCTTGAAAGGCAAGGGGTTGCGGTGGTTTGGCGCGGCTGAAGCGCGAGGAACCTCCCCCCGTGGGGGAGGCGGCCGGAGGCCGGTGGGGGGACGTTTTCAGCTTTCGAGGCGGCGGCGGGGTCCGCAACCACTCCCCCCACCGATCGCTTCGCGATCACCTCCCCCACGGGGGGAGGTTCCTTTGATGGTCACCCCGTCGCCCTTTGCGCCTCGCTGGTCGGTTCGACGGGCCTCATCGCCGAAAACGCCACCACCTCCGACAGCCCGCGCGGCGTGGCGGCCTCCACCCCCAGCAGCGCCGCGATCTCCACCGCCGGCTTGGGACGGCTGATGAAGTAGCCCTGGATCTCGCCGCAGCCCTGGCGGCGCAGTTCGTGCAGCTGTTCCTCGGACTCCACGCCCTCGGCGGTGGTGGTGATGCCCAGGCTGGCGCCGAGGTCGAGCACGGCCTTGATGATGGCCAGGGCGTCGGCGTCGTCGAGGATGTCGCGCACGAAGGTCTGGTCGATCTTGATCTTGTCGAACGGGAAGCTGCGCAGATAGCTCAGCGAGCTGTAGCCCGTGCCGAAGTCGTCCATCGAGATGCGCACGCCCAGGGCCTTGAGGTCGTGCAATATGGCGGTGTTCTGGGCGCTGTCCTGCAGCAGGACGCTCTCGGTGATCTCCAGCTCCAGCCGCTCGGCGGCCAGGCCCGAGGCGGCCAGGGCCTGGACCACGGTGGCGGCCAGGCGGCGGTCGCGGAACTGGGCGGGCGACAGGTTCACCGCCAGGCGCACGTGCTGGGGCCAGCGGGCGGCCTCGTCGCAGGCGGCGCGCAGCACCCAGTCGCCCAGGGCGCCGATCAGGCCGATCTCCTCGGCCAGCGGAATGAACTCGCCCGGCGAGACCATGCCGCGCTCGGGATGGCGCCAGCGCAGCAGCGCCTCGCAGCCGGTGACCCGGTCGGCCTCGAGGTCGAACAGCGGCTGGTAGAAGAGTTCGAACTGGCCCTCGGCCAGGGCGCGGCGCAGGTCCAGCTCCAGGGCCCGGCGAGCCTGAAGCTGCTCGTCCATGGCCCGTTCGAAGAAGTGGAAGGTGCCCTTGCCGTCGGCCTTGGCGCGGTAGAGGGCCATGTCGGCCTTCTTGAGCAGCTCGTCGCTGTCGAGGCCGTCGTCGGGCGAGACCGCCACGCCGACGCTGCCGCCGATCACCACCTGGTGGCCGCGCAGGTCGAACGGGGCCTCCAGGGCCTCGACGATGCGGGCGGCCAGGCGCGTGGCGCCGGTCAGGTCGTTGAGGCCGGTCTGGACCACGGCGAACTCGTCGCCGCCCAGGCGGGCCACGGTGTCGCCCTCGCGCACGCAGCCGCGCAGGCGCTCTGCGGCGGCCTTCAGCAGGGCGTCGCCGACCGGATGGCCCAGGGTGTCGTTGACCACCTTGAAGCGGTCCAGGTCGACGCAGTGCACGGCCACCAGGTCCTCGCGCCGCGCGGCGCGGGCCAGGGCGTCGGACAGGTCCTTCTGGAACAGCAGGCGGTTGGGCAGCTCGGTCAGCGGATCATAGTGGGCCAGGCGCGCGATCTGGGCCTCGGCCCGCTTGCGCTCGGCGATGTCTTCCGAGATGCCCAGCAGGTATTCGGGACGGCCCTCGGCGTCGAGAATGGCGATCTTCTTGGTGCGCAGGATGGCGGTCGCGCCGTCCTTGCGCGGGATCAGGTCTTCCTCGATCACCTTTATGTCGCCCGAGCGGATCACCTCGGCGTCGCGGGCGTGATAGATCGCCGCCTGGATCGGATCGTAGAAGTCGTCGTCGGTGCGGCCGATCATCTCCTCACGCGAATAGCCGAGGATCTTCTCGCCGGCCCGGTTGAGCAGGACGTAGCTCTGGTCGTCGGCGCGCTTGACGAACACCATCGAGGGAATGGACTCGACGACCGCGCTCATGAAGGTGCGGGCGCGCTCCTCGTCGGCCTTGGCCTCTGCCAGGGCGTGCAGGTTCTGGCGGTTGGTCTCGCTGGTGGCCTGCAAGAGGCCGATCACCGTGCCGACGCCCAGATAGCGCCCGCCGTCGGTGACGATGAAGCCGCGCAGCAGGTCGGACGCCCGGTAGGACAGGCTGTCGCTGGTGAAGGCGGCCAGCTCGACGTCGGCCTCGACGACCAGCGGCTCTGAATCCATCAGCACCTCGATCGGCCGGTTGGCGTAGAGGGCGCGGCCGTACTCGGCGGCCATGCGCAGGAAGAAGGCGTTGCGCTCGACCAGGCCCACGGGGCGGTCGTCGGCGTCCAGCACCGGGACGATCAGGGTGTCCGGCTCCTCACGGAACCGTTCGTACAAGGTCTTGCCCAGGTCTTCCGCCCGCGCCGGGGCTAAGGAAGAAACCGTGTCGCGCAAGGTGAACATCGGAATACGCCCTCCACTCGCGAGGGGGAATGACGGTTTCACACCTAACGAGGTGCTAAACTTGACCGTGCGGGCTCCAGGTTTCGCGAAAACTTCATGGCGGTGTCACAGTGATTGCGGGCGCGTTTACTGTGAGGTTGCGGGCTGAATATTCAGCGGTCGGACGATGTGGCGCGCGCCTTGTGGCGACCGCGTACACCTCATCCGTCAAATCCCCGCGAAGGCGGGGACCCAAGCTGACTTTCCGCTGCGAACCGGCCGTCCGGATGGAGCGCCTAATGCATGCACGGTCGCCAGTTCGGCTTGGATCCCCGCCTTCGCGGGGACGCACGGAGAAAAAGGGGACGCTTCTGGCCCCGCCGTCGGTTCCCTCAAGCATTGGCAAGGCCTAGTTAGGGCCGTCCGAGGAGTCCCCCATGCCCAGTTCCCTGCCGCTTCGCCATTTCCTGCTGGCCCTGGCGGTGGTGGCGGTGTGGGGCACGAACTTCGTGGTCATCCGCCAGGCGCTGAACCACCTGCCGCCGCTGACCTTCGCGACCCTGCGCTTCACCTTCGTGCTGCTGCCGCTGGTGTTCTTCATCAAGAAGCCGGCGGTCGCCTGGAGAAACCTTGCGGCCTATGGCGTGCTGATCGGGGCGGGGCAGTTCGGCCTGCTGTTCGTGGCCATGAAGGGCCACATCTCGCCGGGGCTGGCCTCGCTGCTGATGCAGACCCAGGTGTTCTTCACCATCGGCCTGGCCATGCGGCTGTCGGGCGAGCGGGTGCAGCTTTTCCAATGGGGCGCGCTGGCACTGGCGGTGGCCGGGATCGTGGTCATCGCCCTGCATGCCGACGCCTCGACCGTGACGCCGTTCGGCCTGCTGCTCGTTTTGCTGGCGGCGCTGAGCTGGGCCGGCGGCAACGTCACCGCCCGGGCGGCCGGGCCGGTCAACATGCTGGCCTACGTGGTCTGGGCCAGCCTGTTCTCGATCCCGCCGCTGTTGGCCATGGCCCTGTTGCTGGAAGGCTGGCCGGCCATGGTGGCGGGCGTGAAGGCGGCGGACCTGGCGACCTGGGGCGCGGTGCTGTGGCAGTCGGTGGGCAACACCATGTTCGGCTTCGCCTGCTGGGGCTGGCTGCTGGCGCGCCATCCGGCCGCGACCATCACGCCGATGGCGCTGCTGGTGCCGGTGTTCGGCATGGGCGCCTCGGCGCTGCTGCTGCACGAGGGCCTGCCCGGCTGGAAGCTGCTGGCGGCGGGCCTGGTGCTGGCCGGCCTGGCGGTCAACATGCTGTGGCCGAAGATCCGGGCGCTGCGGGCCGCCCAGATCGCCTGACGGGCCGGCTTGACGTCAGGTTGCGCGCGCCCGACCTTCACCGTGAAGGGGAGGGGCGCATGCAGCGACGGACATTCATCATCGGGGCGGCAGGTCTGGCCGCGACTCCGGCCGTCGCGGCGGCCGAGGTGGGCTGGAGCAAGCCGCTCGCGGTGCATTTCACGCCGGGGCGCGCCGATTCCCAGGGCATGGACTGGGACGAGATCCAGTCGGTGGTCCGCGCCTTCCAGAACCGCCCGAACCCTCGCAACGGCGACACTGTCCGCGTCGCCGGCCATATCGACGAGGCCGAGCGGCTGCAGGGCTTCAGGGATCTGGCGCTGCAACGGGCGCAATTCGTCGCCCAGGTGTTCGGCGAACTCGACAAGGCGCCGGGACGGGCGAGGGCGCGGCCTGGCCTGGGGCTTGTGGTCGATGTCGCCGGTCCCTCGGCCGATAACCGCGTCGCCCTGGTCTCCTGGCGCGTCAAAACTTGAGAAGACCGCCCTTGAAAAGGCCGCGGCGGGGCGGCATCGAGACGGCTCGTTCCTTCCGCTGAGTGATCCGTCCATGGCCCGCTACGACTTCGCTTCCGACAACGTCGCCGGGGCCATGCCCGAGGTGATGGAGGCGCTGCTGGCGGCCAACGCCGGTACGGCGTCGGGCTATGGGACCGACCATGTCAGCCAGGCGGCCGGCGACCGCATCCGCGCGGCGCTCGACGCCGACGCCGAGGTGAAGTTCATGCCGTCGGGCACGGCCGCCAACGCCTTCGCCCTGACCCTGCTGGCCTCGCCGCACGAGGCGGTGCTGGCCCACGAGCACGCCCACATCTGCACCGACGAGACCGGCGCGCCGGGCTTCTTCGGCCAGGGCGTGGGCCTGATCGGCCTGCCGGGCGCCTCGGGCAAGATCGAGCTTTCGGCGCTGGAAGCGGCCCTGGCCCAGCCCGACGTCTCCTACCGCCAGCCGGCGGCGGCCCTGTCGCTGACCACGGCCACCGAGTACGGAACGGTCTATTCGGAGGCCGCTCTCGAGGCTTTGATCGATCCGGTCAAGGCCAGGGGCTACGGCGTGCACCTGGACGGCGCGCGGCTGGCCAACGCCGTGGCGGCGGGCTTCGACCTCAAGGCCGTAAAGCGCCTGGGCGTCGACATCCTGGTCATGGGCGGGACCAAGGCCGGCTCGACCCCGACCGAGGCGGTGGTGTTCCTCAAACCCGAGCACCGCCGCCGCCTGGACTCGCGGATCAAGCACGCCGGCCAACTGGTTTCCAAGGGCCGGTTCCTGGCCGCGCCGTGGCTCGGTTTGCTGGACGAGACCGGCGGAACCGGCCCCTGGGCGACCCGCGCGGCGCACGCCAACGCCATGGCCCGGAAGCTGGCGGCGCTGATGCCCTATCCGATCCTGCACCCCGTGGAGGCCAACGGCCTGTTCGTCGAGATGAGCGATGCGGCCCTCGAGCGGCTGCGCGGCGAGGGCTGGTTCGTCTACCGGTTCCTCGACGGTTCGGCGCGCTTCATGTGCTCGTGGGCGACCACGCCGGAGATGGTGGAGGAGTTGGGCGCCGCTCTCGCCAAGATTGCCCTCGACGAACCGCTATAGCAACGCTAGCGTGCGGGCGACTGTTTCAGGGGTGAAACAGTCGGGGTATCTCTGGGGGCTTATCCGTGTCCGTTTTCCGTAGCGTCGCCATCACGGCGTGCCTGTTTCTGGCCGCCTGCACCACGACCAACACCCGTCTCGCCGACAAGTCGCCGACCAAGCCGGCCGCCGGCGCCAAGATCCTGATCGTCCAGCCGGACATCGAGCTTGGCCTGCTGACCGTGACCGGCATCCAGGAGGCGCGCGCCGACTGGTCGAGCCAGGCCCGCGGCAACATCAAGCGCGAACTGGAAGAGGCCGCGACGGCCAAGTCGCACGTCTTCCGCTCGCTGGACCCGACCACCGTCGACGATCCGCGCGCCCTGCAGCTGCTGCGCCTGCACGAGGCCGTCGGCAACTCGATCCGCGGCTTCAACTACGGCCTCTATTCGCTGCCGACCAAGAAGAGCTTCGACTGGACGCTCGGGAACGGCGCCCAGACCCTGGCCCAGGCCTATGACGCCGACTACGCCCTGTTCACCTACGGCCGCGGCGCCTATTCGAGCGGCGGGCGCAAGGCGGCCATGGTCGGCGCGGCCCTGCTGGGCGTCAGCATGCCGCTGGCCCAGCAGTACGCCTTCACCTCGCTGGTCGATCTGAAGACCGGCAAGGTGGTGTGGTTCAACGTCGCCGTGGCCGGCACGGACTCCGACATGCGCTCCCCCGAGGGCGCGGAGACCTTCGCCAAGGCCCTGCTGAAGGACGCGCCGCTCTGATGCCCCGCGTCCTTCGCCCGCGGGCGAAGGGCCTGGCCCTGCTGGCCGCCGCCGTCCTGGCGGCCGCGCCGGCGGGCGCCCAACCCCGCGCCCCGCACCTGCGCCCGGCCGACACCTCCGACGAGGGCGGCATCTGGGCGCTGTCCGAAAAGGCCGAGCTGGCGGCCCGCCAATCGGCCGAGCGCAACCGCGACCCGGCGCTCAACGCCTATGTGACCGGCGTCGTCGCCAAGCTGGCGCCCGAGTACCAGGGCGACATCCGGGTCTATGTGATGGACCGGCCGTTCTTCAACGCCCAGATGGCCCCCAACGGCTATGGCGAGGTGTGGTCGGGCCTGCTGCTGCGGGTGCAGAGCGAGGACGAGCTGGCCTTCGTGCTGGGTCACGAGGTCGGCCACTTCGCCGAGAACCATTCGATCGAGTCGTTCCGGGCGCTGAAGGCGCGGCTGGGGGCGACCATGGCCCTGCAGTTCGCCGTGGCGGCCGTGGCCATGGGGGCGGCGGTCAACGCCGGCTCGGCCCAGGGCGCCAGCGACATCATGCGCGCGGCCGGCGCGCTGAACGACCTGCTCTATCTGGGCCAGCTGGCCGCCTATTTCGGCTATTCGCGCGAGAACGAGGTCGAGGCCGACGGCCTGGGTTTCAATCGGGCCGTGGCCGCCGGCTACGACCCGGCCGCCGGGGCGACCCTGTGGCGCTCGCTGATCGCCGAGACCGGATCGTCGAGCTTCAAGCGCGTGCGCGACCAGGAAGCCCGGGCCAACATCTTCAGCACCCACCCGGTCAGCGCCGACCGGGTCAAGGCGCTGGACGACCTGGCCGCCAAGACGCCGACCAAGGCCAGCACGGCCGACCGCAAGGCCTATCGCGCCGTCATCCGGCCGCACCTGGCGGCCTGGCTGAAGGACGACCTGCGCCGGCGCGACTACGGCCAGAGCCTGGCCCTGATCGACCATCTGGCGGCCGAGGGCGAGGACCAGGGCCTGCTGACCTTCTACCGCGCCGAGGCCTATCGCCAGCGGCGCGGCGAGGGCGACCTGGAGCTGGCCCGCAAGGCTTACGCCCAGGCCGGAACCTATCCCGACGCCCCGGTCGCCGCCTGGCGCAGCCTGGGCGACCTGGCCCTGCAGGCCGGCGACCGCCCGGCCGCCAGGACCGCCTACGAAACCTATCTCGCCCGCGCCCCCCAGGCGCAGGACCGCTGGCTGGTCGAGGCCAGCCTCAAGAAACTCTCCGAAGGAAGCGCGACATGATCCGCACCAACGTCGTTCGCCTGCTGGCCGCCTCCGCTCTGGTCATGAGCCTGTCGGCCTGCGTCAGCGTCACCTCGGCCCCGGCCGGTCCCTACAAGGTGGGGACGGCGACCGTGACCCTCGGCCACGAATGGTCGGACATCAGCGCCATCATGTTCGCCCGCCCGGCCAAGGTGCGCCTGCTGTCGATGGACGGCCCGCTGCTGAACCGCCTCTACCTGACCGACGGTCTCGCGCCCGGCGAGTTCATGGTCAAGCCGACCGCCAAGGAACGCCCGACCCCGACCTACCGCGCCGGCATGGCCCCGACCGAACTGGTCGAGTTCGTCACCGACAGCGTCGCGGCCCTGGAATACCAGCGCGTCGAGACCGACAACCTGCGTCCGGCCAAGGTGGGCTCGGCCGACGGCCTGCGCTTCGACCTGAAGGCCAAGACCAAGGAAGGCCTCGACATTTCCGGCGCCGCCCAGGTGGCCGAGTTGAACGGCAAGCTCTACGTCGTGCTGTTCCTGGCCCCCAGCGAACACTACTTCGCCGCCGAACTGCCGGAGGTGGAGACGGTGCTGGGCTCGGTGAAGGTGGGGTGAGGCTCCAGCCCCCTACCTTCCCGTCATTCCCGCTCTTGTGGCGGGAAACCCTGGTTCCGCTCGCACGGACGGCGCAAGCGGCGTGCTGAGCACGCCGCCCCTCCTGCACCTGCGGCTGACAGAGGGGTTCCCGCCACAAGGGCGGGAATGACGGGAGTTTAGGACTGGATTTTAGGACTGGAGTTTAGGGACGGGGCTCGCCTTCACCCCTCGAAATACCGCTCCACCTGCTCGGCCCAGCCGTGGGAAGGTTTGGCCAGCTGGTCGCGGTCGTAGGCGGGGCTGTCCTTGAAGCGGTCCTTGGTGATCTCGACGGCGTAGGCCTCGGCCTTGTCGTCGAAGGTCAGCACGCGCCAGGGCAGGGGATGGTACTTGCCGCCGCTGAACAGGCCGGCCGGCTCGACGGCGACATAGCGGCCGATGCCGGCGTCGCGGTCGACGAACACCTCGCGGATGACGCCCAGCTTGTGGCCCTTGGCGTCGGTGACCGGCGTTCCGATCAGGTCGCCGCTCTTCACCAGACGATCGTCGACGGCCATGGCGTTCCTCCTTTGAATAGCCCAGAGGCAACGCTCGTCGCGTCGCCAAAGTTGCCCCAAAAGCGTTGCCAACCCCGGCGAAGCCCGCGATGGATCGGGCATGAGCACGCCCGCCGCCCCTCCGACCGACCGCCCCATCGTCCTGGTCGCCGCCGCCGCCCTGATCGACGTCGACGGGCGGGTGCTGATCTGCCAGCGCCCCGAGGGCAAGTCGCTGGCCGGGCTGTGGGAATTTCCCGGCGGCAAGGTCGAGACGGGCGAGACGCCCGAGCAGTGCCTGATCCGCGAACTGCACGAGGAACTGGGGATCACCGTGGCCCAGGCGTGCCTGGCGCCCTTCGTCTTCGCCTCGCACACCTACGAGAAGTTCCACCTCTTGATGCCGCTCTATCTGCTGCGGCGCTGGGAGGGGCTGGTGACGGCGCGCGAGCACAAGGCCATGGCCTGGGTAAAGCCTGACAAATTGAGCGACTACGAGATGCCGCCGGCCGATATTCCCCTGGTGGCCTGGCTACGGGATGTGCTTTAACTCAGACAAATCGCGATAAACGCGAGCAGGCTGGGAGAAGACGACCGTGGAGACTTTCGACCTGAAGCCTTCGCGGCGGGCCATGCTGGCCGGCGCCGGGGCCCTGAGCGTCGGCGGCTACGCCGCTGGGACCGCCGGGGCCGCCGAGCCGGCGCCGCTGCTCAATCCGGTCGTCCGCCAGCGGGCCGACGCCCAGGTCTTCAAGCACACCGACGGCTATTACTACCTGACGGGCTCGGTGCCCGAGTACGACCGGCTGATCATCCGCCGCTCGCGCACCCTGGCCGGCTTCGCCACGGCCGACGAAACGGTGATCTGGCGGCGGCCGACGGAAGGCAAGCTGGGCGGCTATATCTGGGCGCCCGAACTGCACTGGCTGGACGGCGCCTGGCACATGTATTTCGCCGCCGGCGACAAGGACCAGCCGTTCCGCATCCGCACCTACGCCCTGCGCTGCGACGGCCCCGACGACCTGACCGGCAAGTGGACCCTGCTGGGCAAGGTCGAGACGCCGTGGGACACCTTCACCCTCGACTCCACCAGCTTCGTCCACAAGGGCGTGCGCTACTTCTGCTGGGCGCAGAAGGAGCCGGGGATCGACACCAACAGCAATCTCTACCTGGCGCCCCTGGCCACGCCGACCACGCTGGCTCGGCCGCCGGTGCGCCTGACCGTGCCGACGCTGGACTGGGAGATCCGCGGCTTCAAGGTGGCCGAGGCCGCCGCCCCGCTGATCCGCAACGGCAAGGTGTTCATCGCCTATTCGGCCAGCGCCACCGACGACCGCTACTGCCTGGGCCTGCTGACCGCCGACGCCGAGGCCGACCTGATGTCGGAGGCTTCATGGAGCAAGTCGCCGGTCCCGGTCTTCGTGTCGTCGGAAGAGACCCGCGTCTGGGGACCGGGCCACAACTCGTTCACGGTGGACGAGCAGGGCCGCGACGTCCTGGTGTTCCACGGCCGCGACTACAAGGCGATCAAGGGCGACCCGCTGTTCGACCCCAACCGCCACACCCGCGTGCAGCGGCTCTACTACAAGCCCGACGGGACGCCCGATTTCGGCGTGCCGGCCGGGGCGGGCGAGATCCCCGACCGCTTCTCGCCGGTCGATCGGCCGGGGGCGTTCCTGCGCTACGAGGGCGAGGGCCTGAGCGTGGGCGAGGGCGCCTTGGCCGCGACCCAGTTGCGCCAGAAGGCCGGACCGGCCGGGACGGTGGTTCTGGAGCCGATCCTGCAGCCGGGCCACGTCGTGCGCGTGGTCGGCGGCAAGGCGGTGATCGCGCCGGCCAAGCCGGGCGACAAGGCCGCCGTCTTCAAGCGCATGAAGGGCCTGGCCGGCAAGGGCGTGTCGTTCCAGGCGCTGGACGGCCGGTATCTGGGCCACCGGGACGGCGCGGTGGTGGTGGCGCCGGCCAAGGACGCGAAGGCGCGTGCGGCGGCGACGTTTGTCGTGAGCTGAGTCCCCTCAGGGCGAGCATCTGTGTCTGCCTGACCAAAACCGCCTTCCTGGGCCTTGTGCCCAGGACCCATCGTTCAGCCGCTCAGACCTTGCCAGGACGGTCGAGGTTTGAGCGGTCGCAGGCATGGGCCCTCGCCACAAGGGCGAGGGAGGCGGAGTATAGTTCAGGAACGAAAACGCACCTGCTTCCCCCTCCGTCGGCTTCGCCGACACCTCCCCCATGGGGGGACGTTGCCTCAGCCCGCCTTGTCGCCCGCCGGCTGCTCCTTCACCCCCAGCGCATCGGCCAGCCGCATCTTGGCCGAGCCCGGGCGCAGCGGCTTCTGCTGGCTGGCGTGCGGCGCCCAGCCCGTGGCTGTGACGATTTCGAAGGTCGCCGGCACGCGGCCGTCGGCCTCGGCGAAGCGCTGCTGGTAGATCTCCAGGGCGCGGAATAGCACCTTGCGGCTCAGGGGCTTGCGCGAGCGGTCGAGCAGGACGCTGGTCTCGCCCATGCGGCGCAGGTCCTGAAGCAGCGCGATCGGGTGGCCGTAGCGCACCTTCACGCGGTCGACGTCGGCCACCGGCAGGGTGAAGCCGGCGCGTTGCAGCAGGCCCGCCGCGTCGACCGTGTCGGCGAAGGGCGAGACGCGCATCGAGACGCCGCCGGCGATCTCGTCTTCGGCCGCCATCAGCGACTGGCGAAGCTCGGTCAGGGTGGCCCCGCCGAACAGGGCGCCGATGAAGAGGCCGTCGGGGCGCAGGGCGCGACGGATCTGGATCAGGGCGCCCACGAGGTCATTGGTCCAGTGCAGGGCCAGGGTCGAGACCACCAGGTCGAGCGTCTCGTCGCCGAACGGCAGGCGCTCCTCGTCGGCGACCACGGTGGGGCCGCCGCGACCGGCCAGCATGCGGGCCGACAGGTCGGTGTCGATCAGCAGGCCGATCTTTGCCGCCGCGTCGCTTTCCGACAGCGCGGCGCGGAAAGCGCCGTCTCGGCTTCCGAGATCGACGGCGACCGGAAACTCCCGCAGGATCGCCTCCAGCCGCATGACTGCGTCACCGGCGGCGCGCGCCTTCAGGAAGCCGGCCTGGCCGAAGTGGGGCGCGGCGCGGTCGAGGCGGGCTCGGAGAAGGTCGCGGTCGAAGAGGAGGGGCGAACTGGTCATGCGGGCGGAACATGGCGATTTCCTTGCGCAATGGAAACCCGGCCCGCGTCTGACAGGTCTCGGCAGGGGCCTGCTCGACCTGATCCTGCCGCCCCGCGCCTTCGACGGCGAGCCGGCCCTGACGCTGGGACTGTCGGCCGGGGCCTGGAGCCGCATCGTCTTTCTCGACGGCCCGGTCTGCGACGGCTGCAGCGCGCCGTTTCCGTTCGACCAGGGCGAGCCGCTGTGCGCCCTGTGCCTGGCCAGGCCCCGCACCTTCGCGCGGGCCAGGGCCGCCTGCCTCTATGATGAGCACTCGCGGGATTTGATCCTGAAGCTGAAGCACGCCGACCGCACGGACCTGTCGGGCCTGTTCGCCCGCTGGATCTCGCGCGCCGCGCCCGACCTGCTTGACGAGGCCGACGTGGTTGTTCCCGTACCGATGCACCGCGCCAGGCTGCTGCGCCGCCGCTACAATCAGGCCGCCGAGATCGCCCGGCCGCTGGCCCGCGCGGCGGGGCGGCCCTATCTGGCCGACGCCCTGGTGCGCCAGCGCGACACCGCCAGCCAGGGCGGAAAGTCGGCCGACGGCCGCCGCCGGAACGTCGCCGCCGCCTTCGCCGTGCCCGATCGCAGGCGGCTGCTGGTCGAGGGAAAGCGGGTGCTGCTGGTCGACGACGTGCTGACCACGGGGGCCACCGCCGAGGGCTGCGCGCGGGCCCTGCTGGCGGCCGGAGCCTCGGCTGTCGACCTGACTGTCGTCGCGCGCGTTACAGAAATGCGAACCCGTCCTATATGAGGGCTGGAATCCGAGCTTTTGGAACCGACATGGCCAAGGTCACCATCTACACCCGTCCCTTCTGCGGCTACTGCGCCCGCGCCCTGAAGCTGCTCAACGACAAGGGCGCCGACTTCTCCGAGATCGAGGCGGGCATGGATCCCAAGCTGCGCCAGGAGATGATCGACCGCTCGGGCCGCGCCACCTTCCCGCAGATCTTCGTTGGCGAGCAGCACATCGGCGGCTGCGACGACATGATGGCGCTGGAGCGCGAGGGCAAGCTCGACCCGCTGCTGGCCGCATGACCACGGTCCGAGTCGGTCTCGTCCAGACGCGCACGCCGGCCACCCAGGCCGCAGCGCTCGAGCACGTCGCGCCGCTGGTGCGGCAGGCGGCCGAGGCGGGCGCTGCGTTCATCCTGACGCCCGAGGGCGTCAACGTGCTGCAGAAGGACAAGGAGAAGCTGCTGCCGACCCTCGTCCCGCTGGAGGACGACGTGGTGGTGCGCGGGCTGCAGGCCCTGGCGCGGGAATACGGCGTCTGGATCGACGTCGGCTCGGCGCTGGTGCTGCGCGAGGACGGCAAGGCGGCCAATCGTCAGGCCGTGATCGATCCTTCAGGCGCGATCGTCGCCACCTACGACAAGCTGCACATGTTCGACGTGCAGCTGCCGCCAAGAAACGGGAAGCCGGGTGAGACCGCGCGGGAATCGGCCGTCTACACCCCGGGCGAGCGGGCGGTGGTGGTCGACACGCCGCTCGGCCCGACCGGCCTGACCATCTGCTACGACATGCGCTTTCCAGCCCTGCACCGGGCGCTTGCGCTGGCCGGCGCCAAGGTGATCACCGCGCCCGCCGCCTTCACCCGCCCGACCGGCGAGGCGCACTGGGACATCCTGCTGCGGGCCCGGGCCATCGAGACCGGCTCGTTCGTCATCGCCGCCGCCCAGGGCGGCTTCCACGAGGACGGACGCGGCACCTGGGGCCGCTCGATCGCCATCGGCCCGTGGGGCGAGGTGATCGGCAAGCTTGACCACGACGAGCCGGGCGTGCTGATCGCCGATCTCGACCTGGCGGCCGCCGACAAGGCGCGCGCGGCCATCCCGGTCCTGACCAACGCCCGTGAATTCGTCGGGCCGTGAGCCCATATCAGGATCATGATCAAGTACGCCCTCGCCTGTGACCACAGCCACGAGTTCGAAGGCTGGTTCGGCTCGTCGGGCGACTATGACGACCAGGCCGCCCGCGGTCTGGTCGAGTGCCCGATGTGCGGCTCGACCGGCGTGCGCAAGCAGATCATGGCGCCCGCCATCGCCGGCACGAAGGCTCAGCGATCCTCGCCAGAGCCTGACGCCAAGATGCGCGAGATGATGATGACCGCCATGAGCGAGGTGCGTCGCGAGGTCGAGGAGAACTTCGACTATGTCGGCGACCGCTTCGCCAAGGAGGCCCGCGACATCCACGAGGGCAAGTCCGAGGAGCGCGGCATCTACGGCGAGGCCTCGCCCAAGGAGGTCAAGGCCCTGCTGGAGGACGGCGTCAAGGTCGCCGCCCTGCCGCCGGCCCCGCCCAAGAAGACGGACGTCAACTGAGCGCGGGCGTCACCGGACCTCGTCGTCGCCCAGATAGAGGGTCGGCATCTGCGTCAGGGTCACCTGTTCGAACGCCTGCCGGGTTCCGAAGGGGACCGCGAACTCGACCTTCCACAGCTGGGGATCTGGGGCGTTGATCGGATGGTCGGCCCTTTGCGACGTGAGCATCGCCATGTAGCAGGCGCGCCCCTTAGGACAGGTCGGACGGTCGTAGACGCTGAGCAGCGCTGAGGTCGCGAAGAGGCGTTTCGCGATTTCGGCGCTCGGGCAATGTCGAACGCAGCGCGCCCGTAGCGCGCCCCCTTCGATCCTGCTCCCATCGATCCTGGCCCGGTCGACGTCGGCGGCGAGCCCTCGCAGCAGGGCGGCGGCGGTCAGGGCCGCGCCTGGATTGGGGGCCGGAAAGAAGTCCGCCGTCCGGGGAATGTGTTCGTCTCGAAGGGACGGCTTGCGCGCCAGGGCCGCGCAGGCCTCGTCGTCCGCCATAGGCGAGACGGTGGCGTCGAGCAGAGCGTACAGCCTTTTGCTTTCGAGGGCGCGGATGACGGCCGTCGGGCCGGGCGCGGCCGCGTCCCGCGCCGGCAGGGCGAGGATCGTGAAGTTGTCGAAGGCGCAAAGGCCGGGGCCATCGACGCGGGGCAGGGTCGCGCCGAGCAGGACGCGGTTGTCTCCCGGCGAATAGCCCCCGGCGTTCTGCAGGAAAAGGGCGTCGCTTTCCGCCATCAGGTCGGCGAGGACCCGCTCGGCGTCGGCCTTGCGACCCGCGTCGGGCGCAGCTTGCGCCGAAGCCGACGCGGGCGTGAAGAGAAGGGCGGCTAGGCACAGCAGGCGGATGAGCAGCATGCGCCGCAGCTTAAGCGAACTGCGCCGCTGATCCACAGGTTGTGTGGGTTGTTCAGCCCAGCTTTTCCTTGAAGAACGCCAGGGTGCGGCTGTTGGCGGTCTCGGCGTCGGCCTTGTCGTAGTGATTGCCGCCCGGGCGGGCGAAGGCGTGGTTGCGGCCGGGATAGACGTGGACCTCGACGTTCGGGCGGCCGGCGAGGGCCTCGACGATCGCGGCGCGGGCTTCGGGGCCGATGAACTCGTCGTCGCCGGCCAGGTGCATCAGCAGCGGCGCCTTAACCCCGCCCGCCTCGCCGACATAGCGCTCGGTGCCGCCGCCGTAATAGGCCACGGCTGCGTCGGGGGCGCCGCGGGCCGCGCCGAGGAAGGTCAGCAGCCCGCCCAGGCAGTAGCCGGTCAGCCCGACCTTGCCGCTGGCGCCGTCGAGCTTGCGGGCGGCCTCGACCACCTTCAGCACGTCGGCCGCGCCCTTGTCGAAGTCGTAGGCGCCGTAGATGTCGAGGGCCTTCTTCCAGTTCTCCTCGCTGTTTTCCGACAGCGACAGGCCCGGCTCGGCCCGCCAGAAGAGGTCGGGGCAGACGGCGATGAAGCCCTGCACGGCGTATTCGGCGGCGATCAGGCGGATGCCGGCGTTGACGCCGAAGATCTCCTGCAAGACCACGATCACCGGCGCCGGACCGGGCGTGTCGGGCCGCACGACCAGGGCCTGGAAGCTGCCGTCGTCGGTCTGGATGGTCAGGCTCTGCGCCATGATGGGTCTCCCTCGTGCTCGAACGCGTGGGGAGAGGATGGCCGCGGGGACGCCGGCGGGCTTGAACGATGCGGCCGCGCCCGGGCCGATCGCAGGGTCGATCGAGGCAAACGGCCATTGAAAAGGCCCGCCCCCTTTCGAGGGCGGGCCTTCCGACCACTTCGTGAGCGTGCGCTTAGCGGTAGCGGTACTCGTAGTGGCAGTTCTTCTTGGAATTGTGCTTGGCGATCTGGTTGCCGGCGACCGCGCCGACCACGCCGCCGAGGATCGCGCCCTCGGTCTTGGCGCCGTTGCCGGCCACGGCCGCGCCGAGCGCGCCGCCGCTGAGGCCGCCGATCACGGTGCCCTTGTTGCGCGACTTCTTGGTGCTCTTGCAGACCAGCACGCGCTCGCGGCGCTGCTGGGCTTCGGCGACGGTGACGGCGACGGTAGAGGCGGTGAAGGCCAGGCTCACCGCGACGATCAGGGTTTTCATTTGGGCGCGCATGGCGACCTCCGTTGAGAGTGTTGTTCTGTGTCCCTTGCGGGAATAACGCCGAAGCTCCGCGTCGGTTCTATGTCGAGAGCCCGACGCGAAAACTCAGCCGTGGATCAGCCGTCGACGCGGTAGCGGCCGTCGCTGTCGGGGCAGACGCGGACGTAGCGGCTTTCGGTGCGGCCCTGGTACTCGGTCGGGGCCTGCACGAGGCGGCACTTGCGCTCGTTGTAGCGGTTCCATTCCGAATAGCCGCCGGCCCGGTCGCGATAGTCGGCGCTTTCGCGGTAGGGCACGGTGTCGTCGTAGGACCAGTACTGGCCGCGGTTGTCGCAGCGGGCCTTGGCCGCCGAGTTGCCGATGGCAGCGCCCGCGCCGGCGCCGACCACAGCTCCCAGCACCGCGCCTTCGGTCTTGGCGTTGCGGGCCGCGACGTTGGAGCCGATCACCGCCCCGGCCAGGGCGCCGATCACCCCGCCGGCCGTGGCGTTGCGCTTGGCGTCGTCGCGGCAGGGGTCGCTGTAGCTTCCGCCCGAGGGCCTGGTGTTGTCGCCGTAGACGGGCGGCGGCGCGGATCCGGCGTAGGGATCGCTCTCGTAGCGGTCGCCCGCGTCCGGATAGCGGCGGTCGTAGGACCCGCGGCCGTATCGGCGGTCGTAGTCGTCGCGGGCCCGCTCATAGCTGGCGCGGTCGCTCTCCCACTGTCGGCGCTGGGCGTCGTAGTCGGCGACATCGCGGGAGTCATAGCTCTGGCCGCTGGTGGCGAAGCGGCGGGCTTCGTCGGGGTAGCGGCGGTCGTAGGCGCCGCGGCCGTTGCGACGGTCATAGGCGTCGCGCGTGCGCTGGTAGGCGGCGCGGTCGGCCTCGAACTGGCGCTGTTCGGCGTAGTAGTCGCCGCTGGTGGGATAGGCCGGCGTGCGCCAGCGGCTGGCCTCGCTGGGATAGCGGCGGTCATAGGCGCCGCGACCGTAGCGGCGGTCGTAGTCGTCGCGGGCGCGCTCATAGGCGGCCCGGTCGGCGTCGTACTGGGCCTGGCGGCTGTCGTAGTCGGCCCGGCGCGCCTCGTAGGACGAGCGCTGCTGCTGGTAGGTCTGCAATTGCTGCTGGTAGGCGCTATCGCTCTGAGTTTCGTACTGCGCCATGGCGGGCGCGGCCGAGGTGATGGCGACGGCGCCGGCCATCAGCCAAGCCAGACGACGGGAGGTCATGGGGAAGTCTCCGTTCCGACGAACGGACCGACGCTCCGCCCCACGAGAGGCGTCGATCCAGGTTCCAAGTCCCTGCGGCGAAATAAGCCCCAGGGAAGGTCAAGGTTCCCGGAAAAGGTCTCGGAAAAGGCTGCTGATCAGTCGTTCAGCCAGGTGACGGCGAAGCGCTCGCCGGTCCAGACCGCCACGGCCATGGAGGCTTCCTCGGTTCCGAACGACAGGGTCGGGGCCTTCAGCTCGACCTGGCGCGGCTCGTCGGCGGCGCAGGGCGCGCCGACATCCTTGGCGCAGGTGGTCGGATAGGTCCCGGCCGGCTGGGCGGCGATGAAGAAATTGGCCGGGTCGTCCACCAGGGTGACGGTCTCGGGCTTGCCGGGCGCGGCGCCGCGCTCGACCACCAGCACGTGCGCCCCGCCGCGCGGCTCCAGCTTCGCCAGGTCGGCCTTGCCGTCGCCGTCGAAATCCCCGGCCAGCGAGGGCAGGGCGACGGCGAGCGCGAGCAGAAGGGCGGGCATGGTGAGAGGCTCCGAGGTTGCAGCCGGAGGTTGGCGAGCGGCCGCGCGGCGTCAAGCCTCTTTCAGGGCCGAGCGCAGGTCGGTGCGAGGGAAGTCGTCGCCCTTGTAGAGCAGGGCGCCGTCGCCGTGGGTCTTGGCCAGGGCGTAGGCGAAGCAGTCGCCGAGGTTCAACTTGGCGGGCGTACGTCGACCGAAGCGCACGAATGCCTCGATAGCGAGGCGGGTCAGGGCGGCGTCCACCGGCAATACTTCTATCCGAAGCGCCTGCAGGAGGCTTTCCGCCTCTAGTCGCCCGATCTCGCCCTTGGCCACTTCCGCGCGCGCCAGGACCTCCCAGTAATTGACGCTCGATATCACGCGTTGGCTGGGCTCATCGCGAAGCTTTGCGGTGAAATCGACGGCTTCGGGCTCGCCGAGCAGGATCGCGACGACCGCCGAAGCATCGACGACGATCAACGGGGCAGGCCGTCGGCGTCGTAGAATTCGGCGTCGGACGGCATCGGGGCCAGTTCCGGGAGCGCCTGGAAGCGGGCCGCAATGGCGGCGACCTGGTCGAGATCGATGTCGGTCTTCCGCTGCCGGTCGCGTTCCAGCGTCGCGCGCACGGCGATGTCGATGGCCTCGGACAGGCTGCTCCCGCGTTGACGGGCCAGCTCGCGGACGTGATCCGCGACCTGGGTTTCGATCTCGATGGTTTCGACCTTGGTCATAGCGGTAGAAAACATACCGCGAACCCCGTTCGCCGTCACGCCGCCGGCTTGGTGACCGTCATCATGTAGTTGATGTCGACGTCGGTGGAGCGGCTCCAGCGGCCGGTCAGCGGGTTGTAGGCGACGCCGAAGGGGCCGTGCATCTCGACCGGCTCGCCGGCCAGGAAGGCGCGCAGCTCCTCGGGCTTGAGGAACTGCTTCCACTCGTGGGTGCCCGGCGGCACCCAGCGCAGGATGTATTCGGCGCCGATCTTGGCCAGGGCCAGGGCCTTGAGCGTGCGGTTCAGGGTGGCGACGATCATCAGACCGCCGGGCTTGAGCAGTTGCGAGCAGGTGCGCAGGAAGGCGCCCGGATCGGCGACGTGCTCGATGACCTCCATGGTCAGCACCACGTCGAACGGACCCGCGCCCTCGGCCAGCAGCTGTTCGGCGGTGGCGGGGCGGTAGCCGATCGAGAGGCCCTGTTCGGCGGCGTGGGCCGCGGCGGTCTTGATGTTGTTTTCCGAGGCGTCGATGGCGGTGACGGTAAAGCCGAGGCGCGCCATCGGCTCGCTCAGCAGGCCGCCGCCGCAGCCGATGTCGATCAGGGACAGGCCCTCGAACGGCGCGCGGTCGTTGCCGTCGCGGCCGAAGCGCTCCAGCGCCTGCTCCCGGATGAAGGCCAGCCGGCAGGGATTGAACACGTGCAGCGGCGCGAACTTGCCCTTCGGGTCCCACCACTCGGCGGCGATGGCCGAGAACCGCGCCACGTCGGCGGGGTCGATGCTCCAGTTGGGCGTATTCGGGGCGCTCTGAGTCATGGTCAGCGTATGAGCACGACTTCGACCGGCAGGTCCAGATCGCTCCAGGCCCTATCGGCGGTCATGACGGGGAGACCCTCCCTGATGGCCAGGGCGAGGCAGGCGCGGTCGCCGAGCGACAGGCCCTTGTGGCGGGTGGCGGCGCGCAGAAGGCCGGCCTGGATGGCGAGGTCGCCATCGAAGTCGGTGATGGTCAGCGCCAGCGTCGATAGGCGGCCTGCGACGTCCGAAGGCGTTGCGCCGCGCTCGATCAGCTTGGTGACCACTTCAGCCAGGTTGACGGTGGATATCCGGGCGTCCTTGAGCGCCGCGGCGGCGCGATCCTGGCCGGATTCGCCAAACAGGATCGCCAGGACGGCGGAGCAGTCCATGATGAATTCAGTCGTCATGGCGGCGTTGCGCCTCCCAGGCCCGGGCTTCCTCTTCCTCCTGGGCGGCCTCTCGGCGGCGATCTTCGATCAACTCGTCGGACGCCAGTTTTTCGGAGGGGATAGCGAAGCTCGCCACCCAGTTCTGCAGACGACGCACGGACTCCGGAAGGCTGATGAGCTTGAAGAACTCGCCATCCAGCTCGGCGATAATCACGCCGTTCGCTCCGGCGCCGAGCGCCGCGAGCACCTCGGATGGAAGCGTCAGCGATCCGTTCCTGAGTTCCAATCGGTAGCTCTTCGGCCGATCGTGGACAAAGGCTCCGGCGTCGCCTTCCGCCATTCCTATCGGCGCGACCGTCTCAGCCGGCCGCGCCTCCTCCAGCACATTTCGCACATGCTGGTAGCGCTTGCCGAGGATGCGGGCGATGTCGGCGCGCTTGTAGCCGGCGGCGGCCAAGGCGCGGATCTTGCCGGCGACGGTGATCTGGCCGGCCAGCAGGCGTTCGACCTCGGGCGACATGGCGCTTTCCGATCGTCTGTGGACAGGTAGATAGTCAGTCAGGTTGCGTCCTGCGTCAAATCCTCGCCCCGCTCAGATAAAAAAGACACATCCGCGACATTGCCGTTGCGCCAAGGCCCCGCTAGAAGGCGCGGGCTTGCGCGGAAGGACGGGTTCCGGCCGCGAAGGCGCAAGAAAAAACCGCTTTGGTTCGAGGATTTAGAGACGTGTCACGTCTGGTGATGAAGTTCGGCGGCACCTCGGTGGCCGACCTGGAGCGCATCCGCCGGGTGGCGCGCCTGGTCGCCGCGGAAGTCGCCACGGGCAAGCAGGTCGCCGTCGTCGTTTCCGCCATGTCGGGCAAGACCAACGAGCTGGTCGCCTGGACGGACGGAGCCGGCCGCGCCGCCGCGGGCCTTCCGGAGTCTGACGACGAATACGACGCCGTCGTGGCGTCGGGCGAGCAGGTGACCGCCGGCCTGCTGGCCATGACCCTGCGCAACATGGGCCACAAGGCCCGTTCGTTCCTGGGCTGGCAGGTGCCGATCCTCACCACCGAGGCGCACGGCAGCGCCCGCATCGAGGACATTCCGCCGGCCAATCTGGAAGCCTGCTTCAAGGCCGGCGAGATCGCCGTCATCGCCGGCTTCCAGGGCGTGACCAGCAATCAGCGCATCACCACGCTGGGTCGTGGCGGTTCGGACACCAGCGCCGTGGCCATCGCCGCCGCCGTCAAGGGCGCCTGCGACATCTACACCGACGTCGATGGTGTCTACACCACCGACCCGCGGATCGAGAGCAAGGCCAGGCGCCTGGCCAAGATCAGCTACGAAGAGATGCTGGAAATGGCCTCGCTGGGGGCCAAGGTGCTGCAGACCCGTTCGGTCGAGATGGCCATGGCCCATCGCGTCCCGGTGCGGGTGCTGTCGAGTTTCGTCGAGCCGGGCGAAGCCCCGGGCCAAGGTACGATCGTCTGCGACGAGGAAGAAATCATGGAAAAGCGCATCGTCTCGGGCGTCGCCTACAGCCGCGACGAAGCCAAGATCACCCTGCTGGGCCTGCCCGACCATCCGGGCGTGTCCTCGCAGATCTTCGGCCGCTTGGCCGACGCCAATGTGAACGTCGACATGATCGTGCAGTCGCGCGCCCGCAGCGCCGACACCGCCAACATGGAGTTCACCGTCGGCAAGCGTGACGCCGCCCGCGCCGTCGAGATCGTCCGCGCCGCCCAGGTCGAGATCGGCTTCGAGGACGTGGCCGTCAACGAGGACGTCGCCAAGGTGTCGGTGATCGGCGTGGGCATGCGCAGCCACGCCGGCGTCGCCCAGTCGATGTTCGCGGCCCTGGCCGAGAAGAACATCAACATTCAGGTCATCTCGACCTCGGAGATCAAGATCTCGGTCCTGATCGACGCGGCCTACACCGAACTGGCCGTCCGCGCCCTGCACGCCGTGTACGGGCTGGACCAACTGTAAGAGCGAGAAGACCCCCTCAGTCGCTCCGCGACAGCTCCCCCGGAGGGGGAGCATCTGCTCGGACGAGATCCTCCCCCTCTGGGGGAGGTGGCCCGAAGGGCCGGAGGGGGATCGCCGTTGCCTAAACGTCGTGCTCTGACGTTATGAAGGCGCACCAGCCTTCGAGAGTCCCATGTCCGACGTCTTCAAGTTCGACCCCGCCGCCAAGACCGTCACCTTCCAAGGCGACGCCGGCCTCGAGCTGCTCTACGACCTCCTGCTGCGCGCCAAGTTCGGCGACGGCTACGAAAAGCCGCTGCTGGTCAGCCCGTGGCTGGCGGCCCTGCTGCGCCAGCTGGATCTGGCCCTGCCCGACGACGGCCAATGGTTCCCCGAAAAGCCCGGCCAGCCGATCTTCGACACCGACGACCTGCTGGCCATGGGCGACGCCGTGATCGAGGAAGGTCACACCGTCGGCTGGTGGACCATGACCGAGCCGGAAAAGCGCGACTACCTGCGCAACGTCGTCGCCGCGCCCCATCCCCTGACCGACCTGCAGGTCGAGTTCATCGAGAGCGACATCGACGCCGCCCTCGAACAGGCCCGCCGCCTGGTCCAGGACGCCGACGAGCCCCTGGCCCTGCCGGGGCACGGCTGACACCCTCCTTTGCTTTCCTGGGCCCTGTGCCCAGGAGCCTGCTTCCGTTGTTCCTGAGTTCCGTGTCCTTGGCGGCCACATTGGCGGAGAGCGTCCTGTGGCGCACAGCCTGGCGCGGCCATGGGCCCTAGGCACGAGGCCTAGGGAGGCGGGATTTTTGTCGATGCGGCGGGTGGGACGCATCCGTTCCCGGCGCTACAACATCGCCATGGGCCACGACCTGACCGTCCCCGCCGAGCTGTCCTTCCGCCGCTACAGCGTCGAAGCCATCTCGCACGCCCACGACTTCGACCAGATCGTGCTGCCGCGTCGCGGCGTGCTGGAGATCGAGATCGACGGCCGGGGCGGGCGGGTCGATCCGGGCAGCGCCGCGGTGATCCCGCCGGGTACGCGCCACGTCTGCGCCGCCGACGGCGAGAACCTGTTCGTGGTGGCCGACATCGGCGCCTCCCTGATGGCGCCGTTCGAGCGCCTGCGCGAAAAGCCGTTCGCCTGCGTCACCAGCCCGGTGCGCGGCCTGCTGTCGTTCCTGTCGGGCGAAGCGCCGGGCGGGATCGACGACGGCGTCGCGGGCCTGTGGACGCCGCTGCTGCTGCGCGGTCTGTCGAGCGGCCCGGTCGCCGTCGATCCGCGCCTGGCCCGCGCCGCGGCGATGATCGAGGCCCGCTACCACCAGCCGCTGTCCGTCCGCGATCTGGCGGCCGAGGCCGGCATGAGCCAGAGCCGCTTCTTCGACCGCTTCGCCGCCGCCTACGGCGCGACCCCGCACGCCGCCCTGACCGATGCGCGGCTGCGCGCGGCCCAGCGCCTGCTGGACGATCCGGTGCTGTCCATCGCGGAGATCGCCGTCCGCACCGGCCACGGCGACCAGAGCACCCTGACCCGGCGGATGAAGGCGGCCCTGGGCGTCACGCCGGCCGCCTGGCGAAAGGGGCGGCGGTAGGAATATACGCCCGATCTTCGGGAGCTTTCGCCAAAGCCAGGGCGCGCTGCGCCTGCTAGGTCCCGCCCCATGATCAGTCCCCGGAACCTTCTGCTCGGCCTTCTCTACGGTCTCGTCGCCGGCGCCCTGTGGGGCGGGGTGTTCCTGGCCCCGAAGCTGCTGGAGGCTTTCACGCCGCTGCAGATGACCGCCGGGCGCTACATCGCCTACGGCCTGGCCGCCGCGGTGCTGCTGGCGCCGAGCTGGCGGTCGGTGATGGCGCGGATGGACCGTCGCGACTGGCGCGATCTGGCCGGGCTGAGCCTGCTGGGCAACCTCGTCTACTATGTGGGCCTGTCGGTGGCGGTGCAGACGGCGGGCGTGGCCCTGGCCTCGCTGATCATCGGCCTGTTGCCCGTGACCATCACCCTGGCCGGCGCCCGGAAAGGCGAGGGGACGCCGCTGCGCGCCCTGGCCGCGCCGCTGACACTGATCATCGCCGGCGGGGTCTGCATCAACGTGGCGGTGTTCACGACGCCGTCGGGCGTTCCGGTCGGCAGGCTGATCCTTGGCGTGCTGGGCGCGACCCTGGCCCTGGCGGTGTGGACCGCCTACGCTGTCTGGAACGCCCGCCGCCTGGCCGCGACCCCGAAGTTCAGCAGCCACGAGTGGTCGCTGCTGACGGGCCTGGCCACCGGCCTGCTGTCGCTGGCGCTGGTGGTTCCGGCCTTCCTGATGGGCGGAAAAGTGCATGCGCCGGCCGCCTGGGGCTGGTTCTGGATGGTCAGCTTCGCTGTGGCGATCGGGGCTTCGGTGATCGGCAACGGCCTGTGGAACGGCGCCAGCCGCCTGCTGCCGCTGTCGTTGTCGGGCCAGTTGATCGTGTTCGAGACCCTGTTCGCCCTGCTGTACGGCTTCCTGCACGAGGGGCGCTGGCCGCATGGGCTGGAGTGGGCGGCCATCGTGCTGATGCTGGCCGGCGTGCTGTGGTCTGTGCGGCTGCATCGGCCGGGGGCGGCGCACGCGGGGGAATAGCCCACCCCAAACCGTAAAATTCCCGCTTGCGCGGGGATTTTACGGGGGGAAGAGTCTTGGAAAGACGGCTTCAAACCTGACACCAACATGAACAGGCGCGTTCAGGTCGGGTTCAAACGGCAAGGCTCATAAACGTCATCAACAGCGCCGCCTCCGGGTTTGGCGACGCTTCTGGAACAAGGAGCACTGCCATGAAGACCTTCGGTAAGTTCAGCAAGATCGCCATCAGCACCGCCATCGCCGGCGCGCTGGTCCTGCCCGCCACGGCCGCCTTCGCCGGCGATCGCGGCAAGAGCAACAAGACCGAGCGCGCGATCCTGGGCGCGGTCCTGGGCGGCGCGGCCGGCGCCATGCTGGGCGACGGCGACGGCGGCGCGATCGCGGTCGGCGCCCTGGCCGGCGGCGCCATCGGCGCGGCCACCGCCAAGGACAAGCGTCATCACCGCTACGGCCAGCGCTATGACGAGCGCCGCCCGTACTACAGCGACAACCGCTACGGCTATAACGACCGCTATGATCGTCGCGACCATCGCGATCGCTACGACAGCCGCTACGACTATTACGGTCAGCGCCGCTAAGGCCTGGTCGCTGACAAGCTAGGCAGGACGCCGCCCCTTTCCGGAGGGGCGGCGTTTTTTGCGCTTAAGGGTCGAGGAAAAACACCGCGCTCACTGTGCGGCGCGCGAAATCTGCTATAGCGCGCATGACAGGACGATGTGCTTCGACGCGTCGGAACCAAGGGAGCGCACGACAGGCGACATGGCAGGCCCCGGCATCGCCGTTCGAGGACCCAGAAGCCTGCTTCGCCAGATCCGCGAGGCCATGGCCGGCGGCGGACCCGCCCAGGCCAAGCTCGACATGGTGGTGCGCACCATCGCCGTCTCGATGGTCGCGGAAGTCTGCTCGATCTATCTGCGCCGCGCCTCGGGGGACCTCGAGCTCTTCGCCACCGAGGGTCTGTCGCGCGACGCCGTCCACGTCACCCGCATGAAGCCGGGCGAAGGCCTGGTCGGCGAGACCATGCGTCTGGGCCGGCCGCTGAACCTTTCGGACGCCGCCAGCCACCCGTCGTTCTCCTATCGTCCGGAAACGGGCGAAGATCCCTACCACGCCTTCCTGGCGGTGCCGCTGCTGCGCGGCGGCCGGGCCATCGGCGTGCTCGTCGTCCAGAACCGCACCGAGCGGGTCTATGAGGACGAGGAGGTCGAGGACCTGCAGATCATCGCCATGGTGCTGGCCGAGATGGTCAGTTCCAGCGAGCTCTTGGGCGCCGACGAGCTCAAGGACGTCGAGCTGGCCCCGCACAAGCCCGAGCGGCTGAAGGGCGCGCGCTTCGCCGAGGGCCTGGCTTACGGCGTGGCGGTGCTGCACGAGCAGCCGGTGGCTCCCGAACAGCTGCTATCGGACGACGCCCTGGCCGAGGAGGCCCGGCTCTCCTACGCCATCGAGGCCCTGCAGACCCAGATCGACGAGATGCTGGACGGCCAGCACGGCCTGGTCGGCGCATCCTACGAGGTGCTGGAGACCTACCGCCTGTTCGCCCACGATCGGGGCTGGAACCGCGGTTTGCAGGAGGCCGTACGCTCCGGCCTGACGGCGGAAGCCGCGGTCGAGCGCGTGCGTTCCGAGCACCGCGCCCGCCTGGGCCAGGCCCGCGACCCCTATCTGCGCGAGCGGCTGCACGACCTGGAAGATCTCAACGACCGGCTGCTGCGCCACCTGTCGGGCGACGTCCACGCCGTGCGCCAGCTGCCCGAGGACGCCATCCTGATCGCGCGGAACCTCGGTCCCGCCGACCTGCTGGAATACGACCGCACCAAGCTGAAGGGCATACTGCTCGAAGAGGGCTCGGCCGCCAGCCACGCCGGCATCGTGGCCCGCGCGCTCGACATCCCGTGCGTCGGCCGCCTGGCCGGCCTGCGCGACCGGGTCAGCGAGGGCGATCCCGTGGTGGTCGACGCCGAGACGGCCGAGGCCTGGCTGCGCCCGCGCCCCGACGTCGTGAAGGCCCTGAAGGCCCGGATGGAGGTCCGCGCCCAGCGCAAGGCCGAGTTCGCCCGCCTGCGCGACACGCCGGCCTTCACTCGCGACGGCTCCAAGATCACCCTGCTGATGAACGCAGGGCTGGCCGTCGACCTCGACATCCTGGGCGAGACAGGGGCCGAGGGCATCGGCCTGTTCCGCACCGAGTTCCAGTTCATGGTCGCCGAGGAGATGCCCCGGCTGGAGGCCCAGACGGCGCTTTACGAGAAGGTGCTGGAGGCCGCGAACGGCATGCCGGTGACCTTCCGCACGCTCGATCTCGGCGGCGACAAGCTGTTGCCGTACATGGAGCTGGAGCGCGAGGACAATCCGGCCCTGGGTTGGCGCGCCATACGCATGGGGCTGGATCGTCCGGCCCTGCTGCGCCTGCAGATCCGCGCCCTGATCAAGGCCGCGGCGGGCCGCGAGTTGCGTATCATGTTCCCGCTGGTGGCCAATGTGGACGAGTTCCGCGCCGCCCGCGCCTTCGTCGACCAGGAAGTAGCCTGGGCCCTGAAGCGCGGCCGGCCCGCGCCGGCCCGGCTGGACGTCGGGGCCATGGTCGAGGCGCCGTCCCTTCTGTGGCATTTGGACGCGCTGCTGCCGATGACCGACTTCGTTTCGGTCGGCACCAACGACCTGATGCAGTACTTGTTCGCCGCCGACCGGGGCAATCCGCGGGTGTCGGACCGCTACGACCCGCTGTCGCCGGCGGCTCTGCGGGCGCTGAAGACCATCCAGCAGGCCTGCGAGGACACAGGCACGCCGGTGTCGGTGTGCGGCGAGATGGCCGGGCGGCCGCTGGAGGCTTTCGCCTTGGTGGCCTTGGGTTTCGACCGCCTGTCGATGCCCCCGGCCGGCATCGGTCCCGTCAAGCAGATGGTGCTGTCGTGCGACCGCGAGGCCGCCCGCCGCAACGTTGAAGCGCTGCTGAAAGGGTCCGGCGGGTCCTTGCGGGGCGAGATCGAAACCTTGGCCAGGAAGCTCTACGTCGCCGTCTAGACTGAGGGCGCGTTAACCTTGCGGCCAAGTTTAGTGCATTGAATCCGGCTACTTACTTTGATATCCACAATCAAATGTTAACAAAGGCCGGCTAGAGTCGGTGCAAGATCGGTCGGACTCTCGTGCGACGCGAATTTTCTGGGGTGATCTGTTCGTCATGCCGCTCGACACGGGCAGGGTGAGTCATTTGAGTCTGGTCGCCGAGGGCGACCGTGACGAGGCTGGGGCCGTGACGGCCGGTCAGCCTTCGGTCGATCACGGCGTCGACCTGGGCGAAGCGCTGCGCGCCGCCCGCCTGTTCCACGGCATGACCCTGCAGGACGTGGCCGACGCCACCCGCATCCGCCAGGCCTATGTCGAGGCGCTGGAGGACATGCGCCTGGACGAACTGCCCTCGCGGCCGTTCACCATCGGCTACATCAAGGCCGTGGCCAACCTGCTGCACCTGGACGCCGAGGCGGCCGTGGCCCGCTTCAAGCTCGAGGCCCACGACGACGTCGAGCCGCTGCGCGCGCCGATCGGCGTGCACCGCCAGCGCGACCCGCGCCTGGGCCTGCTGCTGGCCGGCGGGCTGCTGGTCGGCGGCGCCATCGTGCTGTGGAACGTCGCCCAGCGCGCCATGACCCATGACGCCGAGCCCAAGGCCCAGGTGGCCGCCGGCGCGGTCGCCCAGAACGCCCCGACGGCTGTCGCCGCCGGCGGCGCCAGCGGCAACGCCGCAGGCGGCGCGGTGTCGCTCGGCGCGCCGCTGCCGGCCCCGGTCGAATCGACCACCCCGACCCCGTACGTGACCCCCGGCCTGGAAGCAGCCGCCGCCGCCGGCGGTTCGGCCGACGCCGTGGCCGCCGCGGCCAAGGCCCGCAAGGAAGCCGAGGCCCAGGCCGCGCCCGAGGCGATCGCCAACCTCGGCGCGCCGTTCAAGTCCAAGGGCGCGGTGTACGGGGCGGCTCCGGCCGACTCGTCCGGCGTGATCCTGCAGGCCCGCAAGTCGACCTCGCTGGTGGTGCGCGGCCCCGACGGCGCGGTGCACTTCACCCGCTGGCTGTCGGCCGGCGACGCTTTCCGCGCGCCGCGCACCCCGGGCCTGGTGGCCGACGTGGCCGAGCCGGGCGCCGTGGACGTGTTCGTGGGCGGCGTGCTGACCGCGCGCCTGACCGCCCCGCAGACGCCGCTGGCCAAGCTGGTTCCGGTCGCGCCCAAGCCCGTCGCGACCCCGGCCGCCCCGGCGCCGGCCAGGCCGCAGTAGGACCTTCGGTGGGCGCTCTGCGTCCTTCGAGGCTCGCCGCTGGCTCGCACCACAGGATGAGGGATCCATTGCACTGAATTCCTCATCCTGAGGCGCCCGCGCAGCGGGCCTCGAAGGACGCACGGCCGTTTCCCGCGCACGGCCCTTCTATCCGTCACCAAGACCCACTAGATTGGCGCCATGGCCGCTGACCACACCCACGTTCGTCCCTGGCGCATGATCGAGCGCCGCAAGTCGCGCAAGATCCGCGTCGGCAGCGTCGAGGTGGGCGGCGACGCGCCGATCTCGGTCCAGTCGATGACCAACACCCTGACCAGCGACGCCGCCGCGACGCTGAATCAGATCCGCCAGCTTGAAGAGGCCGGCGCCGACATCGTCCGCGTCAGCTGCCCCGACGTCGACAGCACCGCGGCCTTCAAGACCATCGCCCGCGAGGCGAAGGTGCCGCTCGTGGCCGACATCCACTTCCACTACAAGCGCGGCATCGAGGCGGCCCAGGCTGGCGCGGCCTGCCTGCGGATCAATCCGGGCAACATCGGCAGTCCCGACCGCGTGCGCGACGTCGTCAACGCCGCCAAGGACCACGGCTGCTCGATCCGCATCGGCGTCAACGCCGGCTCGCTGGAGCGCGAACTGCTGGAGAAGTATGGCGAGCCGTGCCCCGACGCCATGGTCGAGAGCGCGCTGAACCACGCCCGCATCCTGCAGGACCATGACTTCCACGAGTTCAAGATCAGCGTGAAGGCCTCGGATCCGTTCATGACGGTGGCGGCCTATCATCAGCTGTCGGAACGCATCGACTGCCCGCTGCACCTGGGCGTCACCGAGGCCGGGGCCCTGCGCACGGGCACCGTCAAGAGCGCCATCGGGATGGGCTCGATGCTGTGGGCCGGCATCGGCGACACCATCCGTGTCAGCCTGGCCGCCGATCCGGTGGAAGAGATCAAGGTCGGCTTCGACATCCTGAAGTCGCTGGGCCTGCGCCACCGCGGCGTCAACATCATCGCCTGCCCGTCCTGCGCCCGTCAGGGCTTCAACGTCATCAAGACGGTGGAGCAACTGGAAGAGCGCCTGGCCCACATCGCCACGCCGATGTCGCTGTCGATCATCGGCTGCGTGGTCAACGGCCCGGGCGAGGCCCTGATGACCGACATCGGCTTCACCGGCGGCGGGGCCGGGGCGGGCATGGTCTACATGGCCGGCAAGCCCGACCACAAGCAGTCCAACGACGGCATGATCGACCACATCGTCGAGCTGGTGGAAAAGAAGGCGGCCGAGCTGCAGGCGACCAAGGACGCCAAGGCGATCGCGGCGGAGTAGAGCGCGCGGCGACGCCGGCGAAGGCGTCGCTACTGTCGTAAAACCTTCAATGTTTTCAGTGCGGTGGGGCGGTGACGGCGGCTGCCTGTCACCGGCTGAAAATATTTCAATACCGACACTATGCGAAGCTAGACTGTGTAATTGCCCGCGTTTAGGTTGAGCCCGTAACTTTGAGTTGGGGGCTACATGAAAACCTATATTCGCGGCGCGTCGCTGTTCCTGGCGGCGGCCTCCCTGAGCGCGTGCGCCACCGTCACGCGCGGCACCACCCAGTCGTTCACCGTCGAATCCTCGCCGCCGGCCGAGGTGAAGACCTCCACGGGCTTCTCCTGCCCGTCGACGCCCTGCACCCTGAAGCTGCCCCGCAAGGAAGGCTTCACGGTCACGGTGACCAAGGCCGGCTACAAGACCCATACCTCGGAAGTCGTCAGCAAGATGAGCGGCGGCGGCGGCGCGGCCCTGGCCGGCAACGTCCTGGCCGGCGGCATCATCGGCATGGGCGTCGACGCCTCGAGCGGCGCGCTCAACGACCTGACGCCCAACCCGCTGAAGGTGGTGCTGGAGCCGGAAACCGCCGCGGCGCCCGCGGCCGAAGCCGCCGCCGCCCCGGCCGCCGCGAGCGGCACGCCGTGAGCGCGCTCCGCTCCCTCGGGCGTGTCGCGCGCGCGGCCCTGGTC
>NZ_JBWKPK010000012.1:0-159138 GCF_059418205.1 Caulobacter sp. GW821-FHT09B11 | reverse complement strand
CCGGTGGTCCTGGCCGCCGCCCCGCCGCCACCCGCCGCCGCTGCGCCCCAGATCGCGCCCGGACCGCCGCCGCCCGTCGGGGTGGATCCGAACCAGTCGCGGGCCGGGCCGATGGTCATCGACAACACGGCGATCGAGGCCGCCGCGCCGCGCGTCTCGGGCGGCCTCGCCGCCTCGGCCGCGCCGCAGGGCCAGCTGAGCGCCGACGAGCAGTTCGCGCTGCGGGCCGGAAACGACGCCCCGCCCAGCGCCCGCGCCTCCAGCCTTTCCGACCCGGCCGGCACCGTCGTGCAGGGCGCGATCATCCCGGCGGTGTTGGAGACGGCGCTGAACTCCGACCTGCCCGGCTACGCCCGCGCCATCGTCAGCCGCGACGTGCGGGGCTTCGACGGCTCGCGGGTGCTGATCCCGCGCGGCAGCCGGCTGATCGGCCAATACAAGAGCGGCGTCGCCACCGGCCAGAGCCGGGCCTTGGTGGTCTGGACCCGCCTGATCCGCCCCGACGGCGTCTCGGTGCAGTTGGCCTCGCCCGTCACCGACGAGAGCGGCCAGGCCGGGGTCGGCGGCAAGGTCGACCGCCACTTCGCCCAGCGGTTCGGGGCGGCCATCCTGCTGTCGGTGGTCTCGGGCGCGGCCTCGTCGCTGGGCGACGGCTCGTCGAGCACGGTGGTCATCGGCTCCAGCGGCGACGCGTCCAGCGCCGCCGGCCAAGCCTTGCAGACCGACGGCAAGATCTCGCCGACCATCCGCGTGGCCCAGGGCACGCCGGTGCAGGTGTTCGTCGCCCGCGACCTGGAATTCGGCCGGTGAACGCCCCGGCGGCCCTTCCCCCGCAGGACGTCTATCTGCGCACCTACCTGGCGCCGTTCGCGCCGTGGCTGGAGCGCGCCGACGTCTCGGAAATCCTGGTCAACCGGCCGGGCGAGGTGTGGATAGAGACCGCCGGCGCGCGGAGCATGCAGCGCGTGCTCGTCCCCGCCATCGACAACCGCCTGCTGGAACGGCTGGCGACCCAGGTGGCGCGCTGGACCTTCCAGGGCGTCAACCGCCAGAGCCCTCTACTGGCCGCCACCCTGCCCGGCGGCGAGCGGTTGCAGATGGTCGGACCGCCCGCCACCCGCGCCGGCTGGGCCCTGGCCATCCGCCGCCATCGCCTGGCCGACCTGGACCTGGAGGCCTTCCGCAAGGGTCCCCTGCCACCGCCGGCCGCGCCCGCTTCGCCCGAAGCCCTCGACGCCGCCGCCCGCCAGGAGCCGATCGAGTTCCTGCGCGACGCCGTCGCCGCGCGGAAGACCATCCTGATCTCGGGCGGCACCTCGTCGGGCAAGACGACCTTCCTCAACGCCCTGCTGCGCACGGCGCCGGTCGAGGACCGCATCGTGCTGGTCGAGGACGCGCCGGAACTGGCCCTCTCCCAGCCCAACGCGCTCGGCCTGGTGGCCGTGAAGGGCGACGAGGGCGAGGCGCGGGTCGATGTCGACGACCTGCTGCAGGCCGCCCTGCGGCTGCGCCCCGACCGGATCATCCTGGGCGAGATGCGCGGCCGCGAGGCGGCGACGTTCCTGAGGGCGATCAACACCGGCCACCCCGGCTCGCTGAGCACGGTGCACGCCAGCACGCCGCGCGGCGCCCTGGAGCAGATCGCCCTCATGACGATGCAGGCGGGCATGGCCCTCTCGCGCCGCGAGACCATCGACTACGTCGGGGCCATGGTCGACGTGGTCGTGCAGCTGGGCCGAATCGGCGGCGAGCGGCGGATCCTCGATATCCTGACGCTCAACTGCGGAGCGGAACGATGATCGCGTTTCCCGCCTCGGTCGCAAATACCACCCTCGCGCGACGTCGTGACGCGCGCAGAGGCCCGCTTGCAGCCCCTCCCCCTATGACTCGGAGCCTTTCGGTGTGTCATAGTCCGGACGCGATGACCCCCGACGCCTCGATCACCGAGACCGCGACCGTCCTCCTGGTGGAAGACGACGACGTCCTCCGCCGCGAGATGGCCGGCTACCTCGGCGCCCAGGGCTACGCGGTGCGCCAGGCCTCGACGGTCGGCGCCGCGCGCGAGGTGCTGGACGCCCGCGCCGTCGATGTGGTCGTGCTCGACGTCAACCTGCCCGGCGAGGACGGCCTGTCCCTGTGCCGCCAGCTAGCGCGAGGCGACGGACCGGCCATCCTGATGCTCAGCGCCATGGGCGAGCCGGTCGACCGGATCCTGGGGCTGGAGCTGGGCGCCGACGACTACGTGGTCAAGCCGATCCCCCCGCGCGAGCTGCTGGCCCGGGTCAAGGCCCTGCTGCGCCGGCGCAGCGCCGCCGGCCCTGCGGGCAAGAACCCCAAGCGCAACACCTACGCCTTCGCCGGCTTCCGCCTGGACCTGGCCGCCCGCCAGCTGACCGCGCCGAGCGGCATGCTGCTGCTGCTGACGCGCGGCGAGCTGGCCATCCTGTCGCTGTTGCTCGACAACGCCCGCTCTGTGGTGTCGCGCGAGGACCTGCTGACCGTCATCCGGGGCGAGGCCGCCGAGACCGTCGGCCGCGGCGTCGACCTGCACATCAGCCGCCTGCGCCGCAAGATCGAGGCCCAGTGCGATCAGGAACTGATCAAGACCTATCGCGGCGTCGGCTATGTTCTGGACGCCAAGGTGGTGGTCGAATGAAGACCCTGGCCGCCTCCTTGCGTCGTCCCAGCGCCCCGATCGCCCTGCAGATCGTCGCCCTGCTGCTGGCCAGCCTCGTCGTCGCCCAGCTGGCGACCCTGGCGCTGACCTTGCTTCTGCCGCCCAAGCCGCCGGCCCAGCACAGCCTGGCCGACATCGCCGCCGGCCTGAAGGGCGGACCGATCGACGCCAGCGAAACCCGTCCGCTGGTGCGCACGGTCGAGAAGGAGCCGCCCTCACTGTCGAGCCCCGGCTGGGTGGCCTCGGAGAAGTCGAGCGCCGACCTGGCCCGCCTGCTGAACGCCGATCCCGACGACGTGCGCCTGCTGTTCTACGCCCCGCCGCCCTTCGCCGGCGCGGGCGCGGCCAGCCGCCGGGCCGACGCCGCCGCCCTGCCCTTCACGGTCCTGCTGGGCTCCAGCGCCTACGCCCAGGGCCCAGCCCCCGGCGGTCGGGCCATGACCCCCGGCGGCGGCATGATGCAGCCCTCGGTCGGCCCCGGCTCGGTCGGCTTCCCGGTCAGCGCCGCCCAGAACAATCCCGCCATGTGGCGCGCCGCCCGCGCGGCCCTGGCCGGCAGCGGGGCGACCCGTCCCGACTATCGTCCCGGCGGCGCCATCGGACCGGCCGGCGCGACGTCCTCGCGCTACGGCCAGCAGCGCTTCCCTGGGATCGGGGCCGGCGGCGCGCCTCCGGGCGGCGTCATCGGCGGTCCGCCGCGCATCGGCCAGCGCCTGCAGCCGCGCTTCGCCACCGACCCGCTGTTCACCGCCCCGTTCCGCTCGTCGAGCTTCACGATCGGCGCCCCGCAGGCCGTCGATCCGATCGAGGCCCTGCCGCCGGAAGACGTCCGCGACGACGACGCGCCGGTCAGCACCCACACGATCGCCGTCGCCCCCGCCCTGACGGCCCGCGCCAAGCCGGCCAGCGAGGCGATCGGCGCCGCGCCGCGCCTTGCGACGACCGCCCCGGCCAAGCCCGCCGCCAAGCCGCAGCCGCAAGGCCGCCCGCTGGCCGCGCCGGTGGCGCGCGGCCTCTTCGGCCTGGCCCCCGCGCCCTATATCGAGGGCGACTTCGTGGCCGCCCTGCGTGTCTCCGACGGCCGCTGGGTGACCCTGCAGCCCAAGCCCGAGGGCTTCCCCAACAGCTGGCAGCGCCGGGTGCTGCTGTGGTTCCTGGTCTCGTTCGCCATCGTCGGTCCGATCGGCTACGTCTTCGCCCGCCGCCTGGCCGCGCCGCTGGCCGGCTTCGCCGACGCCGCCGAGGCCCTGGGCCGCGACCCGTCCTCGCCGGTGCTGGCCGCCGACGGTCCGGCCGAGGTGGGCCGCGCGGCCCGCGCCTTCAACCAGATGCAGGCCCGCCTGACCCGGTTCATCAACGACCGCACGGCGATGATCGGGGCCATCTCGCACGACCTGCGCACGCCGCTGACCCGCATGCGTTTCAGGCTCGAACGCGCCTCCCCGACCCTGCGCCGCGAGATCGGCCAGGACATCGACCAGATGGAGGCGATGATCAATTCGGTGCTGGCCTTCATGCGCGAGAACGCCGAGGCCGGCGCCCGCCAGCACGTGGACCTCCGCTCGCTGCTGGAATGCGTGGTCGACGACGCCGAGGTCACCGGCGGCGACGTCGCCCTGGAGCCGGGCCAGACGCCGCAGGTCGAGATCGACGTGCTGGGCCTGCAACGGGTGTTCACCAACCTCGTGGACAACGCCGTCAAGTACGGCGACAGCGCCCGGGTCAGCCTCTATGTCGACGGCGACGAGGCCGTGGCCGAGATCCGCGATCGTGGTCCGGGCATGAGCGAGGACGAGCTCAAGCGCGTCTTCACCCCGTTCTACCGCAGCGTCGCGGCCCGCACCTCGACCAAGCAGGGCGTGGGCCTGGGCCTGGCCACCTCGCGCTCGACCGTCCGGGCGCATGGCGGCGACATCCGGCTGGAAAACGTCGAAGGCGGCCTGATGGCCCAGGTCCGCCTGCCCCTGGCCGCCCAGCGCGGCGGCTCGCAGACCGAACCGCCGCTGCCGATCGCCGCGGAGTGATCCTTCTCCCCTTGCGGGAGAAGGTGGCGGCCGAAAGCCGGCGGATGAGGGGTCTCTCAAATGTGAGACGCCTCGCCCGGCCTGACCGCTGTACGCGGTGTTGAGTTCTGAGAGACCCCTCACCCGACCTGCTTCGCAGGCCACCCTCTCCCGCAAGGGGAGAGGGAACGGGTGGGCGATCTCACGCGCGATTGCGCTGAGCTGATGAAGGAGAGCGGAGCGCCCGGGCGACGCCCGGAGGTGTTGTTGTGTGTACCGTTTCGACGAAGCCTAGGCGCTCCGCGCGGTCGTTTGGCTGCCGGCTTCCCGGGCGGCGGCGCTCTTAACGCCTTACCAGAACCATCCGCCGGGTTTCCCGTTTGGACGGCGGCGAGGAGAGGGGTGCTCTGTAATCCTCGCCCAAGCAGACGACGGGCGGGCCTGGCCAGCGCCAGGTCCCCGGACGCGACGGATCTTCCCAATCCGCCCCAGTCCCGCTCGATCGCATCCCGCCGCCGCATGGTCGCTGGCCGCGCGCCCCTTCGGTGCGGCGAGACCCAGTGATTATGCGGGTGGTTTGAGCGCGTCTGATCCAGAGCGGTGAGAAAGTTGTAAGCCGCTGGATTGGTTGGGGTCTTTGGAACGGTCGCCGGGGATAGACGGCGTTGTATCCCCGTCCGCGATCCTTCTCCCCTTGCGGGAGAAGGTGGCGGCCGAAGGCCGACGGATGAGGGGTCTCTCAGACTTGAGACGCCCCGCCCGGCCTGACCGCCGCATGCGGTGTTGGGTTCTGAGAGACCCCTCACCCGACCTGCTTCGCAGGCCACCCTCTCCCGCAAGGGGAGAGGGAACGGAAAAGCCTGGGTCCCCGCTTTCGCGGGGATTTTGCGGGAGGGGGATGCGCGGAGCCCAGTCTCGCCCCCTCCACCACTTCGTGGTCCTCCTCCCCCGTTTGCACGGGGGAGGAGCAGGTTCAGAACGCGTCCTTGCCGGCGTCGCCGCCGTTGGAGCGGCGGGGGGCGGACTGGAGTTTGGCGCGGGCGGTTTCCAGGGCGTCGCCGACCAAAGCGAGGTTCTGGATGGCCGCCAGGCCCCACTGGGACGAGGCGTTGGTCGAGACGCGGGGGATCTCGACGATCGGCTCGATGACGGCCGGACCCTCGATGCGGCGCTCGCTGGCCACCGCGCCGATGCCCAGGCCCGCATCGCCGCTGAAGAACTCCAGCCAGGCGCGTTCGGCCAGGGCCGGGTCCTTGCGCTGGAAGGCGGCGTAGGCGGTCAGGCGCGAATGGCCTTCCTTGAGGTTGCGCCCCTTGGCCGGTGCGCCGGTCTTGGCCCGGAACTCGGCGTCGGAGGCGTTGTAGAACTGGCAGTAGTCGAGCCAGGCGCCCTTGTAGGCCGGACTGTCGATCAGCTGGAACAGCTCGGAATGGACCTCGACCGCGCCGAACACGGCGTTGAGGTGCGAAACGCTGACCTTGTCGCCCGCGCCCAGGAAGCGGCCGGTCTTGAGGTCGAAGTCGGCGCCGCCAGCGAACCACTGCTGCTTCAGGCCCGCGATGCTGTCCATGCCGGCCACGAGGCGGTCGCGCCAGCGCTTGTCGCCGGTGCGCTCCCACTCGGTGAGCCAGGCCGCGGCGAAGGCGCTCCAGCTGGTGCCGAAGCCCATGTCGACGACGCCCGGCGGGTGCGAGGCCGGGCCGTTCGGCAGCTTGCGGCTGATATCGACGCGGCTGAGGGTCTCGTCCGAGCCGATCAGGTCGTGCATCAGGTCGCCGACCCGCTCGTCGGCGGTCAGGTAGTAGTAGTAGCGACGATAGGCGGCGTTGGAGACGCGCGGCTGCTTGGAGCTGTCGGCCCAGTGCTGGACCCCGTGGCGCGTGCCGAAGCCGCGATAGGGGCCAAGGTGGCAGACATCGACCTCGCCGGTGTGGCGGGTCATGGCCTCGGCCAGGCGGAAGACGTCGGCGCGACCCGAGCGCACGAACGACAGCCACAGCCACAGGTCCGGCGACAGCTCGGAATTGGCCCAGGCGAAGCCGCCGATGTCGTAGCGCCAGACGTGACGGTCGCTGTCATAGGTGTGCATAACGTCGCCGTGGTTCCAGAAGCCGTACCAGCGGCGCTGTTCGACGTCCTTCATGTAGAAGTCGAGCAGGCCGTCGTTCTGGTCCTCGATGACGCGGCGGGTCGGGGTGGAGCGATCGACCAGGCTCCAGTCGCCGAACACCTGGGCCGCCTTCAGGCGGGCCGGGGTGGCCACGAGGCGCGGGGCGGCGCGCAGGCGGCCGGCCATGGCCGCGAACTCATCCCGCGACGGGGTGGTCGGCAGGGCCCAGAGGGTGATCTCGTTGGTGCGGGCGATGCCCAGCGGGCGACCCCAGCCCTTTTCATAGTCCTCGTAGGTGATCTCCAGGCCTTCACGCTCGGCGGCGTGGTCGCTCATGCCCAGGCCGTCGTGGTAGAAGCGCAGGTCCATGGCCGGGGCGTCCGGCGACCACAGCCAGATGGTGAACTCCGCCGCGTCGGTATGGGCGTGGCGGATGTCCAGGCGCGTGGGGCAGCGCTTCCAGAAGTCGGTCAGGGCGAAGGCGACGCCGCCGCCGGCCCCGCCGATATAGCCCAGGCCCGTGGCCCGGCCGCTGGTGACGGCGTCGATCCAGCCGTGGCCGGCCTTGGTGCGCTTCCTGATCGAGAAGCCGTCGGAATTGGGCTGGCTCAGCGTGAAGTCGCCCCAGGCCGGGATCAGGTCGAGGCGCTTGGACACCGTCGGCGCCATGCCCTCGAGCCCCGGGGTCTTGCGGCCGGCCACCTGGGCGTCGCGCCATTCCTTGCCGGGATCGCGGCGCAGGCCGGTCAGTGGTCGCACGCCCTCGCCCCAGACGCCGTCGCCCTCGCCCGAGAAGCGGACGTGGCGGTCGTAGAGGGCGTCGGTCAGCGGCGCCGTGCCGACGAGGCCGAGGCCCCGCAGGAAGTCGCGGTTCTCGTCGCCGTCGAAGATGAAGCTGTGCATGATCCGCAGCGAGCGGGCGCCGGCATAGACGTAGAGGCGCAGGGTGAAGGGCAGCCAGGCGCGGTCGCCCTGGCGGTGCTTGCCTTCCAGCTTCACGACCGCGCGGACGGGGCCCTTCTGCTCGACGGTCACGGCCGTGACCTCGCCCTCGAAGCGGGTCTGGGTGACGGGGCCATCGTCGAGGTCGGGCTTGTCCTGGGTCAGGGCCACCAGGCGCACGTCGCGCAGGGTCTCGCGGCCGGCCACCGTGGCGCGGGCGATGACGTTGGGACCCTTGCGGGGGATCAGCCAGGACTGCTCGCCGCTGACGATCTCGACCGCGTCGGGCGTCTCACGCACCGAGACGCCCGATGCGGGGGCGACCGGCTTGCCGGGCGCGACCTTGAGGGCCGGCGCGAGGCCGGCGCCGGCGGGGACGGCGTGGCCGGTCCACTTCAGCGAGCCGTCGGGCCAGTAGGCCAGCGGCCAGGTCTGGACGGGCACGGGCCGGCCGTCGGTGCCGGCGATCGTGAAGGTCGCCTTGGCCTTCTGGGCGCCTCGCGGCCACGGCAGGCCGAAGGTCTGGCCCTCGTGGGCGGCGGGCGGCGCGCCGTCGAGCCAGCGGACGCCGTCAGCGTCTAGCGCGACAGGGGCCGGAACGGCGGCCTGGGCGGCCTGTGCGGCGACGGGAACCATGGCCCCGGCCACGGCGGCCGTGCGCAGGAAATCGCGGCGGTTGAAAGGATCCATGGCGGTGCGCCCTCCCGTACCGGGGCGGTCGAGACGCCGCGCAGACGGAAGACTACCCGCCCATTCAACACCGGAACGAGCGCAGGTTTATTCTCACATAATGGATAGTCAATGCATTATTTGGAATATGCAGTTTGAGCCGCGAACCAGGGCGTGATGCGCTCCAGCGCCTCCTTCACCAGCGGCGTCGAGACGGCGAAGCTGAAGCGGATGAAGTGTCGTCCCTCGACCGGGTCGAAATCGAGGCCGGGGGCCGTGGCCACGCCGGTCTCGCGCAGCAGGCGCTCGCAGAAGGCCAGGCTGTCGTCCGTCAGGTGGCCGATGTCGGCCCAGATGTAGAAGGCCCCGTCCGGCGGGGCGATGGCGGTCAGGCCCAGGGCCGGCAGGGCGTCGAGCAGCAGCTGGCGGTTGGCGCGATAGACGGCGACGTGGCCTTCCAGCTCGTCGCGGGCGTCCATGGCGGCCAAACCCGCGTGCTGGCTGAGCGACGGGGCGGTCAGGAACAGGTTGCCGACGAAGGCACGGGCGCGGACCACGAGGTCGGCCGGCGCGACCAGCCAGCCCAGCCGCCAGCCGACCATGCTGAAATACTTGGAGAAGCTGTTGACGATCAGGGCCGTCGGCTCGAACTCCAGCATCGAGTGCGTGGGGTCGACATAGCTGAGGCCATGATAGATCTCGTCGGAGACGATGCGGATGCCCCGCTCGCGGCAGACCTCGGCGATCGCTTCCAGTTCCTCCGGCGGGATGATGGTGCCGGTCGGGTTGGCCGGGCTGGCGATGATCACTCCGGCCGGAGCGGGCTCCAGCGCCGCCAGGGCGGCGGCGGTCAGTTGGTAGCGGCTCTCGGGACCGCAGGCGATCTCGACCGGCGCCAGGTGCAGGGCTTTCAGGCTGTTGCGGTAGGCGACGTAGCCCGGCCGGGCCAGAGCCACCCGGTCGCCGGGCGAGAAGGCGCTGGACAGGGCCAGGACCAGGGCCGGCGAGGCGCCGCAGGTCAGGATCACCTGCTCGGCCTCGATGGCGACGCCGTAGGTCTCCTGATAGTGACGGGCGATGCGGGCCTTGAGCGCCGGGCTCTCCCAATAGCCCATGCCATCGCTGTCGAGCACCTGGTGGGCGCGGGCGATGGCGGGCGCGGGCGCGCCGGTCGAGGGCTGGCCGAACTCCATGTGGATGATCGAGGCGCCCTCCCCCTTCAACTGATGCGCCAGGCGGCTGATGCCGATGGCGTGGAAGGGTTCGATCTCGGCGCGGGTCATCTGCGAGCGGTCCGTCGGAAAACAGAGGCCGACTGCTAGACGGGTTTTGCGGTTTGCGCCATCAACCGCGGCAGTTGGTTGGGAGAGTCCCGATGTCCAAGAGCACGCCCGCGACCCTGGCGCTTTCCAAGGCCGGCGTCGCCTTCGAGGTGGCGACCTACGACTATGATCCCAACGCCGAACGCGTGGGCTTGCAGGCCGCCGAGGCCCTGGGCGTGGAGCCCGGACAAGTGCTCAAGACCCTGATGGCCCAGGTGGACGGCAAGCCGGTCTGCGTGATCGTGCCGTCCGACCGCGAGGTCAGCATGAAGAAGCTGGCGGCGGCCTTCGGCGGCAAGGCGGCGGCCATGATGAAGCCGGCCGACGCCGAGCGCCTGACCGGCTTCAAGGTGGGCGGGGTCAGCCCGTTCGGCCAGCGCAAGAAGGTCCCCACCGCCATCGAGGACGAGGCCTTCGTGCTCGAACGCGTCTACATCAACGGCGGCCAGCGGGGCCTGCAGGTGCTGCTGGCCCCGGCCGACGCCATGGCGGCGGCGGGCGCGATCCGGGCGGCGCTGGTGGCGTAGCGGGCCAAAATCCGTCGTCATCCCGGCCGAAGCGAAGCGCAGAGCCGTGACCCAGGGGCCGCCCCATCGCCTCGGCCACAGTCCCCTGAGACCCGGATGAGCCCTTCGGGCTTTCCGGGATGATGAGCTTTGGGGACGTTAGAACCGATAGGTCAGCCCGACCTGGGCCACCGGGAAGTACTTGAAGTCCTTGGCGTCGTCGCGGACCTCGGCCTCTTCCTCGCGCAGGCGCGACTGGAAGGTCGGGTCGTTGGACAGCGTTCCGCCCGAAGCGGTCAGGTCGACCTTGGGGCTGTCGCTGAACGACACGCCGCCCAGTACGCGGAAGCCCCAGCCGCCGTCGCCGCTGAAGGTGTTGTCCCAGCCCAGGCCGACGAACGGCTGGGCGTCGGAAAGCTGGACGTCGCCGGTGATCGTGCCGATCTGCTCGGGCGTGAAGGTGACGCCGCCGATCTCGGTGTTTCGGGTCGGCGTGCCCGAGAGGTTGATCTTGCGCTTGCCGAAATAGCTGCCGCCGGAGACGAAGAAGCCGCCCTGCATCGGATGCCAGTCGAGGAAGACGCCGCCGGTCTTGGACTTCAGCTTGCCGGAATAGGCGATGTCGCCATAGGTCTCGTCGTGGTCGAAGTCGAGCCAGTCGCCGCCGCCGCGGACCACGAAGCTGTCGTTGAGGCGATACAGGCCCTCGATCCCGAGACCGGGCGTGCCGACATTGGCGCCGAGCGCGAAATCGCCGCCGTCCTGGGCCTGGGCGCCGGCGGCCGCCAGCAAGGCCGCGCCGACCGTCGCCGCGAAAAGTCGAATCTTCATTTCGGAACGTCCCTTGAAGTCTTGTTCGGGCCGCAAACCCGCAAGACGCCGCGACAGTTCCTAAGGCTCAGCCTGCGGCGGACTCGACCGCGACGTGGGCGGCGCGGGTCTCGCGCTCGTCCACCGCCCGGCGGACCGCGTCCAGGGCCTTGTCGACGACGGCGATCCCCGCCCCCTCGGCGACGCCCTCGACGGTGAGGATCCGTCGCCAGGCGCGCGCCCCCGGCAGGCCGTGGAACAGGCCCAGCATGTGGCGGGTGATCCCGGCCAGGCGCCAGCCCTCGGCCAGGCTGCGCTCGATATAGGGGCGGTAGCGCTCGACGGCCTCGAACGGCGAAACGTCGGGAACGTCCAGGCCGTAGACGCGGCGGTCGACGGCGCCCAGCAGGCCCGCCTCGTGATAGGCCGCGCGGCCCAGCATAACGCTGTCGACGTGCTTGAGGTGCTCCAGCGCCGCGTCGACGCCCGGCACGCCGCCGTTGATGGCGATGAACAGGTTCGGGCGCTCGCGTTTGAGCCGATAGACCAGCGGGTAGTCGAGCGGCGGGACGTCGCGGTTTTCCTTGGGCGACAGGCCCTGCAGCCAGGCCTTTCGGGCATGGACGACGAAGCTGGTGACGCCGGCGGCGACGCACTTGTCCACGAGCGTGAACAACGCCTCCTCCGGATCCTGGTCGTCGACGCCGATGCGGCACTTGACCGTGACGGGAACCTTCACGGCGTCGGCCATGGCCGCCATGCACTCGGCCACCAGGTCGGGTTCGCGCATCAGGCAGGCCCCGAACCGCCCGCTCTGCACGCGATCGGACGGGCAGCCGACATTGAGGTTGATCTCGTCGTAGCCGTAGTCCTCGCCGATGCGGGCGGCGGCGGCCAGATCGACGGGCTCGGAGCCGCCCAGTTGCAGGGCCACGGGATGCTGGTCGCTCGAATAGCCCAGCAGCCGCTCGCGATCGCCGTGCAGCACGGCGCCGGTGGTGACCATCTCCGAATAGAGCAGCGTCCGCGACGACAGCACCCGATGCAGCGACCGACAGTGCCGGTCGCTCCAGTCCATCATGGGCGCAACGGAGAATCTATGCGCTTTGAATTGCTGTTCTTTTTCTTCAGTTTCAACGTGTTGGGTCACCAGACCACCCGCCTATTCTACGACCCGATCCGACCCTTTCGTCCCGCTACGATCGCTGACTGCACACGTAGAGCACACGAAAATGGCCAGGTTGACGAAGCTCTTAAAGAGCCCGGAAGGGCCGCTATATAGGCGAGACGTTCGTCAAGCGCGAGGACGCACGGAAGCAGCGGCGCGATCCGAGCCCGCTCCACATCTTCAAGCCACTGAACCTGCCTGCCATCTTCAAGGCTTCCTTCCAGAAGCCTTGAAGTCAGCAACGTGCCCGCCAGCGCCTATTGGACCCTAGGCGGTCATAAGCTGGGACGCTGCGGCCTTGAGGCCGGCCGAGGCGGCCAGCGGCAGGTCGCGGGCGGCGCCGTCGCGGGTCCAGACGGCCGCGCCGCCGCCGGCCTGGCCGCCGAAGCCGGCCATGGCCTGGCGCAGCAGGGCCTGGTTCTGGATCAGCGCCGGGTCGAGCGCGCCGGAAGCCGCCAGGCCCAGGCCCGAACCCAGGCCGGGAGCCGCATCCATCGCCGCCAGCCGCGAGGCCAGCGAGCCGCCGCCCAGCAGGTCCGAACCGCTCTCCTGGCGCCACCAGGCGCTGGAGGCCTGGCCGGCGCCGCCATAGGCGGGGCCGGTGTCCAGCGGCTCGCCGCCGGCCAGCGACAGGCCCAGGGACGGGGCCCCGAAGCTCACCCCCAGGCCAGAGGCGGCGGCCGAAGCCCCCTGCCCGCCGCCGGCTTGGCCCAGGCCCGTGGCGCTCACCGTCTGGCCCGCCTGGGCGTAGGCCTGGTCGACCACGTCCCGGCGCGCCTTGGCCGCGGCGTTGAAGTCGTTGGCCACGGCCTGCTCGGCCGAGATCAGCCGCACCTTGCCGGTCGTCTCCTGGCCGGTCAGCCAGCCGGCCTGCTCCGAGGCGCTCATCTTCTTCCAGCGTTTGGCGATCGAGGCGTCGACCCGGTCGTTGTCGCTGAAGTCCAGCTGGGCGGCGGCCTTGACCTCCTCGTAGCTGGCCCCGATCGCGTCCAGCAGGCCCTTCTTGGCCTTGATCCGCGCGGCCTTTGCCAAGGTCTTGGGATCGTTGGACAGGCGGCCAAGCTCGCCGTCCTCGTCGGCCGCGCCCCACTCGGCCTGGTACGCGCCGGCATAGAGGCCGTCGCTGCCCAGCACCCGCCGCGCCAGGGCCACGTCATAGCCCTCGCCCGTGCGGCCGTCGGCCCACACGAAGCTGATCGTGTTCTGCACGAAGCTCTCGGTGGTCAGCTCGCGGGTCTGGCCGGTGGCGACGCCGCCCAGGTTGATGGCCACGATGCCGGCCTGTTCCAGCGTGCGCAGCTCCCTGGCGGTCGAGCGGCCGTTCTGGTTGGCGTCGACGAACAGCAGGATCCTGGCGAAGTCCTTGTCGTTCCTGTCGAGCAAGCCATCGCCGTTGCTGTCCCAGGTGCGCAGGCCTTCCAGGTCGCTGGTCGCGCCCGGCTTGTCCTGCACGAACGACAGTTCCGACAGCTTGTTGATCGCCCCGTCGCCGTCGCGGTCCACGGCCAGGAAGCCGTCGGTCGGACCCACCCAGCCGATCCGCGAGATCCCGCCGCCGGCCGTCCTGACCACCACCTCGGAGCTGTCCACCGCCGACAGGTTCAGCCCGTCGCCGTCAAGATCCAGCGCGATCGGGTAGCCATAGTCGTAGTTGTAGACAATGTTCTCCGTCCAGGCGATGTCGAGCTTGCGCAGATCGATCGAGGTGCCGCCGGCCAGCACGTACTCGACCGTGTTCAGGCTCTCGTACATCACCGTGTTCGAATAGCCGTCCACGACCACGGTCTTGTAGCCGCCGCCCTGGATCCTCACCCGATCGGCGACCTGCGAGGCCGTCATCGTGGTGTTCACGACGTCACGCGCGCCGACATAGAGATCGCCGCCGACCACCTCGAAGATCACGTCCTCGGCCGCGATGGTCGAGCCGAACACCAGGGCGTCCTCGCCGCCGGCGTCGATGATCGTGTCGACGCCGTCGCCGCGGTCGTAGGCGAACTGGTCGTCGCCGCCCGAGGTGACGATGGTGTCGTTGCCCAGGCCGCCGATGATGACGTTGCCCTTGTCCTCCCAGGCCGAGCCCGAGCCGGTGATGTAGTCGTCGCCGTTGTAGGCCAGGATCAGGTCGTAATAGCTGTTGGTGCCGTTGATCGTGTCGGCGCCGTCAGAGCCGCCGCGGCCGAAGTCGACGGACCCCAGGTCCAGCGCCCCGCCGTCCTCGCTGGCCAGCGACTTGATCTTGGTGTTGTTGCGGGTGGCGAAATTGCCGCCGATGCGCACCTGGGCGCTGTCGCCCCGCACGCCGACGTCAAGCCAGCCGTTGACCCCGCCCGCCGTGCCGAACCACAGCTCCGAGAACTTGATGTCGCCGCCGAACGACAGCGTGTTCCAGCCGGTGTTGTCCTCGACGATCGTGTCGGCGCCGTCGCCGCGATACATGATGTAGGTGTCGGCCCCGCCTCCGCCGTAGAGGTAGTCGTTGCCCTGGCCGCCGACGAAGACCTCGTCGGCCGCGCCGCCGCCGATCGTGTCGGCATAGGCCGTGCCGATCACGCCCTCGACGCCGATGTAGCTGTGGTTGGACACCGTCCCGTCAACGCCCCGCACCTGGCCGTAACCACCGCCCAGATTGATGCTCAGGGCCGCAAGCGTGGTCGTGGTGGTCTCGTAGTGGCCGCCGGTGACGATCCAGTTGTACTGGTAGTTCCAGTCGTCGTACTCCCAGTAGCCGTCCTCGACCCAGGTCTGGTAGGTCGAGGTCCCGGCGGCGAAGCCTTCGGAGTAGTCGACGAAGTCGAAGCCTTCGCCGCCGACATAGGCGTCCTCGCCGTTGGTGGCCACGAACCAGTCGTCGCCGCCCAGGCCTTCCAGACGGTTGTGGAAGAAGTTGCCCTTCAGCTGGTCCCCGTTCTGCGAGCCACGCAGGTTCTCGATCTCCTGCAAGGTGTCGCCCTCGGCGTCGCCGCCGAACAGCTCGCCCGTGGAAAGATCGACATAGACCCCCTCCGACGAGCCTTCGTAGCTGGCGGTGTCGTAGTAGCCGCCGCCGACCAGCAGGTCGGCGCCCGCGCCGCCCTCGAGGATGTCGTCGCCTTCGCGGCCGTAGAGCTGGTCGTCGCCGTCCAGGCCCTTGAGCACGTTGTTGCCGCCCGTGCCGTAGAGGCGGTCGGCGTAGTTCGAGCCCGTGGCGTTCTCGATGCTGAGCAGGCCCTCGCTCGTCACCCAGGCGCCGGTGGCGGCGTTGGTGACGATGGCGGCGCGCGTGGCTGCGTTGCCCGCGTAGTAGTCGGGGTGGCCGTTCCAGTCGGCCGGACGGAAGTCGAGGTCGAACGCCACGCCGAAGGTCAGGCGCTCGGCGCTGATGGTGTCCTTGCCGTACGGGTCGCTGTTGAAGTCGCCGTCGCCGCCCCAGAACCAGTTGAAGGTGGCGTCCTCGGCGATCAGGAAGGTGTCGTCGCCGTCGTTGCCCTGCAGGACTTCCGAGCCCTGGTCATCGGCCAGGATGTCGTTGCCCGCGCCGCCGCCCAGGCCGTCGTTGCCCGCGCCGCCGGACAGGTAGTCGTCGCCCGCGCCGCCGATCAGGGTGTCGTCGCCGTCACGCCCGATCAGGGTGTCATTGCCATCGCCGCCGTCGAGATAGTCGTTGCCGCCGCGACCATCCAGCCAGTCCCAGCCGCTGCGGCCGTAAAGCGCATCGCCGCCCTGGCCGCCGACGAAGATGTCGTCGCCGCCGTCGCCGGTCGACCAGTAGGAATTGTCGACCTGTTCGTAGTCCCAGCCGTTCCAGTAGTAGTCATACTGCTCGACCCAGACCGAATGGGTGTCGTCGATGGTTACGCCGCCGACCGCCAGGCGCTGGTCGACGAAGTCGTTGCCGGTCGTCGTGTTGCCGGGCGTGGTCAGCGTGTAGCCGATCAGCGACAGGTCGTCGATGTTGACCACCTCGCCCGGGGCCGTCCACGTGGACGTGGCGGCGCCGACGTAGCGCGAGGTCGGCTGGGTGAAGAAGCCGAACGGATCGGTCCCGCCCGCGGTCGCCACCAGCCGCAGAACCATGCGCCTGAAGGCCGTGCCGGCCGGCGCCGTGGCTGTTCCGCTGAGGGTGTTGAAGTTGGCCAGTTCGCCGTGCCAGGCGCCGCTTTCCAGGCCCGAGCCGCCCATGAACGCCACGCTCAGCAGGTTCATGTTGGCGTCGTAGAACTCCATGTACATCTGGGACGTGCCCCGATGCTGCGCGGCCTTGACCGAGCCCTCGTAGACCGCGCCCGCGACGGAAACCATCGCCGCCGAGCGCACGTCGATGATCGAGCCGGCCGCCGGCGCTCCCGGCATGTGCATCCAGAAGACGTCGTTGCCGGCGCCCGACCAGTCGGCGTTGAGGTTCACCCCGCGCTGCGGATTGCCGACCTGGTAGGTCGCCATGTCCCATCCGGCCAGCCCGTCGCCGAACCGCGCATTGAGCACCTCGTTGTCGCCGGGGCCGTCCTTGGCCTGCGGCAGGATCGAGAACAGGTCGCTGCCGGCCTTGCGCACCTGGATTTCCGCCCCGTCGCCGACGGCGAACATGCGGACGTTCTCGTAGGCCACGCCGTGGCCCTTGAGGTCGAAGCTGTCGAGGAACCCGCGCAGGCCGCCGTAGAAGTCGGAATTGGTGAACTTGTTCAGCCCCAGCTCGTCCACGCGCGCCAGGGTCAGAAGATAGCCGGCCGCGAACGCCGAGTTCGGCGCCGCCGCGATCGCGCCGTTGATCGCGACCTTGTTGGACAGGTAGTCGACATAGTCGGTCGCCGTCTGGATGTCGCCGGCCAGAGCCTGCAGGCTCTGGGCGTTGCTGCGGGCGAAGACCCGCTTCATCATGATGTTGCCGCCGACGATCTGCGTGGTCTTGATGGCCCTCAGCACCCCGAAGTCCACGGCCTGGTCGGCCGATGAGAAGTTGGTGCTGACGCCGTTGATCTTCACGTAGATCTGGTTGCCGGTGTGGCCGTAGGTCTGGTTCGAGGCCGCGCCGTTCAGGTTGGAGACGTAGAGGGGACCGCTGGCGTAGTTGACCAGTCCGATCAGGCTGTTGAGCGCGTCGCGCGCGCCGGTGGCCATCGAGACCACCAGGTCGCGATTGCCGTTGTTGGCGACGGTGATGGTGCCGAGTTCGTAGCGGGCCAGGGGGGCCTGCAGGGTGGTCTCGGCCGAGGCCGTCGGTATCTTCGGCTTCTTCTTGCCGAACAGGTTGCCGATCAGCGCCCCGAGAACGAAGCCGATCAGCGACCCCAGTCCGGGCACCACGAAGTCGCCCAGATGGCCCAGCGACGCGGCCAGGCTGGCCGCCCAGGTTCCCACCGCCCCGGCCGCGCTCGCCCCCGCCGCGCTGAACATGTAGGCGCCGAGCGAGGACCCGATCGAGGAAAGCGCCACCCCGGCCTGGGTCTGGGGACTGACGATCATCGAGCCGAGCTTCGACCCCAGATAGGAGCCGATCGCCGAGGCCAGCGCCCCGCCCTGCCAGGCCTTCGGATCGACCTTGGTGGCGTCCAGGCTGGCGGCGTTGCCCCAGAGGTCGGTGGTCGAGAAGCCGTTGAACAGATTGGCGCCCGAGACATGGGTGGCCAGGTCGTAGGCGTTGTTCAGCAGGGTTCCGATGACCGTCGAACCCGTGACCTGGAAGAGGTCCCCGCCAAAGCCGCTGAGACCCAGCACGCTGCCCAGTTCCAGCGAGAGCGCGCTGCTCACGCTGCCGATCGCCGAGGAGCGGAAGGCCTGGCCCAGGTTGGCCGAGATGTTGCCCGCCACCGTGCTGATATTCTCGATCAGCCCCTTGGAGAGATCCAGGGTCAGCGAGCGGTCGAGCAGCGAGCCCAAGGTGGAGCCGACGCTGGACAGCAGGCTGGACGCGCCGACCGAGGCCAGGGGATCGCCGTTGCCGATCAGGTTGCCGATCGAGGAGCCGATGTTGGACAGGATCGCCGACATCTGCACCGGATAGACGAGCTTCCAGTTGTAGTCGGCCGACAGGTCAATGGACTTGCCGCCATAGTCGTCGACGCTGCCCTTCAGCTTGAAGATCTGCCGCGTGCCGTCCTTGTAGACGGCGGTGTAGGACAGGGCGTCGGTATTGCCGTCGAAATTGACGTCGACCGCGTTCATGATGATGACGACGCCGTCGCCGGTGACGCCGCGGACGTTCGAATAGACGCCGGTCGCCGGATCGTACTCGCCCGGATCGGTGATCGTCGCGCCCAGCAGGCCCATAAGGTCGTCGACGGAGTCGTTGTGAACGCGCAGGCCGTCGGCGACGTAGGTGTGCAGCCCTTCGATGGTGAGGTTGAACGTTTCCCACTGCTCGCGATGGACCGGCGCGCCGCTCGTGCCCGAGCGCAGCTCCACGGCCTCCAGCACCTCCCAGTCGAACGTGATCGCGCGCCCCTCGGCGTTCACCAGCCGCCGCCCCTGGCTGACCACGTCCTCGATCTTGTGGAAGCTGCCGTCGTCGGTGAGCACGTAGTGGCCGGGCGTGATCAGCGTCTTCGCCCCCAGGCGGAAGAAGCGGTCCGTCACGTTGCGATGCAGCTTCTCGATCCGGCGCGGCTCGAGGGGCCCCAGGCCGTCGAAGGCCATGACCAGGTCGCCGACCTGGAGCGTCTCGATCGCCCGCTCCGAACCGTCGGCCATCAGCACCAGGGTGCCGGCGGCGAAACACTTCGGCGGCGGCTTGGTCTTGAAGCTGGCCACGGCCGCGGCCTGCAGCGTGTTGAACTGCTGGCGGTTCGCCGGGGCCTGGGTCGGATCGGCCGCGACCATCTGGTCCATGCGCGCGGCCGTCGTGCGCTGGGTCACGTCCGGGATCTTGTAGCTTCCCACGCCCAGGACATCGCCGTGGAACAGGGCGGGGTTGGCGATCTCCAGGGCGGTCTCGCTGACGCCCAGCAGGTTGGCCCACTGCGACACGGTGCGCGAGCTGCCGCCGGCGGGAATCACGAGGCTGAGAACGCCGCGCGTCGACGTGAGCTGGAAGCCGCCGCCCAGGTCGTTGACCAGGCCGTTCACGAAGTCCTGGAAGTCGTTCTGGACCTGATTGATCGTCCCTTGCGTGCTGTGCTTGTCGCGGATCATGCCGTTGATGCCGGCGCTGATCAGCTTCGAGTTGGCGATGATGCGCGAGATGAGCGCCGTCGCCATGGCGGCGCGGTCGGCGGCCGTGGCGCCGTTCGGATAGATGGCCGGATCGCTCAGGCGCGCGGCGATGATCTCCTCGGCCGACTGCTGGAACCTGATCTGCAGGCCGGCGCTGTAGGCCTTGGCGTTGCCGTCGTGGACCGAAGAGTACATCCAGGCCATCTGCACGGCGAACTCGGCCACGTCGTTGGTCGAGAGCGGCTTGGCCAGGGACGCATAGATGGTGCCGGCGTTGTAGACCTTGCTGATGAGCTGGATCTTCTCCAGCGACCCGCCGGTGAACTCGGTGACGAGCGCGCCGCCGAGGTTGTACTTGGTGTCCGTGGCCTGGATCTTGGCCATGAACTTGGCTTCGTAGTCCGGAAGCGTGATGGTCAGCAGCGCCGAGGCCTGCGCCGCCGTCATGAAATCGCCGCTCGCCGGATTGAGGGCGGCCAGGAGTTGCGGCGTCGAGATCGTCCCCGCCCCCCAGTTCAGGATCGCCTGCCTCTGGGCCTGGGTCAGCGTGATGCCGACATTGGGGTTGGTGAAGTCATTGATGATCGATTGGGCGTTGTTGCGCCGGCTCGACAGGTCATAGCCGTAGCCGACATCGATCATCGTCGTCCCATGGGACGCGCTGATCCGCGTCTTGATGCCTTCCTTGGCCTTGATCAGCGCCTGCAGCTGGGCGTCGTACGAGGCCTGGGAAATCTTGTGGGTTTTATAGACGGACATTATGATCTCGCCGTTGGAGCCACAGACATGACGTAGAAGTTTTTAAGTTGATCAGCGACGGAACAAGCAAGACGGCGTCGATGACGTCGCCCCTGAAGACCATCCATCCAGATTCACTTTGTAGGTTGCAATAATTCCGCGACGCTTCTCGACATACGCGTGGTACGCGACATCGGAAACGAACCAGACGTCCTGCTCTATGCGGTCCGAAGCGCGGGATACGCACTCCTTGCAAAGCAGTTCGCCGGTCAGATCGGGAACGAATTTCGATCCCGCCGCCTCTTTGACGGCGGATCCCTTTCTCAGAGGATAGAAGACGCCGTCATCGCTCCGGAGGACGATTGTCGTCCCGCCGCGCGCGCCAGCCGATGAATTCAGGCGGCCGATCGAAACATGGCCGTCGATCGGGCTCTTCGTTTTGTATTCGCCGTAGATCTCGATGTCCGAAAAGGGGTTCGCCTTCTCGAACGTCTTCCAGGCCGACACAGGCACGGCTTTCCACCTGTGCATGCTCTCGTAGTCGGCGGCGTTCACGCGCCGCCGTATTTCCCGGCAGTTGGCGTCGCCATCGAGCACCGCGCGATAGCCCCGCGGCTCGGCATGCGCTGTTCCCGCGGCCGCGCCGAGGACCGTCAAAAACGAAATCACGGCAAGGACGCGAACACGCCCCACTCGCACGCCACGACCTTCCGACAAACGCAAAGCCACACGAAACGCCATCGCACGCGACTCCTCGCTCCGCGAGCCGTCCCGCCACCCCCACAAGGGGCCGCTGCCATCAAGGACGATCTGTTAGAAGCGTGACCGCACCCCACATCACAGATTACCGCAAGTCAATTTAAAGTTGCCAAACTGAAACGCTCGCAATCAGTGTGACAGATATGCGCCAGTTCGCGCCCCGACGATCACGTGGGGATCGGCGCCCGCGAGCGAGGCCGCGCGGATGTCACACGGCTGTCGTCGCCCGATGGCATGGGCCGCCCATGCCATTGCCCCTCTATGACGGCGGTGCGGTTCGAGACCCCGGCGACGTCGACGGCGCCGAGCGCTTCGAGGCCCTGACCCGCCGCCTGCGCGCGCCGCTGCTCAGCTACTTCGCCCGCCGCACCGGCTCGCGGCTCGACGCCGAGGAACTGGTCCAGGACCTGTTCCTGCGGCTGCTGCGCCGCCGGGGTCTGATGGCGCTGGAAAATGTCGACGGCTACGTCTTCGAGGCGGCCGCCAACCTGCTGCGCGACAAGGCGCGCCGCGACCGGGCGCGGCCCGAGGGCGGCCCCGTCGATCTCCACACGCTGGACCCGGCCGACGACCTGCCGGGCGCCGAGCAGGTGGTCGGCGGACGCCAGAACCTGGCGCGACTGCGCACCGCCCTGAAGGCGCTGCCGCCGCGCGCCCGGACGATCGTCATCCTGCGACGGTTCGAGGACATGACCCACGCCGAGATCGCCGCCCGCCTGCGGATCTCGGTCAGCGCCGTGGAAAAGCACCTGGCCCGCGCCATGATCGTGCTGCGCGACGCCCTGCGGGAGGAGGTCTGATGGCCGGCTCTCCCAAATCCCCCAAACGCCCTGAAGCCTCGGACGCCTCGGCCCACTGGTTCGCCAAGGTCGAGGGCGGCCGGCTGTCGCTCGACGAGCAGCGCGCCTTCGCCGACTGGTTGGGCGAGGCCGACAACGCCCGGGCCTTCGGCGAGCTGGAACAGAGCTGGGAAGCGCTTGGCGAAGCCGGCGGCGACCGCGAGCTGCTGCGCATGCGCTCGACCGCCCTGCGCAAGGCGTCGGGGCCCAGCCGGCGGGCGATCCTGGGCATGGCCGGCGGCGCGACGGCTGCGGCTTTCGCCGGAGGAATCGGCCTGATGATGGCCGGCGCGGCTCAAGCCACCATCCGCACCGGTCCCGGCGAGCGGCTGACGACCTCGTTGCCCGACGGCTCGCGCGTCACCCTGGCGCCGCTGTCGAAGCTGCGGGTCGGCTATGGCGGCTCCAAGCGCGCCGCGCGGCTGGACGAGGGCCAGGCCTATTTCGAGATCCGCCAGGGCAAGCCGTTCAGGCTGATCGCGGGCGAGCAGGTGGCCGACTGCGCCGGCGGGCGCTTCCAGGTCTCGCTCGACGGCGAGCGGGCGCAGATCCTGCTGGAGGAAGGCGCCTTGCAGGTCGCCGCCGAGACGGGCGGCGGGCGGCCGCTGGCGATCCGCGCCGGCCAGATGGTCTCCGGTCCGGCCCAGGCTCCCGCCATCACGACGGCGTCGAACGCCGAGGGGCTGACGGCGTGGCGCACCGGGCGGCTGGTGTTCAACGACGAGGCGCTCGACGACGTGGTCGCCGCCTTCAATCGCTACTCCCGCGACCAGTTGGTGCTGGCTCAGCCGGAGCTGGGGTCGATCCGCATCTCAGGGTCGTTCCGCTATGACGGCGCGCGCGAATTCGCCCAGGCCATGCAGGCCGCCTTCGGTCTAAGCGTGCGCCAGGTCGGGGCCTCGACCTGGTCGATCGCCGCGGCCACCCCGGCCTAGAGACCGCCGTTCGCTGCGTGAAATTTTCACGACGGGATGAGGCTTCGGTCACGGCGGCGGTTCCTGGAGTCGATCGGTCAGGGGCCGGCGGCTGTTTGGGACCATAGTCATGACGAGCTTCACTTCACGCGCGCTTCGACGCAACCTGCTGGCCTGCGGCGCGGTCGCCGCGCTTGGCCTGGCGTCGGGCCTGGCCACGCCGGCCCTGGCCCAGGCGAGCGGCGTCGCGGCGCTGAGCCTGCAAAGCCAGCCGCTGGAACTGGCCCTGCCCGCCCTGGCCCGCCAGGCCGACGTCCAGCTGCTCTATGCGCCCGCCCTGGTGCGCGGCAAGCGCGGCGCGGCGGTGGCCGGCGCCCGCACCCCCGCCGAGGCGCTGGAGCGCCTGCTGGCCGGCACCGGCCTGAAGGCCGTCGCCACCGGCGAGCGCACCTACACCATCACCGCCGCCGTCGAAGAGCGCGCCGAGGTCAGCCAGCTGGAAGAGGTGGTCGTCACCGCCCAGAAGCGCTCGGCCGCCATCCAGGACGTGCCGATGGCCGTCGCCGTGGTCGAAGGCGCCGACGCCTCGCGGCGCGGCATCACCAGCGTCACCGACCTGGTCGACGAGGTGGCCGGCCTGTCGGTGAACTACGCCTTCGGCGGCACCAACTACGGCCTGATCAGCATCCGCGGCATCGGCGGGGCCGACGACTACAAGCCCAACGGCAATCCGTCCGTCGCGCTGCACGTCGACGGCGTCTACCAGACCTCCAACGCCTATCTCGGCATGCCGTTGTTCGACCTCGACCGCGTCGAGGTGCTGAAGGGACCGCAAGGCACGCTGTACGGCCGCAACACCACCGCCGGCGTGATCAACGCCATCACCCGCGGCCCTGGCAAGGAGTTCGAGGGCTCGGCCCGCGTCGAATACGGCAGCTACGACTACACCGAGTTCGAGGCCTCGGCCGGCGGTCCGGTCAGCGACAATCTCGGCGTCCGCATCGCCGTGCTGGCCCAGAACGGCGGCGGGTTCATGACCGGCGCCGGGGCCGGCACGCTGGCCGGCTACCGGCCCTCGGTGCGCGGCGTGGTCCAGACCCAGGTTCCGGCCCTGACCGATCCCGGCCGCCGCGAAGGCTTCGGCGACAAGGACCTGTTCGCCGCCCGCGCCACCATCGACCTGGCCCTCGCCCCCGAGACCGACCTGACCATCAAGCTGTTCGGCAGCCGCGACCGCGGCGACACCCGCCAGTACGACCGCATCGCCCGCAGCCAGGACGCCACCATCGCCAACGCCGGCGAGAACGCCGACCCCTACGAGTTCTATTCGACCGGCTATCCGACCCAGAGCATCGACATCTATGGCGGCTCGGCCACCCTGGCCCATCGCGTGAAGGAGAACCTGAACTTCACCGCCGTCGGCGGCTGGCAGGGCTCGACGCGGTCGATCCAGGGCAACGGCGACGGCTCTCCCTACCCGGCCTCGTATTTCGACGCCGACGAGAAGCTGAGCCAGGCCTCGCTGGAACTGCGCCTGGCCGACGACACCGGCGGCAAGGTCGACTGGATCGCCGGCGCCTTCTACGTCACCGACGAGGTCGAGTTCGACACCAACTGGATCAGCTACACGGCCCTGACGGTCTACGACAACCTGCACAAGCAGCAGCGGTCCAGCCTGGCCCTGTTCGGCCAGGTCGACTACCGGCCGATCGAGCGCCTGCAGATTTCGGCGGGCCTGCGCTACACGCGCGACGACGCCGACTACAAGGGCAAGAACGTCGACCGCAATCCGTGGGGCATCAGCACTTTCACGACCACCTTCGCCACCACCGCCAACTTCGCCTGGGACGAGACCTTCAACGACGACAACGTCTCGGGCCGCCTGACCGCCAAGTACGACGTCACCGACGACCTCAACGTCTTCGTCTCGGCCGGCACCGGCTATCGCGGCGGCGGCTTCGACGGCACCTCGATCTTCACCGTCGCCGAGACCAAGCCTTTCGCCTCCGAGACCGTGAAGGCCTACGAGGCCGGCCTGCGCTGGACCACCGGCCGCGTGCGCCTGTCGCTCGACGCCTTCCGCTATCGGTTCAGCGAGCTGCAGGCCACCACGCGCCTGGCCAACGACACCAACGGCCGGGCCAATGTCGGCAAGGCCAGCAGCGAGGGCGTCGAGGTCGGCCTCAACGTCCAGGTCCTGCGCAGCGAGCGCCAGAGCCTGCAACTGGACGCCAACGCCACCTGGCTCGACACCGAGGTGCTGTCGTTCAGCTCCAACCGCGTGGCCGACGTGCTGGCGACGGTCGGCGACCCGCTGCCGGGCGCGCCGGACGTCTCGGCCACCCTGGCCCTCAACCACGTGCTGTTCCTGGACGGCGGCTGGAACCTGCGCAGCCGCCTGGGCGTCACCCATCACGGCGAGGAGAGCAACCGCCTCAACGCCCTGCCGGGCAACACCGCCCAGCCCTACACCCTGGTCAACCTGCGGATGGAGCTGGCGACCCCGTCGAACTGGACGCTCTATGCCTACGGCAAGAACATCACCGACGAGGTCTATTTCCCCGAACTGAACGGCGCGGCCCGCCTCGTGGGGGCACCGGCCACCTGGGGCGTCGGCGCGCGGTTCGACTTCTGATGTCGTAAGGTTGATCGACCTCGACGCCGTGCATGGTCCTCGCCCTTCGACGGGCTCAGGGTGAGGACCAAGTACACGCCGGACGGAGGAAAAACCTCATCCTGAGCTTGTCGAAGGACGAGGTTTTCGCCCCCGTCTGAACGCCGACCCCGCCATCCTTGAAGGAGGCCCGCCATGTCCCATCTCACCCGCCGCGGCCTGGTCGCCGCCTCGGCCGCCCTGGCCCTGGCGCGCGCAGACGCCGTGCTGGGGATGGAGATGGACCGCAGGGCGGGCCTCGATCCCTTCGCGCTCGGCGTCGCCAGCGGCGATCCGAACCTCGACGGCTTCGTGCTGTGGACCCGGCTCAGCGCCCATGGCGCGCCGCTGGACGCGCCCTCCGTGCCGGTGACCTACGAGGTCGCCGAGGACGAGGCCTTCGTCCGCATCGTCCGCAAGGGCCGGCGGGCCGCGTCGCCGTCGCTGGCCCACGCCGTGCACATAGAAATCGCCGGCCTGCGCCCCGGCCGGCCCTATTGGTACAGGTTCCACGCCCTGGGCGCGGTCAGTCCGGTCGGCCGCACGACCACCGCCCCGCGCCAGGCCGCGCGAGCCAGGATCGCGGCGACCTCGTGCCAGCACTTCGAGCTCGGCTGGTTCACCGCCTATCGCGACCTTGTCGCCGCCGCGCCGGACCTCGTCGTCCAGCTGGGCGACTACATCTACGAGAACAGCTACGCCCAGTTTCCCAAGGTCCGGTCGTTCGACGGCCCCGAGCCGATGGACCTGGCCGGCTATCGCCGCCGCCACGCGCTCTACAAGTCCGACCCCGACCTGCGCGAGGCCCATCGCCTGCTGCCCTGGGCGGTCACCTGGGACGACCACGAGGTCGAGAACGACTATGCGGACCTGGCCAACCTGAAGGCGCTGGAGGCGCCCGTCTTCGCCCGCCGCCGCCAGGCCGCCTACCAGGCCTATTTCGAGCACATGCCGGTGCGCCCCAGCCTGTGGGCGCGGCCGGATGCGCCCAGGCTTTATCGCCGCCTGGCCTGGGGGGATCTGGTCAGCTTGCCGATCCTCGACGGCCGCCAGTATCGCTCGACCCAGGCCTGCAACGCCCCGCGCCAGGCCGGCAACCGTCCGCGCCGTGATTGCGCCGAGCTCGAGGCTCCCGACCGCACCATGCTCGGCCCGGCGCAGGAGACCTGGCTGGCCGATGGCCTGAGGCGCGAGACCGCCCGCTGGACCCTGCTGGCCCAGCAGACCCCGATCGCGCCGATCCAGACGCCAGAGGGCGTGATGTCCGACCAGTGGGACGGCTATCCCGCCGCCCGCCGCCGGTTACTTGGCGCCCTGACCCAGCCGGCCGTCCGCAACCCGGTGACCCTGGGCGGCGACATCCACGCCTTCCTGGTCGCCGACCTGCATGCGACGCCCGAACGGCCGGAGACTCCGGTTGTGGCCACTGAACTGGTGACCACCTGCCTGGCCGCCAGCCATGCGCCGCGCGCCCGCTACGGCGAGGCCCGCGCCCGCAATCCGCACCTGCGCTTCGCCGACATCGAGCGGTCCGGCTATCTGCTGCTCGACGCCCGGTCCGACCGTCTGGAGGTCGACCTGCGCGCGGTCTCCGACCAGGCCGATCCGAACGCGACGACGACCAGCCTCGCTAGCTTCGTCGTCGAGGACCGGCGGCCCGGCGCGCAATCGGCTTGAGACGCAATTTATGGCGGATTGCATCACGGGCGCCTAACCGGCCTAGGACTGGCTAGTTTGAGACGCCTGGTCGAAAAACGGGGTCGGGCCGCGCTAGAAGGGCCTGGGCCGACAGTCCGGCCATGGGGATTCGGCGTATGACGACCGGCGTCCAGGATGATCGCCTGCCGCATCTGGCGGCCTGCATCGGCGCCGACTACGCCGACAGTTTCGCCGCCTGCCGCGAACTGCTGGCGACGATGTTCGAGCTGGAGGCGCCTTCGCCCGAGGTGCGCACCGGCTATGTCATGGACTTCGCCCTCTACGACTACGGCCCGATCAAGCTGGGCACGTCGAGGGCGCCGGCGTCGATCATGGTCCGCAGCCCGCAGACCATCGCGCGGACCGGTGTCGACCACTTCCACGTCCAGTATTATCGGACCCACGGCTTCGCCCTGACGCTGGACGGCGCCGAGCAGGAGGTGAGACCGGGCGACGTCTGCATGCTCGACCTGTTGCGCCCGGCCGCCTTGCGCACTGACGGGATCGACAACCTGTCCGTCATCGTCTCCCGCGACCTGCTGGCGCCGCTGCTGGCGGACGCGGGCGATGTCCACGGACTGGTTCTGCGCCGCGACAGCGAGGCCGGCGTCGCCGTTCGCGAACATCTGGAAGAGATGTGGCTGCAGGGTCCCGACCTGACCGTCGAGCAGGGACTGCGGTGGAGCCGCGCCACCGCGGCCCTGCTGGCCGGCGCCGTGCGGGCCAACAGCCAGAGCCGCGCGGCGACCCGGGCTGAGATGCGCAGGAGCCAGTTCCGCGCCATCTGCCGGCGCATCGACAGGGAGATCGGCGACCCCGACCTCGGGCCGGCCGTCCTCGCCAGCCAGTTCTTCGTGACGCGCCCGACCCTCTACCGCATGTTCGAACCGCACGGCGGCATCGGCAAATACATCCTCGGACGGCGGCTGACCGGGGTGTTCCGCGACCTGTCGGACCCGTCCCTGGCGCGCGAGCGGATCGCCACGGTCCTGCGCCGCTGGGGGTTCAAGAACCACACGGCCGCCGGGCGGGCCTTTCGCGCCGCCTACGGCATCACGCCGTCCAACTGCCGGACCCAGGCGCTGGACCTGCACAGAACCGGCGGCATGATCGGCGAGACGGCCTTCGACATCCCGCCCGAGGTGCCGGCCAATGTCAGGGCGTTCCAGAGCGCCGCCGGGTCGGATGGCGTCGACCTCGGCGATACTTCCCCGAAATGATGGCTGCATGGGCGGCGGCTAGCTGGCCCTTACGTCCAGGTCCTTGGCGAAGTCGCGACCGACCAGCCCGACGGCCTGGCGCCGACGGTCGAGGCCAAGCGCCGGAAACAGCAGCTCGGCGACCTTGTAGGCTTCCTCCAGATGCGGATAGCCCGAAGCGATCACGGTCTCGACGCCGATCGCCTGGTACTCGCGCAATCGCGCGGCCACCGTGGCGGGGTCGCCGACCAGGGCCGTCCCCGCCCCTTCCCGGATCAGGCCGACGCCGGCCCAGAGATTGGGCGCGATCTCCAGCGCGTCGCGCCGGAAGCCGTGCAGCGCGTTCATCCGCCGCTGCCCTTCGGACTCGGACCGGCGGGCGTGACGCTGGCGCGCGGCCTCGATCGCCTCGTCGGTGACCTTGCTGATCAAGCGCTCGGCGGCGGCCCAGGCCTCGTCCTCGGTCTCGCGGACGATCAGGTGGATGCGCAGGCCAAAGCGCACGGCGCGCCCCCGCGCGGCGGCCGCGGCCCGCACCTGGGCGAATTTCTCGGCCACCGCCTGCGGCGGCTCGCCCCAGGTCAGATAGTGATCGACATGCCGGGCGGCGACCTCGACCCCGGCCGGCGAAGAGCCGCCGAAATAGAGCGGCGGATAAGGGCTCTGGATCGAGGGATAGGCCAGGCCGCCGGCGCTTTCGACGGCGTAGTGCGCGCCCTCGAAGCGGATCGGCGCGCCGCTGGCCACCGCCCGCCAGATGGTCAGGAACTCGTCGGTCTGGGCGTAGCGCTCGCCATGGCTCAGGCGGACGCCGTCCTGGGCCAGCTCGGTCGGATTGCCGCCGGTGACGATGTTGAGCAGCAGCCGCCCGTCCAGCACGCGGTCAAGGGCGGCGGCCTGGCGGGCGGCGAAAGCCGGCGCGATCACGCCGGGCCGCATGGCGACCAGGAACTTGAGGTCACGGGTCAGGGGCGCCAGGCTCGAGGCCAGCGTCCAGCCGTCCAGGCACGACGGACCGGTCGGCAGCAGCACGCCCTCGAACCCCAGGCGGTCCGCGGCCTGGGCGATCGCCTGCATGTAGCCCGTCTCGGCCGGCCGCCATCCTTCTTGCGAGGCGAGATAGGGCCCGTCGCCCGCCGTGGGCAGGAACCAGAAGAGACGCAAGGCGGGCAGGCTCATCGCCGGGCGTTCCTCACCGTGATCCGAGGTTGCGGTGATAGGCCAGGGCCAGAAATCCTATCGACAGCGCCCACCGGACGGGACGGCCAGACTGAAACAGAGACAAAGGCGAGGCACCCGATCGCGGCCAGGACCGCCTCCATGCTGTAGTCGCCCCGCGCCGCCCCGACGATGGAGAGTTTCTCATCGTCCTGATGAGCGGGTCCGATCAACGCGGGGCCGCCAGACGACCGATAACCGCGTCGAATACAGATGATAAGAACGCCTCGTTGGTCTTGGCCGTGGCGAACGCCTATCCCGGCTTTCGACCCACGCTGCTTTCGCCAGCGCCTTCCCCGGCGCGGCGATCTTGGCCTGGAGAGTCGAGCGGACGCGGGGACGCATGAGCGATCTTGATCTGGAAACGGACGTTCTGGTGATCGGCGGCGGCATGGCCGCGACCTGGGCGGCCATTTCGGCGGCCCGCCAGGGCGCGGCGGTGACCCTGGTCGACAAGGGCTTCGTGGGGACCAGCGGCGTCACCGCGACCGCCGGCCCTGGTCACTGGTGGGTTCCGCCCGATCCAGAGCAGCGGCGGGCGACGATCGAGAAGCGCTATCCCAGCAGCCATGGCCTGGCCGAAAAGGCCTGGATGGAGCGCGTGCTCGACGTGACCTGGCGCACCCTGCCCGAGCTTGCGCCCTACTACGCCTTCGGCCGCGACGGCGACGGCCGGACCTATTATCCCGGCGTCCGCGGCCCGGAATATCTGCGCGCGCTGCGGGCCTACGCCCTGGCCAGCGGGGTGACCGTTCTCGATCACCATCCGGCGCTGGAGCTGCTGGTCCACAAGGACGGCTCGGTGGCGGGCGCCGCCGGCTACGCGCGGCTGGAGCGCCGCGCCTGGACCGCCCGCGCCGCCGCGGTGATCCTGGCCAGCGGCGGCTGCGCCTTCCGCTCCGGCCTGATCGGCAGCCACACCAACACCGGCGACGGCCACCTGATGGCGGCGGAAGCCGGGGCCGAGCTCTCCGGCATGGAATTCTCGGCCATCTACACCCTGTCGCCCGCCTGGTGCTCGACCCGCACCCTGCCCTACACCGCCTCGCGCTTCTTCGACGCCGAGGGCCGGGAGCTCGACATCCCGCCGCCGCTGTCGGACAAGGCCCACCATCGCGCCCTGGCCAGGGCGATGATCGCCGGGCCCGTCTTCGCCGATCTCAGCGAGGCCCCGCCCGCGCTGCGGCCGATCCTGCACCGCATCCAGCCCGCCACCGTCGCGCCGTTCCAGCGCAAGGGCGTGCGCCTGTTCGACCAGCGCTTCGAGGTGCGGCTGTTCGGCGAAGGCACCATCCGCGGCACGGGCGGCCTGCGCATAATCGACGAAGACTGCCAGACCACGGTGCGCGGCCTCTTCGCCGCCGGCGATGCGGCGACCCGCGAGCTGGTGGTCGGGGCCAGCAGCGGCGGCGGCTCGCCCAATTCGGCCTGGGCCCTGACCTCGGGCCAGATCGCCGGCGCCGCCGGCGCGCGCCTGGCCAGGATCGAGGGCCGACGCAGCGGCGAGCCGGTTCATGCGGCCGGCCGCGCCGGCCTTCGCCCCGGCGGCCAGGTGGCGGCCGTGGACGAACGCGACGCCGTCAGGACCGTGCAGGACGAGATGCTGGACTATGACAAGGCGCTCTGGCGGCGGCGTCCGACGCTGGAAGCCTCGCTGGCGCGGCTGGACGCGGCCTGGGCGGCGATCGCCGCCCATCGCCGGGCCGAAGGCCTCGACCAGGTCGCCGCCCGCGAAACCGCGGCCCTGGTGGCCAGCGCCCGCTGGTCGACCCACGCGGCGCTGGCGCGAAACGAGACCCGCGGCCTGCATCTGCGGGACGACGCCCCGGACCTGTCGCCCGACGGCGCCCGGCGCCTGCTGGTCGGCGGACTGGACCAGGTCTGGAGCCGCTACGAAACCTCCGCCGCCGTGGAGGCCGCCGCGTGATCGCCCACATCTTCGAAGAGTCCTGCAACGGCTGCCAGGCCTGCGTCAGCGCCTGCCCGACCCACGTCTTCGACCCCGGCGCCGCCGGCGGCCCGCCGGTCGTGGCGCGCCTGGACCGGTGCCAGACCTGCTTCATGTGCGAGCTCTACTGCCCGACCGACGCGATCTATGTCGGCCCCGACCAGACGCAGCGGGAAACGATCGATCCCGAGGCGATCAAGGCTTCCGGCGTTCTGGGCCAGATGCGCCGCGACCACCTCTGGGACGCCCCTGCGGGCGATCCCGAGCCGCTGGCCGAATACTGGCGCCTGGGGCCGCTTCTAATGGAGGGCTCGCAGATTTCCACCCGCCGCCACGCGCTCAAGCATCCCCCAAAGCCGTCCGAGCCCTGACCTTCCGGCTTCGGCTTCCCGCTGAGGCGCAGGGCCCACTTCACCGGCCGTAAGGCCACGCTTTAAGGAAACTCGTTTGTCCTGGCCCGACCGCGGGGCCATGCCACGAGCCTGCTTCAGCAAGGACACCGCAGCCGTGACCGGGTTTTCTCTTCCCTCCTTCCAGACCCGCCGCGCGCTCCTGGGCCTCGCCGCCGCGGGCCTGGCGGCGGCCTGCGCGCCCAAGGCCGCGAAGCCCGCGGGCAAGCTTCTGGTCGGCGACCAGCGCGGCGGCTCGCGCCTGGTGCTGGCCGGCGCGGGCAAGCTGGAAGGCGCGCCCTATCGCATCGAGTGGTCGCAGTTTCCCAACGCCGCTCCACTGCTGGAGGCCCTGAACGCCGGCGCGATCGACACCGGCATCGGCGGCGACTCCGCCTTCATCTTCGCCATCGGATCCGAGGCCCGGATCAAGGCCATCGGGGCCCAGATCAGCCAGGGCATGGGCCCCGCCATCGTGGTTCGCGGCGGCTCCGCCGTCCGGGACTTCAAGGACCTGGCGGGCAAGACGATCGCCACGCCGCGCGGCTCGATCAGCCACAACCACGTGCTGGGGATCCTGGAGGCCAACGGCCTGCCCTACGACGCGGTCAAGTTCGCGTTCCTGTCGCCCAACGACGGCCGCGCCGCCTTCCAGGGCGGGTCGGTCGACGCCTGGGCGATCTGGGACCCGCACATCGCCCTGGCCGAAAGCCAGGGCGCCCGGATCCTGACGGGCAAGCAGGACGAGGATCCCGGCTATACCCTGATGTTCGGCCGCGACGGCGCCATCGCCGAAAAGCCCGACTATCTGCGCGACTACCGCGACCGGCTCTATGAGGGCTGGACCTGGGCGGCGGCCAACCGAACCGCCTATGCCGAGGCGATGTACCGCGACACCGGCATGGATCCGGCGATCCTGAAGACCATGATCGGACGCACCCAGCGCCTGCCCGTGCAGATTGATGCGGCGCTGATCGCCACCGAGCAGCGCACGGCCGATCGCTATCTGCGGGCCGGCGTGATCGCCAAGAGGATCGACGTCGCCAAAGGCTTCGACACCCTCGGTTGATTTCAATCCAGATTAATATTCCCGTCGGCTCGCGAGCCATATTTACCGCGCAAATCCTATTCTTCGCGCTCATGGAGCAGCAAACAAATAGTCGTTTGCACGGATCAACACCCCACTGCCATTGAAGCGTCGCGCCGCTCCCAACACCGGCGACCACAAAGCATCGCCTCGCCTTGAGAGAACTTGGCGGGTCTTCGATCGGGGGATCTCATGACGACCACTTCTGCTCGACGCGCCGGCGGCGCGCCGACGCTGAAAGCCTTGCTGCTGACGGCGTCGGCCCTGCTCTCCAGCGCCGGCTTTGCGGGCCACGCGCTGGCCGCCGACGCGAGCGACGCGCCCGCCAGCGGCGCGGCGACGCCCGACAACGCCGGCGCGGCCGAGGTCGACGCCCTGGTCGTCACGGCGCGCTATCGCAGCGAAGACGTCCAGACCGTGCCGATCCCGATCACCGCCCTGGGCGGCCAGCAACTGGAAGCGCTGGGCGGCACCTTCAACCTCAAACAGCTGATGAGCCAGCTGCCCAGCCTGAACATCCAGGGCTTCAGCGGCCGCAACCAGACCACCACCATCCGCGGCATCGGCACCAACGCCGGCGGCACCAACGACGGCCTCGAGCAGGGCGTCGGCCTCTATATCGACGGCGTCTACCGCCCGCGCACCGGCACGGCGATCACCGACCTTGTGGACGTCGAGAGCATCCAGCTGCTGCGCGGCCCGCAGGGCACTCTGTTCGGCAAGAACACCGTCGCCGGGGCCATCGACATCCGCACCCGCGAGCCGTCGTTCACACCCGAATGGCGCGGCGAGGTCTCGGTCGGCAACTACAAGTACCTGCGCGCCTACGGCAGCTACAGCGGCCCGATCACCGACAACCTGGCCGTCCGCTTCAGCTACCTGCGCAACGAACGCGAGGGCCTCTACTACAACACCGTATACAAGAAGCGCTGGGACAACCTGGACAACAACGCCTACCGGCTGGACCTGCTGTACAAGCCCACCGACGACTTCAAGCTGCGGGTGACGGCCGACTACAGCATCCAGGAAGGCAATATGGGCTTCAACGTGGTGACGGCCGTGCTGCCCACCACCAAGGCCAACGGTTCGGTCGTGCGCGGCTTCTACGAGAAGGCCGCCTCGGTCGGCTATACGCCCATCGCCATCGATCCTTTCGCCCGCAAGGTCGACCTCGACAACTCCCAGTTCGACCGCATGCCCAGCTGGGGCGTGCAGTCGCGCGCCGACTGGCAGGTGGGCGGCTTCACCCTGAGCTCGATCTCGGCCTATCGCGACTGGCGCTGGATCCCCAACTACGACGGCGACCAGATCGGGGCCAACGTCTCGACCCAGGGCATCGTCGACACCGTCCAGACGCAGTTCAGCCAGGAGCTTCGCCTGGTCTCGCCGGACGAGCGCCGCCTGCAATACACCGCCGGCCTCTACTACTTCTGGCAGGAGGCCGACGACTGGACGACCTCGGCCTACGGCCGCGACGCGGCGAAATGGCTGCTGGGTCCCACCTATCCGGACGCGGTGCTGAACGGCCTGGCCTCGGTGGCGCACGTGGTGCCGGCCACCCACAGCTACGCCGCCTACGGCCAGGCGACCTGGAAGCTGCGCCCCGACCTGCGGCTGACCGCCGGCCTGCGCTACACCTACGAGGAAAAGACCGGCCTCTACGACGCCAAGGTCGGCGGCTCGGCCGTCGCCATCGCCGACCTGCCCGCGGCCTGGCAGGCCCTGGCGGTCACTGCCCGCGCCACCTACGCCCCGGTCAGCCGCTACGAGGCCGACTGGAACGGCGACAACGTCTCGGGCCTGCTCAGCGCCAGCTACGACCTCAGCGACGACGCCCACGCCTACGCCAGCTATTCGCGCGGCTACAAGTCGGCCGGCATCAACCTGGTGCGCCAGACCACGGGCGTCGACATCTTCGTCGCCCCCGAAAAGGTCGACGACTACGAGCTGGGCGTGAAGACGCGCCTGCTGGACCGCCGCCTGGAGCTGAACGCCAACCTGTTCTGGACCACCGACGAGAACTACCAGGCCAACTACGTCAACACGACGGTCAGCCCGGCGGTCACCTACATCGCCAACACCGGCACGCTGCGCTCGCGCGGCGTGGAGCTGGACGCCCGCGCCGCCCCCTTCACCGGCCTGACCGCCACCCTGTCGGCGAGCTACAACGAGGCCCGCTACCAGTCTTACAAGAACGCCTCGGCCCAGTACCTGACCTCGTACCAGGGGGTGAAGGACCTGTCGGGAGCGGAGGCCTCGGGCGCGCCGCGCTGGACGGTGGCGGCGACGCTTCGCTACGCCAAGCCGATCACCCTGCCGGGCGGCGACGGCGGCGAGGCCTATATCGGCGGCGACTACAGCCACCGCTCGCACTTCTTCGCGGCCGTCAACGACGACATCTTCAGCCTGGCGCCGGGCTACCAGGTGTTCGGGCTGAACGGCGGCGTGCGGTCGGACAAGGGCTGGGACGTCTCGATCTGGGCGCGCAACCTGTTCGACGAGGAGTACTTCAACACCCTGTCGGTCAACGCCACCTACGGGATCGTCCAGGGCACGCTGGGCGAGCCGCGCACCTTCGGCGCGACCCTGCGGATCAAGCGTTAGACCTCCGCATGAGCCCGGCCCGCACCTACACCGCCGCCCACTGGGGGATCTACGAGGTCGAGGCCGGGCTCGATGGCGCGCCCCCTCGCCTCTTCCCGCTGACCGGCGACAGCGATCCGTCGCTGATCGGCCTGGACCAGCTGGACCCCGCCACCCAGGCCCTGCGCATCTCCAGGCCGGCGGTGCGCGAGAGCTGGCTGGAGGGCGGGACAGGCTCGCGGCCCGAGCTGCGCGGCCGCGAACGCTTCGTCGAGGTCGACTGGGACACCGCGCTGGGTCTAGTGGCGGCCGAGGTCAGCGACGTGCGCGAGCGCTTCGGTAACGAAGCGATCTTCGGCGGCTCCTACGGCTGGTCCAGCGCCGGGCGGTTTCACCACGCCCAGAGCCAGGTGCACCGGTTCCTGAACCTGCTGGGCGGCTATGTGCGCAGCGTCGACAGCTACAGCCTGGGCGCGGGCCGGGCGCTGATGCCGCATATCGTCGCCTCGATGGACGAGTCGAACCTGTCCCACACCTCGTGGGACGTGCTGGCCGAGCATACGCAGCTGTTCGTCACCTTCGGCGGCGTGCCGCTGAAGAACACCCAGGTCTCGTCCGGCGGCTCGGGCCGCCACCGCACGCGCGACGGCCTGGCGGCGATGGCCAAGGCCGGGACGCGCTTCGTCAACATCAGCCCGGTGCGCGACAACCTGGAGACCGGCGGTCCTGTCGAGTGGATCCCGATCCGCCCCAACACCGACACCGCCCTGATGCTGGCCCTCGCCTTCGTGATCCGCCAGGACCCGCGCTTCGACCGCGGCTTCATCGACCGCTGCACGGTCGGCTACGACCGCTTCGAGCCCTACCTGACCGGCCAGCAGGACGGCGTCGCCAAGACTCCGGCCTGGGCCGAGGCGATCACCGGCGTGCCGGCCGCCCGCATCGTCGCCCTGGCCGACGAGATGCTGTCGGCCCGCACCATGATCAACGTCGCCTGGGCCCTGCAACGCGCCGCCCATGGCGAGCAGCCGTTCTGGGCGCTGGTGACGCTGGCCTGCATGCTGGGCCAGGTGGGCCTGCCCGGCGGCGGCTACGGCCTGGGCTACGGCGCGATGAACACGCAAGGCAGCGCCCATGCGCGGCTGTCGGGTCCGGTGCTGTCGCAGGGCCAGAACGCGGTGCCAGCCTTCATCCCCGTGGCGCGCATCGCCGACATGCTGCTGCACCCCGGCGCCCCCTTCACCTACAACGGCGTCACCCACGCCTATCCCGACATCCAGCTGCTGTACTGGGCCGGCGGCAACCCGTTCCACCATCACCAGGACCTCAACCGCCTGAGCCTGGCCTGGCGCAAGCCGCGCAGCATCATCGTCCACGAGCAGTACTGGACGCCGGCCGCGCGCTTCGCCGACGTCGTGCTGCCCGCCACCACCTCGCTGGAGCGCAACGACATCGGCTTCGCCGGTCGCGAGGGCTATTTCATCGCCATGAAGAAGGCGGTCGAGCCGCTGGGCCAGGCCCGCGACGACTACGCCATCTTCGCCGACCTGGCCGGCCGTCTCGGGGTTGGCGAGGCCTACACCGAAGGGCTCGACGCCGAGGCCTGGCTGCGGCGGCTCTATGACGAGAACGCCGCGCGCGTGGCCAAGGCCGGTTTCGACCTGCCCGCCTTCGACGCCTTCTGGGCCCAGGGGTTGATCGATCTGGCGCCGCACGATCGGCCGCTGATCATGCACGAGGCCTTCCGCGCCGATCCCGAAACCCATCGCCTGGGCACGCCTTCGGGCAAGATCGAGATCTTCTCCGAACGCATCGCCGGCTACGGCCTCGACGACTGCCCGGGCCATCCGGCCTGGTTCGAGCCGTTCGAGTGGCTGGGCCATCCCGACGCCGCCCGCCATCCGCTGCACCTGCTGTCGGACCAGCCCAAGCGCCGGCTGCACGGCCAGCTGGACCACAGCCCCTACAGCCGGGCCGGCAAGGTGGCCGGACGCGAGCCGGTCTATCTCAATCCCGGCGACGCCGCCGCGCGGGGCATCGCCGACGGCGACCTCGTGGAGCTCTTCAACGATCGCGGCCGCTGCCTGGCCGGCGCCATCGTCACCGACGACATCATGCCCGGCGTGGCCAGGCTGGCGACGGGCGCCTGGTTCGATCCGGGCGCGGACCTGGAGCGCAACGGCAACCCCAACGTCCTGACCCTGGACCGCGGCTCCTCGGCCTTCGCCCAGGGCTGCGCGGCCCAGACCTGCCTGGTCGAGGCCCGCCGGCACGAGGGCGCGCCGCCGAAGGTCGAGGTCTATTCATTGCCGCGCTTCGCCCCGGCCTGAGGAGGATCGGCGCGGGGGCAGATTTTCTCCAACAGGCGCGAGAAATCTCAACACCATCTGATTTCATTGAATTTTCCGAGATGAATTGATCAGCCACAATCGAACTGTTCAGTACTGCTCGTTATTCGCCCGCCCGCGCCCGTCATAGCCTCGAACCTTCAAATTCGAGGATCTCGACATGACGCAGCAACCTGCCCGTCAACTCAAGCTCGGCGCCATCCTGGCCGGCGTGGGCACCGATCACACCCGTTGGCGCGATCCAGCCCTGGCCGGCGACGCCAGCATCGACATCAACTGGTACATCGAGAACGCCCGCCTGGCCGAGGCGGCCAAGTTCGACCTGGTGTTCATCGTCGACAGCCCGTTCATCACCCCTGACACCGCGCCGCACTTCCTCAACCGCCTGGAGCCGCTGACCCTGCTGTCGGCCCTGGCGGTCTCGACCTCGAAGATCGGCCTGGTCGGCACCCTGACCACCTCGTACTGGGAGCCCTACAATGTGGCCCGCCAGTTCGGTTCGCTGGACCACATCAGCAAGGGCCGCGCCGGCTGGAACGTGGTGACCACGGGCCTGGAGGGCGCCGCGAGGAACTATGGCCGCGACGAGCACTTCGACCACGCCGTGCGCTACGAGCGGGCCGGCGAGTTCGTCGACGTGGTCCAGGGCCTGTGGGACAGCTACGAGGACGATGCTTTCCCGCGCGACAAGGCCGCCGGGGTCTTCCTCGACAAGACCAAGCAGCACGCGCTGAACCACAAGGGCAAGCACTTCTCGGTGGCCGGTCCGCTGGCCTTGAGCCGCTCGCAGCAGGGCCAGCCGGTGATCTTCCAGGCCGGGGTCAGCGGCGCGGGCCGGGATCTCGGCGCGCGCATCGCCGAGGGCGTGTTCGCCGGCGTCGACACCTTCGAGGACGCGGTGGAGTACTATGCCGACCTCAAGGCCCGCGCGGCGGCCCAAGGCCGCGATCCGGACCACCTCAGCGTCCTGCCGGGGATCTCGCCGATCATCGCCGACACCGACGAGGAAGCCCAGGCCATCGCCGAAGCCCGGGCCGGCAGCCGCGAGATCGACAAGCTGCTCGTCGAGCTCGGCAGGGCCTTCGGCTATCACGATTTCAAGCAGTACCCGCTGGACGGCCCGTTCCCGGACGTCAGCCAGCTCAGCCTCAACAGCTACAAGGGTCATGCCGAGCGCATCGTCCGCATTTCCCAGGCCGAGAACCTGACGGTGCGCCAGGCGGCCGAACGCTTCGGTCGCTGGAAAGCCAATTTCGTCGGCTCGCCCCAGACCGTCGCCGACGAGATCGAGCGCTGGTTCGTCGGGCGCGCGGTCGACGGCTTCATCCTGCACGTGACCGGTCCGGACGACTTCGCCCGGTTCCGCGAGCAGGTCGTGCCGCTGCTGCAGGCCAAGGGCCTGTTCCGCACCGAGTACGAGCACGACACCCTGCGCGGCCACCTGGGCCTGCCCGTTCCCGAGCACCGCTGGGCCGGGGCCGCCGGCAAGATCGCCGCCGAATAGGCCCCGCAGATGTCGCTGTTCGAGTCGCTGGCTCTGGGCGGGCTGGTCCAGCCCAACCGCATCGTTATGGCGCCGGCGCTGGAAGCGGTCAGGTGAACGACCTCGAACGCCAGACCTGGGCCGGCGGCATCAGCCGCCGCCTGCTGCTCGGCGCGGGCCTGGCCCTCGGCGGCGGCCTGCTGCTGGGCGGTTGCGGCCCGCGCCAGCAGGCCGCCCCGCCGGTGCTGCGGGTGTCGATCACCGGCAAGGGCGAGGGCGACCAGCAATTGCTCCAGCGCCTGGCGGGCCTCACGACGCCCGGCTTCGAGGTTCGCTTCGCGCGCTTCGAATCCGGTCACCTCGTGGTGGAGGTGCTCAACGCCGGATCCCTCGACTATGGCAGCATGAGCGAGATCCCGCCGGTCTTCGCGGCGGCCTCGACGACCCAGAGCTTCCGCCAGATCGCGGTGCTGCGCGGCGACGTCAACAACCAGGTCGTGCTGGTGCCTCGGGGCTCGACTATCCAGACCCTGGCCGAGCTGAAGGGCAAGCGCGTCGGCTATGTGCGCGCCACCACCTCGCAGTATTTCCTGATCAAGATGCTGGCCTCGGCGGGTCTGGGGTGGAGCGACATCACGCCGGTGGCGATGAGCGTCTCGGACGCCGCCACGGCCTTCTCCAGCGGCGCGCTGGACGCCTGGGCGATCTACGGCTTTCCGATCCAGCGCGCCCTGGCGACGCAAGGGGCCCGGGTCCTGAAGACGGCTCTCGGCTTCCTGTCGGGCAACTACATCATCTCGGCCCATGTCGACGCCCTGGCCGACCCGAAGAAGGCCGAGCTGATCGGCCGCTATCTGCAGGTCGTGCGCCAGGGCTATGCCTGGGCCGCCGCCCATCAGGACCAATGGACCGCGGCCATCGCCCACGAGATCGGCGTGCCGCTGGCCTATGTCCGCGACCAGTTCGCCCGCAAGAGCGCCAGCTACGAACTCGCCCCGGTGAACGCCGCCGCCATCGCCTCGCAGCAGGAAGTCGCCGACGTCTTCGCGCGCGCGGGCCTGATCCCCAAGGCCGTGGACGTGCGCCCCCTGTGGGACGACCGCTTCAACCCCATCCTCGAACGAAAGGCCTGACCGCCATGCCCGCCGCGCTCGCGCCCGCCCTTCGGGCCGCCCCGCCGATAGACCAGGATCGCCTGGACGCCCTCACCCATCGCCTGGCGCAGACCGCCGAGGCCTACGACCGCAGCGCCGAGTTTCCTCGCGCCAATTTCGACATCCTCGCCCAGGAAGGGCTGATCGGCCTGACGGTTTCGCCGGAGTTCGGCGGCGGAGGGGCCGGTCTCGTCGAGGCGCTGCGGGTGCTGGGCGCGGTGGCCAAGGGCGAGCCGTCGACGGCCCTGATCCTCTTCATGACCTACGCCCACCACGCCCAACCCGACCGGGGCCAGTCGTGGCCCGCGCACATCTACGGCCCGTTGGCGCGCCAGGCCGTGGCCGGCCGCGGCCTGATCGGCGGCCTGCGGGTCGAGCCGGAACTCGGCACGCCGGTGCGAGGCGGCCTGCCCAAGACGGTCGCGCGGCGCACCGCCCAAGGCTGGTCGCTGAGCGGGACCAAGATCTATTCCACCGGCTCGACGGGGCTGGACTGGTTCTCGGTCTGGGCCAAGACCGACGAGGAGACGCCCCGGGTCGGCAACTTCCTGGTCGCCGCCGCGAGCCCCGGGGTGACGATCCTGCCGGCCTGGGACCATCTGGGCATGCGGGCCACGGTCAGCCACGAGGTGACGTTCGACGACACCCCCGTCCCCGCCGACCACGCCGTCGACCTGCGGCTTCCGGCCGACTGGGCGCCCAGGCCCGGCGACAACGGGCCGGGAACCTGGAACGCGCTGGCGATCTCGACCATCTACGACGGCGTCGCCCGGGCCGCGCGCGACTGGCTGGCCGGCTGGCTGGTCGACCGCGTTCCGACCAATCTAGGCGCCTCGCTCGCCTCCCTGCCCCGAACCCAGGAGAAGTTCGGCGAGATCGAGGCCCTGCTGCAGGTCAACGCCACCCTGATCGGCGACGCCGCCGCCAGGGCCGATAGCGGACACGGGCTCGGCGCAGTCCAGACCAACCTCGTCAAGTACGTGGTCGCCGGCAACGCCATCCGCGCCGTGGAGATCGGCCTGGAACTGACCGGCAATCCGGGGATCAGCCGCAGGAACCCTCTGGAACGGCACTATCGCGACGTGCTGTGCAGCCGCATCCATTCCCCGCAGAACGACACCGTCCTGGTCGCGGCGGGGCGCGCGGGCCTCGGAGCCTTCGCATGAGCCTGGTCATCGCCAGCCAGATGGAAGACGGCTTCAACGCCGCGCTCCAGCGCCATCCCCTGGCCCCGACCCTGATCGCCGCGCCCGAGGCCGAGCCCTGGAGCGCGGCCGCCGACGCCGATGTGCTGATCACCCGCCCGAGCCCCGCCTGGCGCGGCGCCAAGGACCAGGGCCGGCCGCCCGGCTGGCCGGGCCGCCTCAAGTGGGTGTACAGCGCCTCGGCCGGCGTCGATTTCTATCCGCCCTGGCTGCTCGACGCCCCGCTGGTCACCTGCGGTCGCGGCGTGGCCTCCGAGGAGATCGCCGACTACGTGGTGGCGGCGATCTACCTGCGGTCCAAGGATCTGGAGGCGGTCCGCGCCAGATCGCCCCAGCAGTGGGTCAATGTTCCCCTCGGCCGCGTGGCCGGAACCACGATCGGCCTGGTCGGCTTCGGCGCCATCGGCCAGGCGGTCGCCCGCCGCGCCCTGGCGCTGGGCGCGCAGGTGACGGCCACCCGCCGCCGGCGCCACCTGCCCGCCGCCGTCTCGGGCGTGCGCCTGCTCGACACCCTGGAAGAGGTGGTCGCCAGCGCCGATCATCTGGTCCTGGCCCTGCCCGGCACCGACCAGACCCGCGACCTGATCGACGCGGCGATCCTGGCCAAGGCCAGGCCCGGCGCGCACCTGATCAATGTCGGACGCGGCTCGGTGCTCGACCACCAGGCCCTGGTCGAGGCGCTCGACGCCGGGGGCCTGGGGTTCGCCACCCTGGACGTCACCGAGCCCGAACCCCTTCCCGCCGGGCACGCCCTGTGGACCCACCCGCGCGTGCGCCTCACCCCGCACGTGGCGTCCAACCACACGCTGGTGCGCCACGTCTTCCTGCAGAAGGTCGGCGAGAACCTGGGCCGCTTCTCCCGTGGCGAGAACCTGCTCGACCGCGTGGATCCCGCCGTGGGTTATTGAGCAGGCGCGGCCTGGCGACGCCGCCGGGCCGCATCCAGAACACCTGCAATCGACCCGCAATTTTTCTAAATATTCAATAATCACTCATAGCGCTCATTGAATATAATCGCTGCCTAAGCGTTCAAAATTGAAATCTACATGTCGCCGCCACAACAATCGACGGGGGCGATCGATGTTCATTTCACCGACAGCGAAAGACGGTGCGTGCGCCGCGAGAGCGCCATTGTCGCGCTTCTATTTCGGCGTAGCGGCCTGCGCCCTGCTGCATACGGCCGCCCAGGCGGCGGAACCAGCCTCGGCGCCGGCCGCCGACAGCAGCGTCGAGGTCGACGGACTGATCGTCACCGGTTCGCGCGGAGCCCCGCGCACCGTGGCCGAAAGCCCCGCCCCGATCGACGTGATCTCCAGCGAGAAGCTGCAGCTGACGGGCCGCTCGGAGTTCGGTGAGGCCCTGGGCAAGCTGCTGCCGTCGTTCAATTTCGCCAGCAACTCGGCGGGCATCAGCTCGATCGTCCGGCCGGTGACCAACCGGGGCCTCGGCCCGGCCTACACCCTGGTGCTGGTCAACGGAAAGCGCCGCCACAACGGCGCCCAGATCACCAACGGCTCGGGCGACAACAGCGGCGTCAATCCGGTCGATCTCGACCTCGTGCCGCTCAGCGCGGTGCGCAGCATCGAGGTGCTCAAGGACAGCGCCGCGGCCCAGTACGGCTCCGACGCCGTAGCCGGCGTCATCAACGTGCAGCTCAAGCGCGGCGCCAAGGGCGGCCATGTCGGGATCACCGCCGGCAGCCTCTATGACGGCTATGGCGATCTGGAGACCTACAAGGCCGAGGCCGACTTCGGCCTGGCCCTGGGCGACAAGGGCTTCGTCCACTTCAGCGCCGACGCCCGCAAGCGGGGCCTGGCCTGGTGGAACTTCGCGGCCAGCAACAGGACGATCTACGCCCCGGCGACCAACGCCAAGAACGCGACCTGGAGCGGTGACGGCGCCCACAATGGCGACCCGGAGATCAAGGCCTTCAACCTGGCCTACAACGCCGAATACGAACTGGGCGAGGAGGCCGTCCTCTACTCCTTCGCCACCTATGGCGAGCGCGACACCGTCATCGGCAACAACTTCCGCCGTCCCAACGAGACGGCCAGCTTCACCTGGTTCTCACCCGACGGCTATTACCCGCTCAACAACACCGCCGAGTACGACTTCCAGGTCGTGGCGGGCGGGCGCGGCGTGACCGCCGGCTGGCGCTGGGACGCCAGCAGCTCCTACGGCAAGAACCGCGTGCGCCAGTACAGCGACTTCACCATCAACCCGTCACTGGGCCGCGCCTCGCCGACCCGTTTCGACAACCTGGCGACCTACCAGTTCGAGCAGTGGACCCAGAACCTCGACGTCACCCGCGGTTTCGACTTCGGCCTGGCCAAGCCGGTGCAGGTGTCGTGGGGCGCGGAATATCGCACCGACAGGTTCTCGACCTTCGCCGGCGATCCGCTGGGCTACGCCAACGGCGGCTACGTGATCCAGGCCGGCGACCAGGAGGGCGATCCCAATGTCGGCAAGCTGGCGGCGATCGGGGCCCAGGCGGCGATCACCCTGCGCCCGCAGGACGAGGCCCGCCTGACCCGCAACGTCATCGCCGGCTATCTCGACCTGGGGATCTATCCGGCCGAGACCTGGTACGTCGGGGCGGCCGTCCGGGCCGAGCACAACGACGACAGCTCCGGCGACACGGTCGGCGGCAAGCTGAACTCGCGCTGGGACGTGACGCCGACGTTCGCCATCCGCGGCACGGTCGGAACCGGCTTCCGGGCGCCCTCGCTCAGCCAGCTCGGCTACGCTCAGACCGACAACCGCACGGCGCTGATCAACAACGTGCTGGTCCCGAGCCTTTCCTACCTGGCCCGCAACGGCTCGACCCTGGCCAAGGCCCTGGGCGCGAGCGACCTCAAGCCCGAGAAGTCGTGGAACCTCGGCCTCGGCGCGGTCTGGCGGCCGCTGGACGACGTCAGCGTCACGATCGACGGCTACCGGGTGGTGGTCGAGGACCGGATCATCCGCACCAGCCTGCTCTACGGCCCGACGGTGCGCGCGGCGCTGGTCGCCAACGGCTTCTCGGGCACCGAATACGTCGCCTACTTCACCAACGCCGTCGACACCACGACGACGGGGGTCGACATCGTCGCCGAGACCAAGCGCGACCTTGGCCGCTGGGGCGGGCTGAACCTCAGCGCGGCCTTCAACTACAACAAGACCAAGCTCGACCGCATCGCCGACACGCCTTCGGCGGTCGGGACGCTGGACAGCGGCTTCTACTATTTCGGCCGCGACCGGCAGGGCGAGCTGACGGTCGGCAACCCTGAGACCAAGTGGGTGCTGAGCAGCCGCTGGACCCTGGGCAAGCTGGGCGTGAACCTGCAGACGGCGCGCTATGGCGGCGTCACCTGGCAGCGCTCGCAGACCGCCTCGCAGGACGTGAAGTACGGCGCCAAGTGGATCACCGACCTCGACGTCGGGTTCGCGGTCACCGAGCAGCTGCGGGTGTCGGTCGGGGCGGTGAACCTGTTCGACGTGCGGCCCGACTCCAACGGCCCCGGCGACGCCAAGACCGGGGTGGCCAGCTCGGTCTACGGCCCCTCGCCGTTCGCACCGAGCGGCGGCTTCTACTACGGCAAGATCGCGTACGACTTCTGATGACGACGCGCCCTTCCCTCCTCTCGCGCCGGAGCCTGCTGGCGTCCGGCCTGGCCGGCGCCGCGGTCTCGGCCTGCGGCGGACATACGCCCGACGAGGTGCTGGTGCTCGGCGACCAGGCCAACCTGACCCGCGCCAGGGTCGAGGCGGCCGGCTTGCTGCGGGACCGGCCCTATGCCTTCCGCTGGGCCAATTTCGTCGGCGCCGCGCCGCTGTTCGAGGCGGTGATGGCCGGGGCGGTCGACACCGCGCCGGCCGGCGACACCCCGGTGCTGGCCGCCGCGGCCGCCGGCGTGCCGATCAAGCTGGTGGCGGCCGTCCGCTCGTCGGGCCGCAGCGTCGCCCTGCTGGTTCCGCCGGACTCGCCCATCCGCAGGCTGCCCGACCTGCGCGGCGCCGAAGTGATCGTCTCGTCGGCGCGGGGCAGCATCGCCCACTACCTGCTGCTGGGCGCGCTGCGCGAGGCGGGTCTGTCGATCGACGACGTCAAGGTCGGCTTCATGCTGCCGGGCGAGGCCCAGGCCGCCTTCGAGGCCGGCCGCATCCAGGTCTGGGCTACCTTCGGCCTCTACCAGGCCCTGGCCGAGCATCGCGGCGCGCGGGTCCTGCGCGACGGGACCGGGATCAACACCGGCCTAAGCTTCGTCACCGCCTCGACCAAGGCCCTGGCCTTGGACTTCAAGCGCAGCGCCATCGCCGACGTCATAAGGCAATTCGAAGCCGCCTACGGCTGGGCCAACGCCAACAAGGAAGCCTATGCCGGGGTCTATTCCAAGGTCACGGGCGCGCCGCCGGCCGTCGCCAGACTGCTGGTGGAGCGCGAAACGCCCGTGCTGGGGCCGGTCACTCCCAAGGAAATCGCCGAGCTTCAACGCGTCGGCGACACCTTCTTCGCAGCTGGACTGCTTCCCCGCGCCGTCGATGCAGCCGGCCTGGCGGACAGGTCCTTTCTAGCCGCCGCCGCACCGGGGCCGTCGACATGACCGCATGACGCGTGCGCCCCTCATTGCGGCGGCTCATCCGACCTATTGACGAAAATCGCGTGTTTTGCCGGCCCGCCCTTCCTAGGCTCCGCGCGCAAATCCTCCCGCGCCTCCTGCGATGTCCCGCGTCGCCAGAGCCGATGCGCCACCCAAAGATCGATCGCTCTTGCCTCGCCCCTTCGAACGCTCCGGCGCGTCTTCCGTCCTGATCCCGCTGGTCGTCGGCTGCGGCCTGCTCATGCAGGGGCTGGAGGGGACGGCCATCACCACCGCCCTACCGACCATGGCCCAGGCCCTGGGCGAAAGCCCAATCCGGCTGAACCTGGCGATCAGCGCCTACATGCTCAGCGTGGCCGTCTGCATTCCGCTCAGCGACTGGACGGCCAACCGCTTCGGCGCCCGTAACGTGTTCTGCGCGGCGATGGGGCTTTTCGCCCTGTCCTCGGCCCTGTGCGGCCTGTCCACCAATCTTACGCAGCTGCTGGCCGCGCGTGTGCTGCAAGGCATGGCCGGCGCCCTGATGACCCCGGTGGGACGGGTGGTGATCCTGCGCGCCACGCCGCGCGACCAGATCGTCCGGGCGATGTCGATCCTGACCGTTCCCGCGGTGCTGGGCCCGATCCTTGGTCCCTTGATCGGCGGCGTCATCGTCGAGGCCGCTTCGTGGCGGTGGATCTTCCTGCTGAGCGCGCCCGTGGGCCTGCTGGGTCTGACCGCCGCGCTGCTGATCATACCGAACCTGCGCGGCGAAGCCGGCGGCCGGCTCGACCTCTGGGGCTTCGTCCTGATCGGGAGCGGCGTGGCGGCCCTGGTCACCGCGCTCGGCGAGGTGGGCCGGCCCGGCTGGCCGCCGGGCGCGATCGCCGGCCTGGCGGCCCTGGGCGCGCTGTCGCTCGCGGCCTACGTCCGACACGCCCGATCGACGCCCGCGCCGATCCTGGATCTGGCCCTGCTGCGGATCGCGCCGGTGAAGCTGGCCACGTTCGGCGGCGGCCTATGGCGCGTGGCCATGGGCGCCTCGCCGGTTCTGGTGGCGCTGCTGTTGCAGGTCGGCTTCGGGATGTCCCCGCTACGCTCCGGCGTGATCAGCTTCGCCGGGGCCATGGGCGCGCTGCTGATGAAGGCGTCGGCGACGACGCTGCTGCGGCGCTACGGCTTTCGGCGGGTGCTGATCGTCAACGGGGCCCTGACCAGCCTGCTGCTGGCGGGCATCGGCCTTTTCCAGACCTCGACCCCGCACGCCCTGATCTTCGTCCTGCTGCTGATCGGCGGCTTCCTCCGCTCGCTGCAGTTCACCGCCCTGTCGGCGCTGAGCTTCGCCGACGTGCCCGACCGGGCGCTGGGCGGCGCCAGCGCCCTGGCCAGCATGACCCAGGAGCTGGCCCAGAGCCTCGGCGTGGCCCTGGCGGCGACCACCCTGCAGAGCCTGCTGGCGCTGCGCCAGGGCGCGTCGCTGACGGTGCACGACTTCTCGGTCGCCTTCTTCATCATGGGCGGCCTGTCGCTGCTGTCGCTGCCGCTGTTCCTGCGCCTTCCCCCCGAGGCCGGCGATCAACTGAGCGGTCGAGCCACCCGCCCGGCCGCCGCGACGACCACCGCGGATCCGATCGAGCAGGCGGCGTGAAAGCCGCCACGCCCTCCGCGCCCGCCCGACGACGATCGGTTCAGCCGAAGGCCTGAACGCCTGCGCCGAAAGCCGGCTCTGCGTCCTCCGCGGCATAGTCGAACTGCTCGTAGGGATAGCCGGACCGATCTGACCGGCGCCGCCGAGAACTATCGCCGAGCGCCCCATGCCGTTCAGTCCGGCGACACGCCGGCAAGGTCGTAGACATAGGCCTTGTCGCCCTTGCTGCTGACCCACGCGATCCTGGGCGGATGATCGCCCTGGCGCTCCTTGGGCAGGACCCAGGGCAGGCTCAGCACCGTCCCGGCCGTGTCGAGCACGGCCCATCCGTGCTCGGACGTCCAGGCCAGATACAGGGCCCCGTCGCTGCGCCGCCAGCTCGGCCGCCCGGACCGTTCCGCCGCCGGCGAGAACCGGTAGACCAACCCGTCGAGACGTCGGCGGAAGGCCAGTTCAGCCTGTTTCGACATGCCGTTCTTCCCCGCGAACGCGCCGGGCCGCCGCGATCGTCGCGCGCCCCAGGCCAGCCAGGATGTTGCGGGCGCCAAGAGTGGTCCAATGACTTTTCGTCATTCGATCCTATTTGCGATCGCCCCGCCTCAACTTCCCTATCAACCCTCCTTATTGGACCGGCCTTCTCGGCCAAGGAGGCGCTCTACAAGCGCCAGCATGCGCTAGCCGGGCGGTTGCTGGATTTCCGCGACTTCGACCTGCTCTCGCCCGGTGCGGATCGTTTCGCGCCGCGACGGACACGCCCAGCCGATTCTCGCCTTCCTCTAGCTGAGGATCGAGGGGCGCTCGACGGCGGATCGCTCGCATGTCTACACCGCCGCCTGGATCAAGCGATCGGCGCCGCACCGACAACAATTTCGGACCCTTCCGTCTGAAGTGCTCGGATGCACGCGCCGTTGCCGCACCGCAAAAGCCGGTATACCCAAATAGAAAATCTGACGAATACGCGCCCAAGCCACGAGCGCGGTCGACGGATCAAAAACTATTCATCGCATTCGGGACGCAAGTCGCAGCACGACTTGGCGCGATCGCCTCCGCACAACTGAAGGCGGAGCCTGACGAGGCGCGCCAGTAACATTGAGCAAGGTGATCATGACCATCTTCGCCGCCGCCTTCACCGCCGCCACCGCCGGCGCTCCACCGCGAGAAACCCTGGCCGCCCTCCTGCTGGACCGCGCCGAGACCGATCCGGGCGCCGTCGCCGTCATCGAGGGCGACACCCGCCTGACGACCGGCGACCTCGTCGAGCGGGCCGGTCGCGTGGCGGCCCAGCTGATCGCCGCCGGCGCCGCCGGCGACGCGGTCATAGGCCTGTTCGCCGAACCTTCGGCCGCGCTGATCACCGGCGTCTGGGGGATCGTGCTGTCCGGCGCGGCCTATCTGCCCCTGGCCCCGGATTATCCCGAAGAGCGCCTGCGCCTGATGATCGAGGACAGCCGCCTGCGGATCGTGCTGTGCCAGGCCCGCTTCGCCGCCACGGTGGAAGCCTTCGCCCCGCCCGGCACGACGATCGTCGTCATCGAGGAAGCCCTGGCCGTGGGCGGCGAAGAGACGCCGCGGCGAGCCCTGGCGCTGTCGGGCGCGCGCGACCTGGCCTATGTCATCTACACCTCAGGCAGCACCGGTCGGCCCAAGGGGGTGATGATCGAGCAGGCCAGCATCGTCGGCCAACTGCGCTGGCTGGCGCGCGAGCATGGCCTGGTTCCAGGCCAGACGCTCCTGCAGAAGACCCCGATCAGCTTCGACGCCGGCCAATGGGAGCTGCTGGCCCCGGCCCTCGGCGTCACCGTCGTGACCGCCCCGCCCGGCGCCCATCGCGATCCGGACCTGCTGATCGACCTCGTCGTACGACATCGCATCACCCTGCTGCAGGTGGTGCCCACCCTGTTGCGAGCCCTGGTCGAGACCGAGCGCCTGGGCCTGGCGCGCACCCTGGCGCGCCTGTTCAGCGGCGGCGAGGCGCTGTCGAACGCCCTGGCGCGCGCCGCGCTGGACGCCCTGCCCTGGGCCGGCCTGGTCAATCTCTACGGTCCGACCGAGTGCACCATCAACAGCTCGAGCTGGCGCGTCGAGCGCGGCGCCGTGGGCGATCCGGCCGCGGCGGTGAGCATCGGCCGCCCAGCCGCCGACACGACCTACCACGTGCTCGACGCCGATCGCCGGCCGGTGGCGGACGGGGCCGTCGGCGAGCTGTGGATCGGCGGCGCCCAGCTGGCGCGCGGCTACCTGCATCGGCCCGACCTGACCGCCGACCGCTTCATCCCCGACCCGTTCCGCCCCGAGGTTCCCGACGCCCGGCTCTACCGCACCGGCGACCTCGTGTTCGCCACGCCCGACGGCGCGGCGCAGTTCGTCGGCCGGGCCGACGACCAGGTGAAGATCCGCGGCTTCCGCATCGAGCTGGACGAGGTGCGCCTGGCCATCGAGGCCCACGACTGGGTCAAGACCGCCGCCGTCGTCGCCCAGGAGGATGCCCGCGGCGACAGGAACCTCATCGCCTATGTCGAGCTGAGCCCGCGCGAGGCGGCGCTGATGGACCAGGGCCGGGCCGGCGCCCATCACCAATCCAAGGCCAGCCGCCTGCAGGTGCGCGCGCAGCTGTCCAACCCCGGCCTCAAGCAGGACGCCGAGCTGGCCGGCCTGGCCGCCGTCGACCTGCCCGGCCTCGAAGCGACGCCGGCCCAGCGCCGCCGCGCCTTCGCCCGCAAGACCTTCCGTTTCTTCGAGGGCGGCCCCACGCGCCTGGCCGACGTCCAGGCCCTGCTCGCGGCCGAACCTGTCCAGGCCCCGCCCCGCGCGCCCGAGCGCCTGTCGCTCGACGAGCTGGGCGCCCTGCTGCGGGAGTTCGGCCAGCACCAGAGCCCCGAACGGCTGCTGCCCAAATACGCCTACGCCTCCCCGGGCGCGCTCTACGCCGTGCAGCTGCACCTGGAGGTCGTCGGCCTGCCGGGCCTGGCCGAGGGGACGTACTATTATCACCCGGTCCATCACCGACTGGCCCGGATCGCCGGCGCCGCTTCGGCAAGTCCGGGCGTCACCCTGCATCTGGTCGGCCGCCGCCCGGCGATCTCGGCGGTCTATCGCAGCAACGTCCAGGAGGTGCTGGAATTCGAGGCCGGCCACATGCTGGGCCTGTTCGACCAGGTTCTGGGCGAGCGCGGCCTGGCGATCGGGACGCCGGTCGAGCACAGCCCGCTCGCCGCCGCCCTGACCGGCCGCGAAGGGGACGTCTATCTGGGGGCCTTCCCGCTGTCGCCGCTGGGCGCGACCGCCCCGACGCCTCACCTGGCCGCCCATGTCCAGTCGCTGGAGGGACGGCTCGAGGGGCTGCCCCCAGGGCAGCACCGACTGAACGCCGACGGGACGCTCGTCCACGTCGCCGATGGCCGGATCGAGCGCAAGCACGTCATCGCCATCAACCAGCAGGTCTACGACCGGGCCGGCTTCGGCCTGACCCTGACCAGCGACAATCCGCAGGCCTGGCTGCGCTACATCGAGCTCGGCCGCTGGCTGCAGCGCCTGCAGCAAAACGGCCTTTCCCTGGGGCTGATGTCGTCGGGATACTCGTCGAAGTCAGGCGAAGACCTGCCCTCGGCCCGGCGCATCGCCGCCTTGCTGGGGCGTGAGGTCGGGGCCTCGTACTTCTGCGTCGGCGGCCGCCTGTCCCAGGACCAGATCGACAGCGAAGGGATGAACGAGGACGCCGTGCACATGCAGGGGCCGGCCGAACTGATCGCGGCCGACCTGCGACGGACCCTGCCGCCCTACATGGCCCCCAGCCGGCTGGTGATCCTCGACGCCCTGCCGCTGACCGCCAACGGCAAGGTCGACCGCAAGGCGCTGGAGGCCCGCCGCGACCTGCTGGGCGAAAGCAATGCCCGCGCTCACGTGGCGCCGCGCACCAAGGCCGAGGAGACCATCGAGACGCTGTGGCGCGCCGCCCTCAAGCTGGACCAGGTTTCGGTGGAGGACGACTTCTTCGCCCTGGGCGGCAACTCGCTGACCGCCGTCTCCCTGATCCACCGGATCAACGCCGCCCTCGGCGCGGCGCTGAAGCTGCAGGCGCTGTTCGAGGCCCCGACCATCTCCGCCCTGGCGCGCAGGGTCGAGGCGGGCGACACGCAGCAGGCCTCGCGAGCCGCGCCGCTTCGGGCCCATGGAACCGGCGCGCCGGTGTTCTGCTGGCCGGGCCTGGGCGGCTATCCGATGAACCTGCGCGCCCTGGCCAAGGGCCTGGGCGGCGAGCGCCCGGTGTTCGGGCTGCAGGCGCTGGGGATCAACGCCGGCGAGACCCCGCATGGCGACATCCAGGCCATGGCCGCCGCCGACATCGAGGTCATCCGCAAGCTCCAGCCCGAAGGCCCCTACACCCTCTGGGGCTACTCCTTCGGCGCGCGCGTGGCCTTCGAGACCGCCCACCAACTGGAGCAGGCGGGGCAAACGGTCGAGGCCCTGCACCTGATCGCGCCGGGCTCGCCCAGGCTCGACCTGCCCGCGACGCCCGCCGGTCCGCGCTACGACAACCCCGCCTATTCGGCGATCCTGTTCTCGGTCTATGCCGGGGCCCTCGATCATCCGGACCTGAAGGCCTGGCGCGAGCAGGTCCGCGAAGATGCGAGCCTTGCGGCCTTCGTCTCCGCGCGCTTCGGCCTCGACGCCGAACTGGCCGTCCGCATCGCCGCCATCGTCCGGGCGACCTATCAATTCCGCTACAGCTTCGAGGAGCTGCAACACCGCCGGATCAAGGCGCCCGTCACCCTCTTCAAGGCCCGGGGCGACGACTACGCCTTCATCGAAGGCGCCGGCGGCTACAGCGCCGCCCCGCCCAGGGTGATCGAACTCGATATCGACCACTACGCCCTGCTCAAGCCCGCCGGAGTCGAGGCCCTGGCACGCGCCCTGGCCACTCCCGCCCGTCTTTCCCCCAGCACCATTGCCGAGACCGCCTGATCATGCCCCACGTCAACATCAAGCACTTCCCCCGCGACCTGACGCCCGAGGCCCGACAGACCCTGGTCGAGGGCCTGGTCGACCTGATCACCCGAACCTTCGACGTCGGCGAGGCCACGGTCTCCGTCGCCCTCGAACCGGTGACGCCCGAGACCTGGCGCGATCGGGTGGTGGTTCCCGAACTGCACGACCGGCTCGGCCTGCTGGTGCGCCGCCCCGGCTACGACATCGCCTGAAGGAGGACGGCTTGCCCCAGATCGATCCCAATCGCCTGGCCGAACGGCTGGTGCTGGCGCCCGAGGTCCGCGCCGCGCTCGCCGCCGGCCGGCCCGTCGTGGCGCTGGAATCCAACGTCATCACCCACGGCCTGACCTATCCCGACAATGTCGAGACCGCGCTGGCGGTCGAGGCGGCCGTGCGGGCCGGCGGCGCGGTTCCGGCCATGATCGCCATCGAGGACGGCCGCCTGCTGGTGGGCCTGGACCGCGACACGATCGAGCGTTTCGCCACCGAGCCCGGCATCCCCAAGGTCTCGACCCGCGACCTGCCCTTCGCCCTGGCGCGCGGCGGCAAGGGCGCGACGACGGTCGCCTCGTCCCTGGCCATCGCCGAGCTGGCCGGCGTCGCCGTCTTCGCCTCGGCGGGCATCGGCGGCGTGCACCGCGGCGCGGCCCAGAGCTGGGACGTCTCGGCCGATCTGGTGCAGTTCACCCGCTCGAAGGTCGCCGTGGTCTGCGCCGGCGCCAAGACCATCCTCGACCTCAACCTGACCGCCGAGGTGCTGGAGACCCAAGGGGTGCCGCTGGTCACCTACGGCTTCGACGAGGTGCCGGCCTTCTATTGCCGCTCCAGCGGCGTGCCCAGCCCCCAGCGCCTGGACGATCTTTCGACCATCGCCCGGGCGATCGACCTGCACTGGGCCCTGGGCGGAACCGGCGGCGTGCTGGTCGCCGCCCCCATTCCGGAGGCCGAGGCCCTGGACGGCGAGGCGATCGAGGCCGCCGTGGCCGACGCCGTCGCCAGCGCCGAGGCCGAAGGGGTCAGCGGGGCGGGACTGACCAAACGGCTGATGCGCGCGGTGGATGCGGCTACCGACGGCCGCGCCTCCAAGGCCAATGCGGCCGTCCTGGTCCACACCGCCCATCTCGGCGGCAGGCTGGCTGCGGCCTATGCGGCGCTGACGGCGCCTCAGCCTCGTCCGGCCGCCCAGGGAGAGCTCGTCCGATGAGCGGGAACATCGTCGAAACCCTGCTGGCCGACCGCGCCTATCACATCGAGTTCAACGGCCACCTGACCAACCACGCCAAGCACGCGGTCGTGGCCCTGGCCGGCCTTGGAACCGCGCCGCACGAGATCCTCGCCTACTATGAAAACTACGCCGAGCTGACGACCTACGGTTACGGACTGGAGCCGGCCAGAACCTCCGACCTCGTGGTGACGCACCAAACCTGGCGCGACTTCCTGGGCAAGCGGCGAGGCTACTCGGCCCTTTGCGCCTTCTTCGACGCCGAGGAACGGCGCCTGGGCCTGGACGGCGTCGTCGCGCTCTACGGTCCTGAACTGCTCACGGGGTGGATCGGCGCCTTCACCCACGCCACGATCCATCTGGGCTGGGGACTGGATGCGGGCAGCCGCTGGATGGCGATCGAGGGGCTGGCCTACATGGTCTTCACCCACGTCCCGGTCCATGCCGAGCGCGCGGCGGCGGACGCGACCGCCGCTGAGGACGCCTCCCCGCAAGACAGCCTGTTGCGCATCGCCCAAGCCTGGCATGCCGATCCGTCGGCGGCGCGGCGTCTCCAGGCGGCCCAGGCCGACACCCGCTCGCCCGGCGCCCAGACGATCCATCCGGAGCTGGCCCGCTCGGGCCTGCAATACCGCATCGCCCGCAGCGCCGCCCACGGTCACCCGCTGATCTACGGCCTGCCGCCGTGGGCGACGGGCGCGGGCCAGGCGCCGGAAGCGGAAGATTGGGAGGCGCTGTTCGAAGCGGTCACCCTGCTCTACCTCGCCTTCCCGGGCGACTTTGTCGTCCTGCACTTGATCACCGCCCTGCATGCGGTCGAGACCATCGCCTCGCGGCTGTCCCCGGCCGACGCCCGCGCCGCATACCAAGGCTACTGGGTCGGGGCCCTGGCCATCGCGCTGGGCGAAAAGCTCGTGCCCAAGCCGGGCAAGCTCGAGGCCCTGGCCGCCGCCCTGCCCGATCGGGACGAGGTCGATAGCCCCGAGCGCGCCGGCGATTGGCGGGCGATCATCGCGCGTGCGGTGCTGGAGGAGGAAGAGCACAACCCCAAGCTCGCCTACGTCCTGCAGAAGCTGTGGCGGCGATCGGGTGGACGCACGGTCTACCGCATCGCCGCCGCGCAGTTCACCAAGACCCCGCTCCTGCCCCCAAGCTTCGAACAACCGGCCGACAACGAGGCCTGAAGGAGACCCCTATGCCGCTCGACCAAGCTCCGGTCCCGGCCCGTCCGTCGATCGAGGCGGGCCTGCACGTCCTGCCCCAGACGCGGCAATTGCGCGCCCTGCACACGGTCGTGCGCGATCGCGCCGCCTCGCGCGCCGACTTCGTCCACTACAGCGGCCGCATCATTCGCCTGCTGCTCGAAAGCGCTCTGGACCTCCTGCCCTTCGCGTCGCGATCCGTCGAGACGCCGGTCGGCCGGGCCTATGAGGGCCTGGCCTTCGCCGAGCACATCTGCGGGGTGTCGGTGATCCGGGCCGGCGAGAGCATGGAGGGCGAGCTGCGGGCGATCATTCCCGGCGTGCGGATCGGCAAGATCCTGATCCAGCGCGACAAGGTCACCAAGACGCCGAAGTTCTACTACCAGAACCTCCCGGCCGACATCGCCGGCCGCCAGGTCCTGCTGCTCGATCCGATGCTGGCCACCGGCGGCACCGCCGTGGCGGCCGTCGACCTGCTGCTGCAACAGGGGGTGGCCGAGGAGAACATCGTCTTCGTGGCGTTCATCGCCGCCCCCGAGGGGGTCACCGTCCTGGCCAGCCGCTTTCCCAAGCTGCGGATCGTTGCCTCGGCGATCGAGGAGCGGCTGAACGAGAACGCCTACATGCTGCCGGGCATCGGCGATTTCGGCGACCGCTACTTCGGCTCGCCCGTCTGAGCCGCCAGCGCCGGGCGCAGTCTCGCGATCGCGCCTGGATTGTTGGCCAGCCAGATCCCGGCGACGATCAGGGCCGCGCCGGCCAGCCGCACCAGGGTGCGCCCGTCGATCGCCGCGCCGAGATTGCTGATCGCAACGCCGGTCAGCATCTGGGCCCCGACCACCAGGCCGGCCGTGCGGCTGGCGCCCAGCCGCACCACGACATGGCTGTTGAGGGCCACGAAGGCCACGCCCAGGACGCCGCCGATCCACGCAAACCAAGGGGCCGGGCCGACGCGGAAGGCCGCTGCTCCCTGCAGCGCGATCGGCGCCGACAGGAAGACGAAGCCCACGACGTGGTTCCAGAGCGAGGCGCGCAAGGCGCCCTCGCGGCGGCCCAGATGGCCGTTGATCCCTCGGCTGACGCCGATGCAGAGGCCGTTGGAGAGGGCGATGAGGACGGCGACCAGCATGGTCAGCCCGCCGCGGCGATGATGACGAGGCTGCCGATCAGCACCAGCCCGAGCCCCAGGAGCCCGCCGGCCGTCGGCGCGCGCCGCTCCAGGCCCAGCCAGCCGAAGCGGTCGGCCGCGACGCCGAACAGCATCTGGCCGGCCAGCATCAGCGCCAGGGTCCCCGAAAAACCCAGCGGTCCGTTGACCGTGATCGCCGCCAGCAGGACGGTCAGCGCCCCCGGCACGCCGCCCAGATAGATCCAGCGCGGCCAGCGCCCGCCGCCGGGCGGCGACGCCGCACCCACCGCGGAAGGCGCGGCGCGTCGCCAGGCCAGGACCGCGATCAGGGCCGCCACCGTGCCCACGCCATGGGCGACCCAGGACGCAAGGAGCGGCGACGAAAAATGCGCCAGGCGGCTGTTGAGCGCGATCATCGAGGCCAGCACGACCCCCGCCGTCAGGGCCAGGATCGTCTCCGAGGCGTGCGGCTTAGGCACCGAACAGGCCCTCCTGGCGCGCGGCGCCCAGCCTGGCCTCGATATGGCTCCAGAGACCGGGGCAGCCGCGCCGGATCGGTTCAGCCACCCGCGCGACCACGCGGTCGTGGCTGATGCCGTTCTCGCGCCAGCTCTGGCCGTTGTTGGCGAGGTTGAGCAGCACCGGCATAGCCCGGTCGATGGCGTGGGCGAAGCGCGCCTCGGGCGTGGCCTCATCCTCGAACTCGTCCCAGAGTTCGATCAGCGCCTGGGCCTGGCCTTGCGGCAGGACGCCGAAGATCCGCTCGACGGCCCGCCGCTCGGCCGCCTTGCGCTCGGCGAGGCCGGTCTCGACGAAGGCCATGACGTCGCCGGTGTCGATCTCGCCGACGTCGTGCACCAGCAGCAGCGATATCACCCGCGACAGCTCCACCGGCTCGGCTGCGTAGGGCTGCAGCGCCGTGGCCGCCAGGGCCATCTGCCAGCTGTGCTCGGCGGGGTTCTCGTAGCGCTCGAGGCCCAGCGGCTTGACCTTGCGGGTCACGCCCTTGAGCTTGTCGAGCTCCAGAATGAATCCGATCACGTCGTCCATGGCGTCCTCGCGGCGGTGCGGCATCATCGGCCTTGAGCGCCCGGGCGCGGAAGGCGGCTAGAGGTCCACAGAGAGCGGACCGGATCGTCCGCAATGGCGCGAGGACGGGGCATTGCCGTTGCACAATCTTGTGTTGAGCAAACCTCACTTGCGTCCGCAGGCGCGCGTGGGTCTCTATGTCGGCGAGGGCCGTCGCAGACAGTCGCAGAGGACCCCCGCGTGGATAATTTCGGCCAACTCAACGTCTTCATCCAGGCCGCCGAGACCCGCAACTTCACCTTGGCGGGCCGCAATCTCGGCATCTCGTCGTCGGGCGTCGGCAAGGCGGTGGCGAGGCTGGAGGAACGCCTGGGGGTGCGCCTCTTCCATCGCAGCACCCGTTCCATCGCCCTGACGCCGGAGGGCGAGATCTTCCTCGAACGCTGCCAGCGCATCCAGGGCGAGATCGCCCAGGCCGAGGCCGAGCTGACGGAAGGCCAGGGCGCGCCGCGCGGGCGCCTGCGCGTCAGCCTGCCGCTGGTGGGCATGCTGATGATGCCGGCCCTGACCGGCTTCATGCGGGCCTATCCGTCCGTGGAGCTGGATCTCGACTTCACCGACCGGATCGTCGACCTGATCAACGAGGGCTTCGACGTGGTGGTGCGCACCGGCGAGGCCAGCGACTCCCAGCTGATCACCCGCACGCTGGGCACGTTCGGCCACCGATTGGTCGGCGCGCCGGCCTATTTCGCGCGCCATGGCGCGCCCGAGACGCCCGAGGACCTGCTCGGCCACGCCTGCCTGCATCACAAGTATCCGGCCACCGGCAAGCTGGCGCCCTGGCGGCTGCTGCGGGACGGCGCGGAGCTTTCCCTGGACCTGCCGCGCAGCGTGGTCGCCAGCACGATCGAGCCGCTGGTGCAGATGGCCGAACAGGGCATGGGCCTGGCCTGCCTGCCCGACTACGCCGTTCACGCCCAGTTGCAGGATGGGCGCCTGGTCCCGGTGCTGGACCAGCACGTGGCCCATCGCGGCGTCTTCCGGGCGCTTTGGCCGCAGAGCCGTTTCAACTCGCCCAAGGTCAAGCTGTTCGTAGATTTCCTGGCCGGAGCCCTGCTGCCCGCCCAACCGTCGGCCCAGCGCCTGAGCGCGGCATAGCGGACAAAATCGTCCGCAATAACCGGACAATCGCCGGGATTATCGCCTCTGCCATCGACGCCTAGGGTCCGCCTCCCCCATCCGGGAGGGCGAGGAGACCCGATGCGCCGAGGCGGCGAGACCATGATCCTGGGGCTGTTCGTGCACCCGGCCGGCCACCACGTGGCCGCTTGGCGCGATCCGGCCGCCTGGACCATGCGACGGCTCGACGAGCATGTCGCCCTGGCCCGACAGGCCGAGACGGCCGGCTTCGACCTCTATTTCCTCGCCGACTTCGTGGAGGTGCAGCTGGAGTCGCCGGAGGCCGCCAGCCGCAAGGCCCACAACGGGATCTACGGCTTCGAGCCGCTCACCCTGCTCTCGGCCCTGGCCGCGACCACCAGCCGGATCGGGCTCGTCGCCACGGCCTCCACCAGCTTTTCGGACCCCTACGTCCTGGCCCGCCAGTACGCCTCGCTCGACCACCTCAGCGACGGCCGGGCCGGCTGGAACGCCGTCACCTCGGCCGATCCCGGCGCGGCCTTCAACTTCGGACACCAGCGGCCGATCCCGCACGCCGAGCGCTACGCCCGGGCCGAGGAATTCGTCGACGTCGTGCTCGGACTCTGGGACAGCTGGGACGACGGGGCCTTCGTCGAGGATCGCGTCGGCGGCCGCTTCTTCGATCCGGCCGGACTGCATCGCCTCGACTACGCCGGAGAGCACTTCCGGGTTCGGGGTCCGCTGAACATTCCCCGCGCGCCGCAGGGCCGGCCGATCATCGTCCAGGCCGGAAGCTCCGAGCCGGGCAAGGCCCTGGCCGCCCGCACCGCCGACCTCGTCTTCACCGCCCAGTCCGGCCCCGAGAGCGCCGCGGCCTTCTATGCCGACCTCAAGGGCCGCCTGCCCGCCCACGGCCGCCGCCCGGGCGACCTGAAGGTCCTGCCCGGCGTCGTGCCGATCGTCGCCCCGACCCGGGAGGAGGCGCGGGCCAAGCTCGAAACCCTGCAGGCCCTGGTCGACCCGACCGTGGGCCTGGACCTCCTGCGCAACCTGTCGGGAGGCGCGCCTCTGCCGCCGCTCGACCTGGACGGGCCCCTGCCCGCCCGGCCGCCGTCGCAGACCGCCCAGGGCCGACAGTCGCTGGTGCTGGACCTGGCCCGCCGCGAAGGCCTCAGCGTTCGCCAGCTCTATCAGCGCCTGGCGCCCGGTCGCGGCCATTGGCAGGTGGTCGGCGATCCCGTCGATGTCGCCGACGCGCTGGAGGCGATGTTCGAGGCTCATGGCTGCGACGGATTCAACATCATGCCCGCCACCCTTCCCGGCGGCCTTACCGACTTTATCGCGCTGGTGCTGCCCGAGCTCTCGCGGCGAGGCCTGATCGGGGCGTCGCATCGAGGACCGACCCTGCGCGAGCGGCTGGGCGTTGACCGCCCACCCTGGCCGCACCGACCACCGGCCGCCGTCAGCGCCGCCTCCTGAGGGTTCGCCCGCCCTGCTTTCACGCCCTCCCTTCACGCCGCGTCGGGAGCGTCTTCGCACGCCAATAACTTGAAATTACATCTTTATTTTCAATGATTTATATTGAAAACCTTCGCTTGATCGCACTGCCCCGGCGTGGAATTGCCCAGAAGCCGAAACCAGTTCCGGGGGATACCTTGCGACACATCCAAACGCCGGCGCATCCGCGCCTCAAACGCCGCCTCGCCGCCGGCGCGGCCCTGGCCCTGCTCAGCCTCTCGGCCGCGCGCGCGGCCGACGACATCGCTGCAGAGACGCCCGACGGCTCGACGGCCGAGGTCGATCGGGTGGTCGTCACCGCCGCCCGGCAAGCCGAGCGCAAGGCGGCCCTGGCCCAGGGCGACCCGGCCTCGATCTCGGTGCTGACGGCGGACGTTCTCGAGCGCCGGGGCGTGGCCAGCACGCTGGACCTCGTCAACCTGACGCCCAACCTCTACCAGCCGCGCAACACCATGAGCTATTCGGCCGCCCAGTACTTCCTGCGCGGCATCGGCGAACTCGACGCCCAGGGCGAGCCCTCGGTCGGCACCTTCATCGACGGCGTCTACATCACCCGCAATCTCGGGGCGATGCAGGAGCTTCTGGACATCGCCGACATCCAGGTGGATCGCGGCCCGGTGGTCCACCTGGGCCATCAGGTCGAGGGCGGCGCCGTGCGGCTGACCACCGTGGTTCCCGACAACCAGGTCCGGCGCGAACTGCTGGCCGGCTACGGCTCGTTCGACGAGATCAAGCTGGGCGGCCTCGTCAGCGGCCCGATCATCGAGGACAAGGTCTATGGCAGCTTCGCCATCAGCCGCCACCAGCGTGACGGTACCGACTACAATCGCACCCTGAACCGCCGCGAGAACGACATCGCCCTGACCCAGGCGCGGGCCAAGCTGCGGTTCACGCCGACCGCGGACCTCGACTTCACCCTGGCCGTGGACGGCACGGCCGACGACAGCCTCAATCGCGGCTACGGCAACCTGCTCAACGCCGACAAATACGCGCTGAACTCGCCGATCTATCCCAAAAACCGCTATCGGCAGGCCGGCGTGACGGCGACCACGCTCTACCGGCTGTCGCCGGCCTGGCAGCTCTCCAGCGTCACGGCCTGGCGGGTGTTCGAGGACCACGCCAACTACGACAACACCGGCGACCGCTTCGCCCGCAATTCCTCGCCGCTGCGCTACTACGACAACGCCTGGTCCCAGGACCTGAAACTGAGCGGGACGACGGGCAAGGCCCGCGTCGTGGCCGGGATCTACCTGCTCTACGAAGACTGGATCACCCGGCGCAACGTCAACGCCTCGACCACCTTCTACGGCTCGCCCAACCGGATCGTCTTCACCCCTGTCCACGCCGCCATCGACCAGAAGACCTACAACGCCGCCGCCTATGTCCAGACCGACTACGACCTGACCCCGCGCCTGACCCTGACCGGCGGCCTGCGCTACAATCTCGAACGCCACACGACCGAGGAGACGCTGAGCTGGCTGATCGCCGGCGGCGATCACACCTTCACGGTCACCGACGTCTCCCAGGTCGCCGACGAACTGGCGATCCTCTACGGCTCGCCGACCGCGACGGCCTGGCATGTGAAGGCCCACAAGAGCTGGACCCAGCTGCTCCCGCGGCTGTCGGCCACCTTCCAGGCCGCGCCGGGGGTCAAGGCCTACGCCTCGATCAGCCAGGGCGCCAAGTCCGGCGGCTTCGACTTCCGCGCCAACAGCCCCGCCAATTCGCGCCAGGCCACGACGCCCTATGCGCCCGAGAAGGTCACCACCTACGAGGCGGGGGTGAAGAGCGATCTTTCCGGCGGCCGGGTGCGCCTGAACGGCGCGGTGTTCTGGAACGACTTCACCGACATCCAGATCAGCGCCTACGACCCGCTGACGGCGATGAGCCGACGCTTCAACGCCGGCGACGGCCATTCGGTCGGCATCGAGCTCGAAGCCGCGGCCCAGGTCACGGCCGGCTGGAGCCTCGACGCCACCGCCTCCTGGCTCGACACCGAACTGGACACCTATCGCGGAACCTACAGCCAGGTGGTGCTGGCCGGCGGCGCGGTCGTGCCGACCTCGGCGCACTCCGGCTCGCCGCTGCCCAATGCGCCAAAGTTCCAGGGCCGGATCGCCAGCGACTACCGCCTGCCCGTCGGCCTGCCCGGCGAGCTGACGCTGGGCGTCGATCTCTCCTACCAGGGCGCCACTTTCCTGACCGCGGCCAACAGCCCCTACAACCGCATGCCGCCGCAGACCTTCCTGGACGCGGCGCTGCGCTGGAAGAGCCCCGATGGCGCCTGGAGGGCGGCGCTGCGCGGCCGCAACCTTCTCGACCGCCGCTATCTGGTCTGGTCGGGCCTGGGCACGACGAACGGCTCGCCGGCCTATCACACCTTCTATTCGGCCAGCTGGACCGATCCGCGCACGGTCTATCTGGAGGTCCGCCGAAGCTTCTGACCTCGCTCCGGACGCCGCCGCCCACGCAGGAGCGGGCGGCGGCGCTCCCCCAGGAACAGCCCCCGACATCGCAAGAAGAGCCGCCATGACCTCCAGTCCCCGCACCGCCCGAGAGGTGCACATCATCCGCCGCCCGGACGGCCCCTTGAGCGCCGATGACTTCGCCATCGCCGAACGGGTCCTGCCGGACCTCGCGCCGGGCGAGTTCCTGATCGCCAACCGCTTCCTGTCGATAGATCCGGTTCGACGGGTGTTCTTCGCCAATGGAACCGCCCCCCTGGACGCGGGACTGCACAGCTTCGCCATCGGCGAGATCCTGGAGTCTCGCCATCCCGACTACGCCCCCGGCGAGTTGGTGGGCCACTATCAAGGCCTGCGCGACCTGGCCGTCGGCCGAGGCGAGGAAACCCGCAGGATCCCGGCCGGCGACGATCCGCTGGAATGGCACATGGGACCGCTGGGGGTGGGCGGCTTCTTCGCCTATGTCGGCCTGATCGAGGTGGCGCGCGCGCGCCCCGGCGAGAGCGTGCTGGTCTCCTCGGCCGCGGGGTCGGTCGGAAGCCTGGCCGTCCAACTGGCCCGACTGATCGGTTGCCGGACGGTGGCCACCGTCGGTTCCGCCGACAAGCAGGCCTGGCTGGCGAACGTGGCCGGCGTCGAGACGGTGATCGACTACAAGCAGGACGACTGGCGCGAGCGCCTGGCGACCGCCCTGCCCGACGGCCTGGACGTCTATTTCGACAATGTCGGCGGCGGCCAGCTGGATGCGGCCCTGTCGCTGATCAATCCCCACGGCCGGGTCGCCGTCTGCGGCATGGTCTCGGCCTATGACAGCGCCGTCCCCTTCGCGGAACCGGCCGGCGCCTGGACCTGGCGGATGATGACCTCGCAGGTCGAACTGAAGTCCTATCACGTCCGCGACCACCAGCGCCTCTGGCCCGCCTTCCAGCGCAGCGTCGGCGACTGGCTGCGCAGCGGCGCGATCCGCGTCGAGACGCAGGTGCGGGACGGCCTGGAGGCGACGCCGCAGGCCTTCGTCGACCTGATCGCCGGCAAGAGCCTGGGCAAGACCGTGGTGCGCCTGTGACGAGCGCCCTCATCACGCGCCGCTCGATCCTGGCCGCCCCGCTGCTGCTGGCCGCCTGTAGGGGGGCGACGAAGCCCGTCCTGCGGGTCGGCGCCCTGACGGGTCCGATGCGGGCGACGCTGGAAGCCTCCGGCGTCCTCGCCGGCGCTCCCTACGAGATCGCGTGGAGCAGCTTTTCCACCGGCCAGGAGGTGCTGCAGGCGATGGCCGCCGACGCCGTCGACGTCACCACTACCGGCGACGCCTCGTTCCAGTTCGCCTACCAGGCCGGCAAGCCGATCAAGGCCGTGCAGGCCCAGCGGGCCGAAGACGTCGCCGGCGCTTCGGGCGTGCTGGTCCCCAAGGCCTCGGCCATCCATGGTCCCGCCGATCTGAAGGGAAAGCGGATCGCCGTACCGCGCGGCTCGGCCGGCCATTTCCTGGTGCTGCGGGCCCTGGCCAGGGCCGGCCTCTCGCCCGACGACATCGACTGGGCCTTCCTCTCGCCGGCCGAGGCCAAGGCCGCCCTGAGCGCCGGCGCGGTGGACGGCTGGGCCACCTGGCCGCCGTTCATCGGCGCGGCCCTGCTGCACGATCAGGTTCGCCTGGGCGTCGACGGGCTGGGGCTGGTGCGCAACTACCTGCTGCAGGTGGCTTCCGAACGGGCCATCGCCGAGCGCCGGCCGTTGTTGCAGGACTATCTGGCGCGGGTCAGGGACGCAGCGGCCTGGACCAACGCGCATCCGGACATCGCGGCCAAGGCCCTGGCCGGCGCGACGGGCTCGCCCGAGGACGTCGCCCGCTACACGGTGGATCGCCAGCATTGGCGTCCGGCGGCGCTGGATGCGGACTTCGTCGCCTACCAGGCCGGGCTGGCCGCCGACTTCCGCAAGGCCGGCGCCATGGCCGCCGATCGCCCCGTCCCGGCGGCCTTCGCAGCGCTCTGATCGCCGCGGCGTTCCTGGGACGCCGGGATCCAGGAAAAAGGAACGGCGTCTCAGAGGGGAGAGACGCCGCTCAGTTGTTCCAGAGCGTCATGGAAGGGCCGATCGCGGCCGTTCCATTTCCCGCCAAATCAGGATTGTCTTTCCACGCTCCTGGCGTTGCGGAACGACATCGGTCAGGCTCCGGATCGAACGGAGCGAGCTTCGTCGATGACAGCGGTAACCCCCTACACCGCCGCACGCGAAAATGAAACACACTTTCCCAGATGACCTTGACATGGAATATGCCTTCCACTTTTGTGTCAGCCAACGAAAGCGATGCCCAGCATCCGATAATCAAGTCCATTAGCGAGTAGAGAAACGCCATGATCCGCCCCCTGACGTCGCGTCGGCGCCTCCTTGGTCTGGCAGCCGGACTGGGGCTGACGGCGGCGGCGAGCGGACTGCTGGGGGCCTGCTCGCGCGGCGGCCAGGACGCCGAGGTGGTGGTCAGCTTCAACGACCTTTCCCAGCCCTTCTTCGTGGCCATGCGCCGCGAACTGGAAGACGAGGCGACCAAGCTGGGCGTGAAGGTCCAGGTGATGGACGCCCAGAACAATTCCGCCAAGCAGATCGCCGACCTGGAGGCCGCCGCCGTGCAGGGCGCCAAGGTGGTGATCGTCGCCCCGACCGACTCCAAGGCGCTGGCGACCGCCGCCGACGAACTGGCCAAGCAGGGCGTGGCGGTGATCTCGGTCGATCGCAACATCGCCGGCGCGACGCCGCCCGTGCCGCATGTGGGCGCCGACAACGTGGCCGGCGGCCGCGCCATGGCCGACTGGGTGGTCAAGACCTATCCGGCCGGCGCACGCGTGGTGGTGATCACCAACGACCCCGGCAGTTCCAGCTCGATCGAGCGGGTCAAGGGCGTGCACGAAGGCCTGGCGGCCGGCGGCGCGGCCTTCAAGATCGTCACCGAGCAGACCGCCAACTCCAAGCGCGACCAGGCCCTGACCGTCACCCAGAACGTGCTGACCTCGATGCACGACAGCCCGCCCGACGTGATCCTGTGCCTGAACGACGACATGGCCATGGGCGCGCTGGAGGCCGTGCGCGCCGCCGGCTTCGGCAAGGACAAGATCAAGGTGCTGGGCTTCGACGCCATCCCCGAGGCCCTGGCCCGCATCAAGACCGGCGAGATGGTCGCCTCGGTGGAGCAGAACCCCGGCCAGCAGATCCGCACCGCCCTTCGCCAGGCCGTCGATAAGATCAAGACCGGCGCGGCGCCCAAGTCGGTCAGCCTGACCCCGGTGCTGATCACCAGCGCCAACCTGACGCAGGCCTCGCGCATCTCCGAGGTCAAGTAGGTCGCCATGACCCTCCTGGACGTCAGCCAGGTCAGCAAGCGCTTCCCCGGCGTGCTGGCCCTCGACCATGTGCGGCTGACCGTCGGAAACGGCGAGGTCCACGCCCTGCTGGGCGAGAACGGCGCGGGCAAGTCGACCCTGATCAAGATCCTGTCGGCCGCCCACGCGGCCGACGGAGGAACCGTCACGTTCGACCGCCATGCGCTGGACCCGCGCGATACGCCGCTGCGCCGCCAGCAGCTTGGCATCGCCACGATCTATCAGGAGTTCAACCTCTTCCCCGAGCTCAGCGTCGCCGAGAACATGTATCTCGGCCGCGAGCCCAAGCGGCTGGGCCTGATCGACTGGGCGCGCCTGCGCGACGACGCCAGGAAGCTTCTGGACGAACTGGGCCTGCCGCTGGATCCGGACGAGACCGTCCGTCATCTGACCGTCGCCGAGCAGCAGATGGTCGAGATCGCCAAGGCGATGACCCTGAACGCCCGGCTGATCATCATGGACGAGCCGACCGCCGCGCTCAGCAGCCGCGAGGTCGATCGCCTGCACGCCATCATCGCCGACCTGAAGGCGCGCGGCGTCAGCGTCATCTACGTCTCGCACCGCCTGGCCGAGGTGAAGGCCATGTGCGACCGCTACACCGTCATGCGCGACGGCCGCTGGGTGGCCAGCGGCGACGTGGCCGACGTCGAGGTCTCCGACATGGTCCGGCTGATGGTCGGCCGCCACGTCGAGTTCGTGCGCCGCGTCCGCTCGAGCGAGCCCGGTCCCGTGGTGCTGAAGGTCGAAAGCGTCTCTCCACGCCGGCCGCGCGTCGCCGCGCCGGGCTATCTGAAGGACGTCTGCCTGGAGGTTCGCGCCGGCGAGATCGTCGGCCTGGCCGGCCTGGTCGGCGCCGGCCGCACGGACCTGGCCCGCCTGATCTTCGGCGCCGACGCCATTGCTAGTGGCTCGATCAAGCTGGACGACAAGCCGCTGAAGCTGAAGTCGCCGCGCGACGCCATCAAGGCCGGGGTCATGCTGGTGCCCGAGGACCGCAAGCAGCAGGGCTGCTTCCTCGACCACTCGATCCGCCACAATCTCAGCCTGCCCAGCCTGGGCGGTCTCAGCCGCATGGGCCAGTGGATCGACGAGAACGCCGAGCGCGACCTCGTCGAGACCTATCGCCAGAAGCTGCGGATCAAGATGGCCGACCAGGAGACCGCGATCGGCAAGCTGTCGGGCGGCAACCAGCAGAAGGTGCTGCTGGGCCGCTCCATGGCCCTGGCCCCGCGCGTGCTGATCGTCGACGAGCCTACGCGCGGCATCGACATCGGCGCCAAGGCCGAGGTGCACCAGGTGCTGTGCGACCTGGCCGTGCAGGGCGTGGCGATCGTCGTGATCTCGTCGGAACTGGCCGAGGTCATGGCCGTCAGCGACCGCATCGTCGTCTTCCGCGAAGGCGCGGTCGTCGCCGATCTCGAGGCCGAAACGGCCACCGAAGAGGGCCTGATGGCCTACATGGCGACCGGCGGCCTGCCGGTCTCGTCAGGAATGGAACACCGCCCGCAATGACCGCCTCCCCCACCCTCTCTCCCGACCCGGCCGCCGAGCGCGCCGTCCCGCCGCCCGGCCGCCGCTTCGACCTGCTGGCCTTCGCGCGCAAGCACCGGACGATCCTGTTCCTGCTGCTGCTGATCGCCGTGTTCGGGACGGTCAACGAGCGCTTCCTGACGCTGCGCAACGCGCTGAACATCCTCAGCGAGGTGTCGATCTACGGGATCATCGCGGTCGGCATGACCTATGTGATCCTGATCGGCGGCATCGACGTGGCGGTGGGCTCGCTGCTGGCCTGCGCCTCGCTCGCGGCGGCCTATGTCGTCACGAACCTGATCGGCGGCTCGCCCGCCGCCTGGTTCGTGGCCCTGGCGATCTCCAGCGCCGTTGGTCTGGTCGCCGGCTACGTCCACGGCAAGGTGGTGACCAAGCTGCACGTGCCGGCCTTCATCGTCACCCTGGGCGGCATGACCGTCTGGCGCGGAGCGACGCTGCTGCTCAACGACGGCGGCCCGATCTCGGGCTTCGACGCGGCCTATCGCTGGTGGGGCACGGGCCAGATCCTGTTCGTGCCGGTCCCGATCGTCGTCTTCGCCCTGGTGGCGGCCGTGGGCCACGTGGTGCTGCGCTACACCCGCTACGGCCGGCAGGTCTATGCGGTGGGCGGCAACGCCGAGGCCGCGCGGCTGTCGGGGGTCAATGTCGATTTCGTCGTCACCAGCGTCTACGCCGTGATCGGCGCCTTGGCCGGCCTGTCGGGCTTTTTGCTATCGGCGCGCCTGGGCTCGGCCGAGGCCGTGGCCGGCACCGGCTACGAGCTGCGGGTCATCGCCTCGGTGGTGATCGGCGGCGCCAGCCTGTCGGGCGGTTCGGGCAATGTCGGCGGGACCATACTGGGCGCCTTGCTGATAGGCGTCCTGTCCAACGGCCTGGTCATCATGCACGTCACCTCGTACTTCCAGCAGGTGGTGATCGGCTTGATCATTGTCGCGGCCGTCGCCTTCGACCACTACGCCCGCACCCACAAGGCCTGACTCGACTCGGCCAGTATCCAGGATGGCGACGATGCGTTCCTTTCGAGCCCTTCTGCTGGGCGCGGTCATGATCTCGACCCCGCTGGCGGCCCTGGCACAGGCCGGACCGCCTGACCTGACCGCAAAGGTCGATCCCTTCGTCGGGGTCGACGGCGGCGGAGTGACCGGCGGCAACACCGTGCCGGGCGCCGGCGTGCCGTTCGGCTTCGTGTCGCTGAGCCCCGACACCACCAACGCCGACACCAACGGCTACGATTCCAAAAGCCCGATCATCGGCTTCAGCTACACCCACGTCAGCGGCACGGGCGGCTCGGGCAAGTACGGCAACTTCCGGGTCACGCCCACCGTGGGGCCGTTGAAGCTGAACCACCTGCACTTCGGCAAGACCGATGAACAGGCCTCGCCCGGCTACTACGCCGTGGGGCTGGGCAACAGCGAGGCCGAGCGCATCAAGGTGGAGCTGACCGCCTCGCGCCGGGTCGGCTTCCAGCGCCTGACCTATCCGGCCAATGCACAGAGCCAGCTGATCTTCGACGTCAGCTCGGTAGTCGCCATGCGCGGGCGCGGCCAGCGGGTGCGGCTGGCCAAGGTGGAGCTGATCGACGACCACACCCTGGCCGGCGAGGTCACGGTCGAGGGCGGCTGGAACCCCACGCCCTACACCCTCTATTTCCACGCCGTCGTCGATCGCCCGGCCAAGGCCTTCGGCTCGTGGACGGCCGGCCAGGGCTGGTTCGAGGCCAAGCCCGGCAAGGGACGCGCCGAAGGCGGGTCGCAGGTCAAGAGCCCCGCCAACCGCCAGGGCCTGATGATCGAGTACGACACCGAGCGCGAGTTCTCCAACCGCCTGGGCGCCTGGCTGACCTTCGACACCACCACCGACCGCCAGGTGCAGATGAAGCTGGCCGTGTCGTTCGTCAGCGCCGACAAGGCCCGCGCCAACCTTGCCGAGGAAATGCCCGGCTGGGACTTCGACGCCTACCACGAAGCCGCCCGCGCCGAGTGGGCGCAGGCCCTGGGCAAGATGCAGGTGCAGGGCGGCAGCGACGAGCAGCAGCGGATCTTCTATTCCGCCCTCTACCGCTCGCACACCATGCCGCATGACCTGAGCGGCGAGAACGTCTGGTGGAAGTCCGACGAGCCTCACTACGAGGACTTCTACACCCTGTGGGACACCTTCCGGACGCTGCATCCGCTGATGACGGTGATCCAGCCGCAGCGGCAGCGCGACATGCTCCGCTCACTGATCGACACCTACAAGCACACCGGCTGGATGCCCGACTCCCGCATCGCCGGGGCCAACGGCATGACCCAGGGCGGCTCGAACGGCGACATCCTGGTGGCCGACGCCGTGGTCAAGAAGCTGGGCGGTTTCGACCTGCCCCTGGCCTACGAGGCTCTGCGCAAGAACGGCGAGGTCGACAGCGACCAGCCCTTCCTGCAGGGCCGCGTGCTGAAGGACTATCTGAAGCTCGGCTACGTGCCGTTCACCCAGACGCGCTCGGCCTCGCGCACCCTGGAATACGCCTATGACGACTACGCCATCGGCGTGGTCGCCAAGGCCCTGGGCAAGACCGAGGACGCCAGGCGCTACATCGCGCGCTCGGGCAACTGGAAGAACATCTGGGACGACAGTCTCGGCTGCGTGCGCCCCCGCTATCCCAACGGCGAGTGGGTCGAGAACTACAGCTGCACCTACGAATATCCCGACCGCTCGGGGCCGTGGTGGGACGCGGTGTTCTACGAGGGCAACGCGCTGCAATACTCGACCTATGTCCCGCAGGACGTGGCCGGGCTGATGGCCAAGACGGGCGGCGCCAAGGGGTTCGTGACCTGGCTCGACCACCTGTTCGACGGCCACTATTCGCAGGGCAACGAGCCCGACATCCTGGCGCCCTACCTCTACATCCACGCCGGGCGGCCCGACCGCACGGCCGAGATCGCCCGCCAACTGATGGCCAAGCACTATCGCGCCACCCGCACCGGCCTGCCGGGCAATGACGACGCCGGCGCGATGTCGAGCTGGTACGTCTGGAACGCCGTCGGGCTCTATCCGAACGCGGGCCAGCCCTACTACTACATCGCCTCGCCGGTGTTTACGCGCAGCGCCATCGCGCTGGAGGGCGGCAAGACCTTCGTGGTCTCGGCGCCGGCGGCGTCGGAGGCCAACCGCTACGTCACGGCCGCGAGGCTGAACGGCAAGCCGATCGACCGCGCCTGGATCACCCATGACGAACTGGCCAAGGGCGGGGTTTTGGAGCTGACCATGGGGCCGGCGCCGTCGGCCTGGGCGACGACCTTCACCGCGCCGCCGAACGGGCTTTGAGCCGCTCAAGCCCGCCGACAGGTTTCGCATTTGAGGTCGTCATCCCGGCCGTAGCGCGCAGCGCGTAGAGCCGGGACCCAGGGGCCGCCGCACTGCGCCGGCGACCGCTCGGGTGGATGATCTCGGCGCCGCGCCCAGTCCCCTGGGTCCCGGATAAGCCCTGCGGGCTTTCCGGGATGACGATCACATTCCTCAATGGTTCTCGTGCGTCGCCACCTGCTCGGGCAGGACCAGACGCACGCGGTCCAAGCCCACGCGCCCAACACGCGCCGTCACCACCACCGTATGCCGTCCGGGCGACAGCGACGGGCCAACGACAGGCTTCAGCAGGTTGTCGAGCACGCCTTCGGCCCAGGCCGGCGAGCCGACCTTGCGCGGCAGGGTCACGCGCTCGGGCGCGCCGCCGTCGATGCTGACGTCGAAGGCGATGTCCTGGGCCTGGCCGTCGGGGAAGATCGGCAGGACGCCCAGCTGGACGCGGCGACCATCGGCGTTCGCGACATCGACCGACAAGGTCAGGGTCGCGCCGGGCGCATCCGCCAGCATCACCCCGCGACCGCGCCCAACGCCCTCGACCAGACGCCAGCCGGTGTTGGCGACAAAAGCCTCGGCCTCGAAGATCGGCGAATTGGCCGGCGCATTGCCATCGACCACGGCCAGGAACGCCGCCGGATCGGAGACGAGGCCAAGGCTCGGCGTCGGGATCGGACGGGCGCGGTAGATCCGCCACTGGCTGTCGGCGGGCTCTTCAGGCATCAGCCAGCGCCACTTGCCGCCGGCGACCTGGTTGTTGAACCTGTCGGTGAGAGCCGTGATCTCGGCCTGGGCCTCGACGGCCGCGCCGCCGGCCGAGCGGGCCATGGCCTGCTGCTTGTCGACCAGCTCGTTGTACCGCTCGGCCGCGAAGAACCGCATGTTGGCGGCCGCCGAAACGCGGATCGGGAACTCGACCAGCTCGAACCAGGCGTCGGCCAGTTGCGGCGGCACGTCGGCGGTCGCCGCCTTGGTGTCGGCCGTCAGCTTGCGGAAGGCGCGCAGGCGGTCGTTGACCTCGTCGGGCGTGTAGCTCGACAGGTGCCGGTTCTCGGCCTGGGGCTGCCACTCCAGATGCTCGGGGCGGCGCTCGAAGTTCAGGCGGTAATAGGCGTCGAGCAGATCGGCCGCCTTGCCGCCGAGGGCGGGACCGAAGGCGCGGCCGGTCCAGTCTGCCAGGAACTGGCGCTGGGTCTTGCCCCGCCAGCGGTCGATGTCCCAGGCCATCTCCAGGAAGTGGCTGGCGCCGATCTCGGCCGGCTTGATGTCGCCGACATTGGCGATCCAGACGCTGCGCGCGCCCTTGTCCCAGGCGTGGATCATCTCCTCCTGGACCAGGGCCGGCGGGGTCGTGCCCAGCCACAGATAGGCCAGCGGATAACCCAGATAGGACAGGTGGTAGTAGACCCCCGCCCCGCCCCTGCGGCCGGCTTCCTCGGCGCTGGGGAATTGGCGGATGTAGCCGAAATTGTCGTCGGGCCAGACGATGGTGACGTCGTCGGGGACCTTCACCCCGGCGCGGTAGATCTCCAGCACCTCCTTGTAGGGCACGAAGATCTGCGGAACCTTGGAGACGTCGCCGGGGACGTTCTTGGCCAGGACCTCGCGCTGGTCGGCGATGATCTTGTCCAGCAGGGCGACCTTCTCCTCCATGGTCTTGGGGCCGACCATGCCGGTGTCGTGGATGCCGCGCATGCCCAGCGTCCAGAGGCTCTCATAGGGGCCGTTGGCCTTGGCGCGCTCTTCCCAATAGGCCTTCACGCCGTCGGGATTGGTGGCGTAGTTGAACTTGGCCGGGTCGTCCTTCCACTCGCCGACATTGTTGCGCAGCATGGCTTCGGCGTGGGACGAGCCCATGACGATGCCGTACTCCTGCGCCAGCTTGGCGTTCTCCGGATCGGAATTGAACGGCGCGGTCGTGTGGTGCATGGCCGGCCACAGGGTGTTGGCCTTCAGGCGCAGCAGCAGGGTGAAGATCCGGCGGTAGGTCTTGGGGCCGACGTCGCCGCGCTCGGGATCGAAGGTCTTCACCGCCCACGGATAGAGCCCCCAGTCCTCGTCGTTGACGAAGACGCCGCGATAGCGGACCGACGGCGGGCCGAAGCGGTGCACGCCGGCGGCGACGACCAGCTTGTCCTTGTGAGCGGGGTTGACGTCGGCCCACCAGGCCCAGGGCGACACGCCCATGCCTTGGGCCACCTCGTAGACGCCGAAGGCCGTGCCCCGCCGGTCGCTGCCGACCACCACCAGGGCCTTGTCGACGCCGGGCGCCGGGCGGTCGACCGAGGCGATGACGAAGCTTTCCCAGGCGCCGGAGAGCCGCGACACGTCGATCTTCCTGGCCTTGACCAGAGCGTCGATAACCTTGCTGGAGCCAAGGGTTCCGACCAGGATCGCGGTCTTGCCGGCGGGGACGTCCGACACGGCGACCTGCTGGCCAGTGACGGTGTTGAGGTCCTCGGCCAGGTCGTCGGCGGCGTGGCGCACGACGGCGGCGTCGGCGGGATCGACCACGATCGTCGGCGCCCTGCCCGTCTCGACCAGCACGAAGCCGCCACGCGAAAGGCTGTCGGTGAAGATCGCGCCAGCCTCGCCGCGTCTCTGGGCCTGAGCGGCCTGGACGGCGCCGAGGCACAGCACCAGCGCGAGCGCCCCGCGCCAGATCGACTTCGACATCTTCATCGGCCCGGGCCTCCCTACGCGTGGCGGGTCTTGTACTGGATAGGACGGCGACGACGCGCCAAACCTCAACGGCAGCCGGTTCCGGCGATCAGTTCGACCTCGGAAACCTCGACGGCCTTGCCGGCGGTCAGTTCCAGGCGATAGCGGGCATAGGCCTTGGCGGTCTTCAGGTCGAAGCTGCGGGTGGCGTGGCGATGGGCGAAGCGCTCGCCGCGCCGCTCGTCGAGCTTGACCCAGCGCTTGCCGTCGAAGCCGCTGAACCGCCAGGCGGTCGGGTCGGCCTCGTTGGCGCCGACACTGACCGTATAGGTCTTCAGGCAGGTCGCGGTCGGTCGGGTGAACGTCGCCGACTGACCGGCCGAAGCGGTCCAGACCGTCGAAGTCTTGCCGTCGGCCAGGGCCGGGACCGCAGCCTCGCTGCCCAGCACCGCACCGTCATAGGCCCACTGGCCGGGCTTTTCGCTCATGGTGAAGCTCAGCACGCCGCCCGCCAGCACCTGGGCCTGGGTGATGAAGGGCCCGGCCAGCGGCTTTCCGTTCAGGCTGGCGGCGGCGATGTAGGGACGATCCGCCCCGGCGTTCGCCGCGACGACCTCCAGCGACCGCCCGCCCTCCAGGTGCAGCACGCTGCGCGGATGGCGCGGGCCGTGCAGGTAGAAGAGGTCGCTGCCCAGCTTGGGGAACAGGCCCAGGCGGTTGAAGACGTAGTTGGAGCTCATCGCGCCAGCGTCCTCGTCGCCCGGATAGGCGGTGGCGGTGAAGTGCTTGAACACCTCGCCCGACCAGTAGGACGACAGGTCCGACCGGCCCAGATTGTGGAACAGCCAGGGCGTGGCGAAGGACGGCTCGTTGGTGATGTCGATCAGGCCCGCGTCCAGGGCGTGGTTCAGGCGCTCGTTGAAGCGCACCCGGCCGCCCATGGCCTCGATCAGGCCCGGCAGATCGTGCAGCACGCCGTAGGAATAGATCCAGGCCGTGCCTTCATAATAGCCGACATTGTTGTGGACCTTGCCATCCCAGCCGAGCTTGGGATCGATGTCCTGGAACTTGCCATCCGGATAGCGCGGCATCAGGAAGCCGGCAAAGCCGTCGCTCGTGGTCTGCGGATTCCAGATCTTGCGCCAGTTGGCCGAGCGCTTGAGCAGTACGCCCGCCTCGTCGGCATGGCCGGCCTTGGCCGCGACCTGAGCGGCGAAATAGTCGTTGAGCGCGAAGCCCAGGGTCGAGGAGCCCGACTTGGCGCGCTGGTTGTTCGGCTCGGGGCTGCGGTCGCCGACGCCGAAATACCCGCTCTCCAGATAGCGCGGCCGACGGCGCTCGAAGGCGTTGAAGTGGGTCAGCCGCCAGGCTTCGTTCCAGTTGACGCCCGCAGCCCCGCGCAGGGCCGCCTCGCCCAGCACGTTGTCGACCTCGTCGCCCCCCTGCCCCACGTGATAGTTCTGGCCGCCGATGATCGCCGTGTCGGCCGCACCGAACTTGTCGAAGGTGTGGATCAGCGAGTTGATGTTGGCCGCGTAGTCGCTGGGCCGCAGCACCGACATCAGCGGAAACAGCGTCCGATAGGTGTCCCACAGGGTGTAGTGGTCGTCCCAGTTGGGACGGCCCAGCTCCTTGGCGGGCTGGTCCAGGCTGCGGTCCCGGGGATGGGTCGAGGCGTGATAGAAGGCGGTGTAGAACCGACGGGTCTGCGCCTCATCCAGGCCCGAGACCTCGATCTCGCCCAGTCGATCGTTCCACGCCGCCTGGGCCTGCTGGCGGACGCGGTCATAGTCCCAGTCGGGAATCTCCCGGTCCAGCAGGGCCTCGGCCGTCTGCGCGCTGGTGAAGGACACCGCGATCTTGACCAACAGCGGCTTGCCGGCGGTCGTCTTGAAGGTCTGCCAGGCGCCCAGGCGCTCGTCCGGACCGGTCTTGCCCTCGGTCGCGCCCGCGCGCCGGTCGGCCTTGTCGAAGACGCCCCAGGCGACGGGCTTCTGGTCGAACTTGGCGACGAACCAGATGTCGATCAGGGCTGGGTTCCAGTAGCCCTTGGCCTTCACGTGGCCGACGATCTTGCCCTCGGCCGGATAGAGCTTCACGTCGGCCTGGTCGGAGGCCACGAGCCCCCCGACCTTGCGGGTGACGTCGAACACCAGCTGGGCCTGGTCGGAGTCGGGATAGGTCAGGCGATAGATCGCCGAATAGTGGGCCGGCGTCGCCTCGACCTTGGTGTCGTAGCGCGACAGCCGCACCGAATAGGCGTCGGCGGCAAGCACCTCGTCGGCCTTGGGCGACAGGTGGGCCGTCTCGTCGAACTCAGGCTGGCCCACCTGGGGCGACAACAGGAATGTGCCGTAGGTGGTGACCCCGCCTGAGCCTTGGGAATGCAGCAGGGCAAAGCCGCTGATCGGCTCGGCGGCGTTGTAGCCGGCGTTGCTGGGATTGGGGGTCTCGGGCGAGGGATGGATCGAGCCGTTGGGCAGGGTCGGCCCGGGAATGGTGTCGCCTTCGTTGTCGTTGCCGAGGCCGACCTCGAGGGCGGGAAGCTTGTAGAGGGACGGGCCGGACGCGGCCTGGGCGATCGGGCCGGCCGCGAGAGCGGTCATGGCCAACAAGGTCGAAAGTCCAGCGCGAAGTCCCGGCATCGAAATCCTTCCGGTCTGGGGTCTTCCGCGAGTCGCTCGGCGCGCGCCTCGAGGAGGAGAAAATATAGCCGGTCCACGAAGGGACCGGCTATCGAGTGCATCACTGGGGGAAGTGAACTTTAGAACGTGGCGCGCGCCGTCAGGGTGAAGGTGCGGCCGTCGTAATCGACCCAACGAGAGACCTGGTAGTCGTTCTCGTATTCGAAGCGGACCGCGTCGGTCAGGTTGTAGGCGTCCAGCGAGACGGTGAGCTGGTCGTTGACGTTGTAGGACGCCGACATGTCCAGCTGGCCGCGCGGCTTAACCGAGCGCGAACCGCCGCTGTAGGTGCCGTTGGCGTTCAGGTCGTAGGCCGAGCGGTAATTGTAGACCATGCGCACGCCGAACTTCGGCGTCTCGTAGTAGCCGATGACGTTGACGTTGTGCTTGGAGATGCCCGGGAACGGAGCGATCGAAGGGCTCTTCGACGTCGTGTAGGCGTAGTTGAAGCTGCCGCCGAAGTTCTTCCAGAAGCCCGGCAGGAAATCGAGGTTCTGCTGGACGTTGAACTCGACGCCCTCGACGGTGGTCGGCTTGTCGAGGTTGTAGGCGCCGCTGGCGTTGACGTGCACCTGCTTGGTGGTGCTGCTGAGCGCGGTGGCCGTGCAGTAGGTGCCGTCCCACGACAGGGCGCCGAACCCCCAGGTCGAGCCGTCGGCCGGGCACAGGAGCGCCGGATCCGAGGTCGAGGCGATGCGGCCGGTGATGTTCTTGCGGAAATAGGCCAGCGAAACCAGGCCATTGGGGCGGTTGTACCACTCCAGCGACAGGTCGAAGGACTCGGCCAGATAGGGCTTCAGCTTGTTGTTACCGATCTGCACCGAGACATCGTAGACGTTGACGCTGCCCGAGGTCAGGCTGCTGTTGAGGATCTGGGTCGGGCTGACCTTGGTCGACGGCGAATACTGGCGCGGGTGCGGGCGGACATAGGTCTTGTAGTAGGCGCCGCGCAGGATCAGGTCGTCGGTGATGTCGGCCACGAAGATCGCCGACGGCAGGAAGTAGTCGTACTTGTTGACGTACTTCTCGGTCTTGAAGGCCGTGGACGAGCCGATCGAGTCGGTCGGCGCGGTCGTGCGGTCCAGGGTCGTGATGGTGTTCTTGGTGTCTTCGTAGCGGCCGCCGAAGTTGCCGCGCAGGCCGTGGCCGAAGATCTCGGTGTCGTACTTCGCCTGGATGTAGAACTGATTGATATCGTTCTCGTTGGTGAAGTTCTTATCGTAGTAGCTGCTGTCGGCGTACTGGATGTTGAAGCCCTGGGTCGACAGGCCGCCGCTCTGATAGGCCGTGACCGGACGGACGGCGTTCAGGAACTGGCGGATGTTCAGCACCTGCCAGTTGCGATTGTAGTTGCCGCCCTTGCCGCCCATGAAGTCGTCCACGAAGGGCGACGTGATCATCATGCTCGAGGTGATGTTCTGCAGCTGCGCGCCGTAGGCGTAGACGCGGTAGCCGGTCGACACGTACTTCTCGCGCTCCAGGCGCACGCCGCCCTGGATGCTCTTGATCGGGCCCAGCTGCGTGAAGCGCTCGACGTCGAAGGCCGCGCTGTTCAGCTCGTTCTCGGCGAAGCTCTCGGTGCCCTGGATCTGGATCTGGTTGGTCGAGTTGGCCTTCGCGCCGTTGTTGTAGAAGGCCGTCGGATCGGAGGCGCCGCCCCAGGTCCAGGTCTGGCCGGTCGTGATCGAGTTCTGCGGGTTGGGCGTGGTGACGTACTGGAAGGCGCCGATGTCGTCGAGGCCGGTGGTCAGAGACCCCGAGACGCCGTTGCCGCCGGCGCGGGTGTAGTTGGCGACGTCGACCTCGGTCTCGACCGAGGCGTTGTAGCCCGACGACAGGGTCAGGGCGGCGGCGACGCGCCAGTCCTCGTTGTTCCAGTCGAAGGTGCCCAGCAGGCCGTCCGACTTCTGGCGCTGCGAATAGAGGCGGGTCGAGGACAGCGCGTTCATGTTGGCGAACGAGTAGCTCTCATACAGATAGCGGCCGTCGCTGGTCTTCACCGGCGTGCCCGTCGGCGTGATCACCGTGCCCGCGCCGGCCGTGGACGACGGCAGGACGGTGTTGATCAGGAAGTACTGGACGGTGTCGGGCAGGTTGCGATCGGTCTTGAAGCCGATCAGGCCGAACTTGGTGTTGTCGTTGGGACGCCACTCGACGCCCGCCGTGCCCGACCAGACCTCGCCGACGTTCATGCGGGTGTACTGGCGGATCTGGCTGTTGGCCCAGACGCCGTTGGTGCTGGTCGCGCCGGTGTTGCTGGTGGTGTAGGCCGCGGCCTGCGCCTGGGTCAGGCCCAGCGCCTGCCCCAGCGAGCGGCAGTAGGACGTCGCGCTGGTAGGGCACGCGGTGGCCGAATAGTACTGGCCGTAGGTGGCGTTGAACTGGGTGGGCGTCAGGCCCGTCATCGCCGACGTCAGGTAGTCGTAGCTGTTGAGCCGGATCGTATCGCGGCGGAAGTTCTCTTTCTTGTAGGCCAGGGTGCCGAACACCGCGAGATCGTCGGTGAGGTGCTTGTTGTAGCCGATGGTAGCGGCCGGCGCGCCCAGGCTGCCCAGGGTGTTGTACTCGTAGGACGCCTTCATGTAGCCGCCGTCCTTGCGCGACAGCGCCGGCGCGATCTGCAGGTCGACATTGCCCGACAGGCCGCCGGACACGGTGTTGGCCATCGGCGACTTCTGGATCACGAAGGCCGAGAAGATGTCGGAGTTGAACGCGCCCAGCGGCGAGCCCTGGTTGTCGCGCAGCAGCGCGGGGCCGGCGAACGACTGGCCGTTCAGCGTGTTGCGGGCGTATTCGCCGGGCATGCCGCGCAGGTTGATGGTGGCGTCGCGGCCCTCGGCCTCGCGGTTGATCTGGACGCCGGGAATACGCTGCAGCGCCTCGCCGACGTTCAGGTCGGGGAAGCGGCCCAGGCCGTCGGACGAGATGCCGTCGGTGATCTCAACGGCGTTCTTCTTGGTGCGGACGGCGTCGGCGTAGCTCTTCTTGAAACCGGTCACGATCACGGTGTCGACCGTGTCGTTCTGGGCCGCGGCGGCTTCCTGGGCCATGGCGATGGCCGGCAGGCCGCCCATGACGGTTGCGGACAGAAGCGCGACCTTCAGGACGCGCGTCGGGCTGATCTTGGACTTCAATTTCGTTCCCTCCTCGTTATGGCCCGCCGTCTTGCGTGACAGCTTTTCAGCCAACCCCTCTCGCGTTACCGGTCCCAGCAATCTTGCGATTGGCCAGGGCAATGTGGAGGTAGAACCCACACGGCGCCGCGCCCGTAAACCAACGACGATCAGTTTGATATCGCTAGCTTTTTTCGTATTGTTAAATTGATTTGTATATTATTTTCGCGAGACAATCTAGAAAATATTTTTCGGAATTGCAAATTGGTCAGGCCAAAATAGATAGGTCGCAACCAGCGGTGACAGCCTCTCACCTGAGCGTTGAGCGCAGCCGGACTGGAAAAGCGACGCGGGCTGAACCAGGCTCGGGTCAGGGAGTGAACGAATGAAGGCAAGCATGATGGCGGGCGCGGCCTGGCTGGCGATCGGCCTCGCCGCCCAGGCGGAGGAAACGCCCCGGGTCGATCCGGTGCAGATCGATTCCGCCCGTCCCGACTGGGAGAACCCGGCCGTCAACGCCCGCGGCAAGATGCCGGCCAGCGCCAGCCACTTCCCGTTCGAGACCCGCGCCGCCGCCCTGGCCGGCGACATGACGAAGTCGAGCCGCTACCTGTCGCTCGACGGCCCGTGGGCCTTCCAGTTCTCGCCGTCGTCGGACGACGTGCCTAACGGCTTCGAAAAGTCGGACTACGACGCCTCTTCCTGGAAGAGCATCAAGGTCCCAGCCATGTGGCAGGCCGAGGGCTACGACCAGGCCCGCTACAACAACATCACCTATCCGTTCCCGGCCAACCGCCCGCTGATCCCGCACGCCACCAACACGGTCGGCTCCTATCGGCGGACCTTCGAGGTTCCCGCCGGCTGGAGCGGCCAGGACGTCATCCTGCACATCGGCGCGGCCGGCGCGGCCTACCAGGTGTGGGTCAACGGCGTTGAGGCCGGCTATTACGAGGACTCCAAGCTGCCGGCCGAGTTCGACGTGACCAAGCTGGTCAAGCCGGGCCAGAACCTCGTCGCCATCCAGATCCACCGCTGGGCCGATGGCTCCTACCTGGAGGACCAGGACTTCTGGCGGGTCTCGGGCATCGAGCGCTCGGTCTATCTGAAGGCCGTCCCGCAGGCCCGGACGGCCGACGTCTTCGTCCACGCCGGCCTCGACAAGGCCTATCGCGACGGCGTGCTCTCGACCGAGCTGTCGCTGACCGCCCGCAAGGCCCCGCTGACCGCCCGCATGACCCTGCTGGACGGCGACCGCGAAGTGCTGAAGACGGAGACCAAGGTCGCCGCCGGCGCCGCCCGCACCGTCTCGCTGAACGCTAACGTCCCCGGCGTCCGCCAATGGACCGCCGAGACGCCCAACCTCTACACCCTGCTGGTCGAGCTGCTCGACGCGAAGGGCGCTGTGATCCAGGCCACGCCGCAGCGGATCGGCTTCCGCACGGTCGAGATCAAGGACGGCCGGGTGGCGGTCAACGGCAAGCCCATCGTCATCCGCGGCGTCAATCGCCACGAGCACGATCCGGAGACCTTCCACGTCATCTCCGAAGAGAGCATGCGCCGCGACATCGAGCTGATGAAACGCGCCAACATAAACGCGGTGCGCACGGCCCACTATCCCAACGCCGAGCTGTGGTACGCCCTGGCCGACGAGTACGGCCTCTACGTCATGGACGAGGCCAATATCGAGAGCCACGCCTACATGGGCTGGGGCAATGCCGATCCTGACCAGCGGGCCAAGCGCCAGATCGGCTTCGACCCGGCCTGGGAAGGCGCCCATGTCGATCGCGTGATGAACATGGTCGAGCGCGACAAGAACCACCCCTCGGTGATCTTCTGGTCGCTGGGCAACGAGGCCGGCATCGGCCAGAACTTCGAGAAGGCCGCCGCGGCCGCCCGCAAGCGCGACCCGAGCCGCCTGATCTCGTACCTCGGCTGGGGCGCGCGCCCCTGGGAGCACGTGCCCAACACCTATGTCGACATCTACGCCCCGATGTACGACGACGTGACCAAGATGGTGGATTGGGCGACCGATCCGACCCGCACCCAGCCGATGATCCAGTGCGAATACGCCCACATGCAGGGCAATTCAGGCGGCAACCTGAAGGACTATTGGGACACCATCTACAAATACGACAAGCTGCAGGGCGGCTTCATCTGGGACTGGGTCGACCAGTCGATGTACCGCTACACCAAGGACGGCCGGCGCTACTGGGGCGACGGCGGCGAGTACGGGCCCAATCCCGGCGGCGAGATCGAATTCGGCGACGGCGTGATCCAGCCCGACCGCACGCCCAATCCCCAGTACTACGAAGTGCGCAAGGTGCTCTCGCCGATCCAGTTCGGGGCGTTCGACCCGGCCACCGGCAAGGTGAGCGTGACCAACCGCCACGACTTCCGCGATCTCTCCGGCTTCGACTTCGAGTGGGTGCTGGAAGGCGACGGCGTAGAGGTCGCCTCGGGCGCCCTCCCCGCCTTGACCACCAAGGCTCATGGCGTCGAAACCATCACCCTGCCGCTGCCGGCGATCGCGACCAAGCCAGGCGTGGAATACCTCGTGACTGTGCGAGCCAAGGCCCAGGCCGGCGCCGTGCCGATGACCCCGGCCGGCTTCGTGGTCGGTTGGGAGCAGTTCGCGCTCGCCGCCTCGGCCAAGCCGGCGATCGCCCGGCCGGGCGCGGTGGCGGTCGCCGACGGCAAGGACGCCGTCACCCTGTCCGCCGCCGGCGCGACGCTGAAGATCGACCGGTCCACTGGCCTCGTCGCCGCCTACAGCAAGGACGGCGAGGTCCTCGCCAAGGGCGGCCAGCCCAACTTCTTCCGGGCCGAGACCGACAACGACGCCGGCACCGGCCTGTCGACCCAGCAGCGTCCCTGGCAGGTGATGACCCAGCAGCGCCAGCTGCGCTCGGTAACCACGCGCGCCACGGCCGACGGCGGCGAGGTGGTCGTAACCTACGGACTGGGCGCCGGCGCGGCGAGCTTCGTCACCACCTACGCCATGGCCGGCGACGGCACGGTGGCGGTGACCGGCGACCTGACGCCGCTGAAGGACGACCTGCCGCCGCCCGTGCGCGTGGGCCTGTGGTTCACAGTCCCCTCAAGCCTCAAGACCGTCGAATGGTACGGCCGCGGTCCGCACGAGACCTATGTCGACCGCTACACCTCGGCCCCGATCGGCCTGTGGCGCGGCGCCGTCGCCGACCAGAACCACGACTACATGCGGCCCCAGGACACCGGCAACAAGATCGACGTCCGCTGGCTGGAGCTGTCGGGCAACGGCCGGGGCCTGCGGGTCGCCGGCGACAAGCCGCTGATGACCACCGCCCTGGCCTTCCCCTACGAAGACCTCTACCGCCGCGCTCCGGGGACCTGGAAATCCACCGACGTCGTTCCCCACGGCGACGGGACCCTACTGGTCGATTCAGCCCAGTGGGGGATCGGCGGCGACACCACCTGGAACGGCTTTGGCCTGCCGCACATGAAGTACCGTACGCGCCTGGCGCCGACGCGGGTCAGCTTCCGCCTGGAGCCGTTCAAAGGCGACGGGACGACGCCCGACAAGGCCCATCCCGCCGAAGCCACGCCGCCGCAATAGCCGTCCGCATGACCATCGCCCCGATTGCCGAAGCCGGCGAGTCCAAGGAGTTCCCGATGAAGCGTCTCGCCCTCTCGCTCGCCGTCCTGCTGGCCGGATCGGCCCTCGCCAGCGCCGCCCTGGCCGGCGAACCGATCAGCCCGCGCTTCAACGCCGACCCGTCGCCGCACGCTTTCAAGAGCGGCTACTACCTCTACGCCACCGACGACGCGTCCAACTCGGGCAAGTACTGGGACTCGACGACCTGGCGCCTCTACACCTCCAAGGACCTCAAGACCTGGAAGGACGGCGGCGCGTTCCTGGGGGTCACGGTGTTCAAGTGGGCCAAGCCCGACGCCAAGGCCTGGGCGCCCGAGGCGGCCTATCGCGACGGCAAGTACTACTTCTACGCCCCCGTCGGCGGCGACAAGATCGGGGTGGCGGTGGCCGACCGTCCGGAGGGGCCGTTCGTCGACGCCATCGGCGCGCCACTGGTCGACAAGGCCCGCGACGCCAACGCCGGCGCCGAGCCGATCGACCCGCAGGTGCTGATCGACGACGACGGTCAGGCCTACATGCTGTTCGGCACCCGCGTGCCCAAGATCGTCAAGCTGGGCAAGGACATGAAGAGCCTGGCCGGCCCGATCCAGGACATCGCCGTCACCGGCTTTCCCACCGACGACCCGAAGAAGAAGTACGGAGAAGCCCCGTTCCTGCACAAGCGCAAGGGCCTGTACTACTTCAGCTTCTCGACCGGCTGGCCGGGCCAGATCGTCTATGCGACCTCGAAGACGCCGCTGGGCCCCTACGCCTATCGCGGCGTGATCTTCGACTACCTGAAGATCTCGACCAACCATCAGGCCATCCTGCAGGACAAGGGCAGGACCTGGTTCTTCTATCACGACAACCTGCTGCCCGGCGGCGGCGACCACCGCCGCTCGATCGCCATCGAGCCGCTGACCTACGGTTCCGACGGCGCGATCGTGGAAGTGCGCCCCGGGAAGAAAGCGCCGTGAAGGGCAAGGCGCGACGCTCGGCGCTGATCGCGACCCTGCTGCTCGGCCTGCTCGCTCCCGGCCTGGCGGCGGCGCAGACGGCGCCCAAGCCGCTCTACCGGGATCCGGTGCTGGACGGCGCGGCCGACGTGTCGATCGTCTGGGACCGCGCGGCGCATCTGTGGACGATGTTCTACACCAACCGGCGCGCCACCTTGCGTCTGCCCGATCCGGCGGACGTCGCCTGGGTGCACGCCACCCCGATCGGCGTCGCGACCTCGGCCGATGGCGTGACCTGGCGCTACAAGGGAACCGCGACCTTCCCGCAGGCCTGCACGGGCGTGACCCTGTGGGCGCCGGAGCTGTTCTACGAGCAAGGCGTCTACCACCTGTGGCTCACCATCGTGCCCGGCGTCCACCACCGCTGGGGCGAGCCCGGCGCGACGACGAAGATCGTGCACCTGACGAGCGCCGACCTTTCCGGCTGGACCTGCCGCGAGACGCTCGACCTGGGCTCGGACCAGATCATTGACGCGTCGGTCGTGCGCCTGAAGGACCGCTATCGCCTGTATTATCGAGACTCCCGGCCCAGGACCCGCCTCAAGGCCGTCGACAGCCAGGACCTCAAGACCTGGACGCCCGCGCCGGAGGGCGACATCACCAAGGGCGCGGCCGAGGGTCCCAAGGCCTTCCGGTTCAAGGGACGCTGGTGGCTGATCGCCGACGTCTGGAAGGGCCTGCTGGTGCTCCAGTCCAAGGACGGGCTGCACTGGACCGAGCAAGCCGATCGGCTGCTGCAGGCGCCGGGCGCGCTGCCGACCGATCGCGGCATCGGCCAGCATCCCGACGTCGTGGTCAGCGGCGGACGGGCCTTCATCTACTATTTCGTGCATCAGGGCGCCGAGCCGGAAGCCCAGAGCGATCCCTACTGGAAGCAGAGGACTGTCATCCAGGTGGCGGAGCTGAAGCTCGTCGGGGGCCGGCTGACGGTAGACCGCGACGCACCGGTGAAGTTCCGCCTACGGCCTCCACGGCGGTAGGCAGGGACGGCGACGCTCAGGCGAAAACCTCGTCCTTCGACAAGCTCAGGATGAGGTTTTCCAGCGCCGCGCCTGCAATGGTCCTCATCCTGAGCTTGTCGAAGGACGAGGACCACGCAAGGTGGTTTGGGGAGAGCGCCGCCTCACCGCATGGTCGGGATGACGAAGCTCTGGTCGAGCACGGCGCCGCCCTTGGGCCAGCGCTGGGTGACGGTCTTGGTGCGGGTATAGAAGCGCACGCCGTCCAGGCCGTACTGGTTGAGGTCGCCGAAGCCCGAGCGTTTCCAGCCGCCGAAGCTGTGATAGGCCACCGGTACCGGGATCGGCACGTTGATCCCGACCATGCCGACCTCGACCTGGTCGGCGAACTCGCGCGCGGCGTCGCCGTTGCGGGTGAAGATGGCCACGCCGTTGCCGTACTGGTGGCGCGAGGCGAGATGGATCCCCTCCTCCAGGCTCTCGGCGCGGACCATCTGCAGCACCGGGCCGAAGATTTCGTCCTGGTAGGAGCGGCTGGTCGGCCCCACGTGGTCGAACAGGGTCGGGCCGACGAAGAAGCCGTCCTCGTGGCCTTGCAGCGCAAAGCCGCGACCATCGACTACCAGCTCGGCGCCCTCGTCGACGCCCAGCTGGATGTAGCTCTCGATCCGCGCCTTGTGGGCGGCGCTGACGACCGGGCCGTAATGGGCCTCGGCGTCGGTGCTGACGCCGACCCGCAAGGCCCCGATCGCCGCGACCAGCTTCTCGCGCAGGGCCAGCGCGGTCTTCTCGCCGACCGGCACGACCACCGGCAGGGCCATGCAGCGCTCGCCGGCCGAGCCGTAGGCCGCGCCGATGATGTCGGCGGTGGCCTGGTCGAGGTCGGCGTCGGGCAGGACGACGCCATGGTTCTTGGCGCCGCCCATGGCCTGGACGCGCTTGCCGGCCGCGCCGGCGCGATGGAACACCGACTGGGCGATGTCAGAGCTGCCGACGAAGCTGACGGCCTTGATGTCCGGATGGTCGAGGATGGCCTCGACGCAGTCCTTGTCGCCCTGGACGACGTTGAGAACGCCCGGCGGCAGGCCGGCCTTGATCATCAGTTCGGCCAGGCGCACCGGCACCGACGGATCGCGCTCGGAAGGCTTGAGGATGAAGGCGTTGCCGCAGGCGATGGCCGGACCGAACATCCACATCGGGATCATGGCCGGGAAGTTGAACGGGGTGATCCCCGCGACCACGCCCAGCGGCTGGCGCATCGAATAGACGTCGATGCCGGGGCCGGCGCCCTGCGTGTACTCGCCCTTCAGCAGGTGCGGGATCCCGCAGGCGAACTCGATGACTTCCAGGCCGCGCTGAATGTCGCCCTTGCTGTCGGCGATGACCTTGCCGTGCTCGGACGACAGCAGGTGGGCCAGCTCCTCCATGTGGATTTCGAGCAGGCGCTTGAACTCGAACATCACCCGGGCGCGGCGCTGGGGATTGGTCGCGGCCCAGGCCGGCTGGGCGGCCTTGGCGTCGGCGATGGCGGCGTTCAGTTCCTGCGCCGAGGCCAGGGCGACGCGGGCCTGCACCTTGCCGGTGTTGGGATCGAAGACCTCGCCGAAACGGCCGGACGCGCCCTCGACGGCGACGCCGCCGACGAAGTGGGGAATGCTGCGCATGACGCGCTCCTTGTCGATGTCGCCGAGGATCATGGCTTGCGCACGATCCAGTCGTGGGCCGGGTCGTTGCGGAAGATCCACTTCCGGTGCGGGCCGGCCATGACGTTGAGATAGTAGAGGTCGTAGCCGTGCGGGGCCCCGACCGGGTGATAGCCGCGCGGCACCATGACCACGTCGCCGTCCTGCACGCAGACCGTCTCGTCCAGGCTGCGGTCGTCGGTGTAGACGCGCTGGAAGGCGAAGCCCTGCGGCGGGTTCAGGCGGTGATAATAGGTCTCCTCCAGCGCCGTCTCCTCGCCTTCGGCGGCGGTGTCGTGCTTGTGCGGCGGATAGCTGGACCAGTGGCCGCCCGGGGTGATCACCTCGACCACCAGCAGGCCGTCGGCCGGCGCCGTCTCGGGCAGGATGTTGCGGACGTGGCGGACGTTGGTCCCCTGCCCCCGCACCTCGCGCGGCATGTCGGCCTCGGCGATCAGGCGGGCCTGGCCGCCAGGCTTGCCGGGGGCGGTGCACAGGGCCAGTTCGACATAGGTGACGGCGACGACCGCGTAGGCGGCGCCGGCGGGGACGTAGACCGCGCCGGGGGCCTTGTTCTCGAACACGCTGGCGCGACCGCCGATCGCGCCGAACGACGCGTCGCCGGCGCTGACCTCGGCCGCTCCGCTCATCACGACGATGCAGGTCTCGCGGTCGGGCTCGACGCCGTCGAAGGTTTCGCCGGCGGCAAGCTTGACCACCCGGAAGCCGACATGGCTCCAGCCGGCGGACTCGGGGGTGATCTCCAGGACGGAGCCTGACACGTCAGGCGCATGCGGGCGAACGAGCAACTTGGACATCAACAGTCTCCGGCCATCCCAATTTTCGTCATCCCGGAAGCCTCGCAGAGGCTATCCGGGACCCAGGAGCTGGCGCACCGCGGTCGCCCCTGGGTCCCGGCTCTCCGCGCTACGCGCTGCGGCCGGGATGACGAGGAGTGGAGTTGAAAAGGGGTCACGCCGCCCTCAGGCCCGCCGAAGCCGCTTCGCGTTTCAGGGTGGCCAGGCCGATCTCGCCGTACTGGCGGGGATTGGCGATGGCCGGATCCTGCTCGGCCTCGACGATGATCCAGCCGGAATAGCCGATTTCGGCGAGGGCCTGCATGACGGCGGCGTAGTCGAGCGAGCCGTCGCCCGGCACTGTGAACATGCCGGCCAGCACGCCTTCGAGGAAGCTGCCCCCGTCCTGCGAAATCACCTTGCTGAACACCTCTCCCCGGATGTCCTTGCAGTGGACGTGGGCGACGCGTTCGGGGTGGTTGCGGATGATCGAGACGGGGTCGAGACCGCCCAGGGCCGCATGGCCGGTGTCGACCGTCAGGCCAACCGATGGACCGGTATTGGCCAGGAAGGCGTCGAGGTCCTCGGGTCGTTCGACGACGGTGCCCAGGTGGTGGTGGTAGGCGAACTTCAGGCCCTGGGCCTGGATGTAGTCGGCCACCTGCGTCAGCCGCGCGCCGAATTCCTTCCAACCCTCGACGTCGAGGCGCGGGGTGGCCGACAGGGCTTGTGAGCGGTCGCCATGGATGGCGTTGCTGGTCTCGGCGTGGACGAAGACGGTGCAGCCCATCGCCTTCAGCAGCGACAGGTGCGGCTGCAACGCCGCGATCTCATCCTGCGCCGACTGCACCAGCAGGTTGCCGCTGTACCACCCGCCGACGAGGTCGAGGCCGTAGCGGTCGAGCAGCGGCTTCAGCACCAAGGGATCGCGCGGGAAGACGCCGCCCAGCTCGACGCCGGAAAAGCCGATGGCCTGGCAGTCGGCCAGCACGCTCTCCAGCGGGGTGTCGCCGCCCAGTTCGGGCATGTCGTCGTTGATCCAGGCGATGGGGCTCACGCCGAAACGGATGGTCATGGGTCAGTCCCCTGTACGCTGCTGCTTGATCTTGTCTTCGTAGTCGGCGCGGGCCGCGTTGACGGCCGGGCGCGTCGAGACCTCGGGCACCGCCACGTCCCACCAGGCGCCGCCCGGCGTGGTGGGCCCCGAGTCGGTGTCGATGACCACGACATAGGTCCGGTCGCTGGCCCTGGCGCGCTGGAGGGCGGCTTCCAGTTCGGCCAGGCCGGCGACCTTCTCCGACCGCGCGCCGAGGCTCGCTGCATGGGCGGCGAAGTCGATCTCGGGCAGGGTCTGGTGGACGGTGTCGGCCAGCAGGTTGTTAAACGCCGCCCCGCCGGTGGCGGCCTGCAGGCGGTTGATGCAGCCGAAGCCGCGGTTGTCGAGCACGGTGACGATCAGCTTGGCGCCCAGCATCACCGAGGTGGCGAGCTCGGAATTGAGCATCAGGTAGCTGCCGTCGCCGACCATCACATGGACCTCGCGGTCCGGCGCGGCCATCTTCACGCCGACGGCCCCGGCGATCTCGTAGCCCATGCACGAGAAGCCGTACTCGACGTGATAGCCGCCGGGCCGGCGCGTGCGCCACAGCTTGTGCAGTTCGCCCGGCAGGCCGCCGGCGGCGCAGACCACCACGCTGTCGTCGGACGAGGCCCGCCACACGGCGCCCAGCACCTGGGCGTCGGTCGGCAGAGGCCGGTCGTCGGCCGCCGTCGCGGCGTCGAAGATCGCGTTCCAGCCGGCGACGCCGCCGGTCGCCTCAGCCGTCCAGGCTTCGGGCGCGCGCCAACCATCCAAGGCTTCGGCGAGCGCTTCGACCACCGCCTTGGCGTCGCCGACAACGCTGGTGGCGCCGTGCTTGTGGGCGTCGTGCGGGGCGACATTGACCTGGACCAGCTTGCGATCCGGTGCGCCGAACAGGGCGCGAGAACCGCTCGTGAAGTCCTGCAATCGCGTGCCGACGCCTATGACGAGGTCAGCCCGCTCGGCGGCGGCGACGGCGGCGCTCGTGCCGGTGACGCCGATCGCACCGAGGTTCAGCGGGTGATCCCAGGCCAGGCTCCCCTTCCCGCCCTGCGTCTCGGCGACCGGCAGGCCGGCGGCGGAGGCGAGGTCGGCCAGGGCGGCTTCGGCGCGGGCGTAGAGCACCCCGCCGCCGGCCACGACCAGCGGTCGCTTGGCCGCCTTGATCAGGGCGACGAGGTCGGCCAGTTCGCGCGGATCGGGACGTGGCGCGCGGATGCGCCAGACCTTCTTGGCGAAGAAAGCTTCCGGATAGTCGAAGGCCTCGGCCTGGACGTCCTGGCAGAAGGCCAGGGTCGCGGGGCCGCAGGTCGCCGGGTCGAGCATGGTCGCCAGGGCGCGCGGCAGGGCGTCGAGGATCTGCTCGGGCCGCGTGATGCGGTCGAAATAGCGCGACACCGGCCGGAAGCAGTCGTTGGCGCTGACCGTGGCGTCGCCGAAGTCCTCGATCTGCTGGAGGACGGGATCGGGCCGGCGGCTGGCGTAGACGTCGCCGGGCAGGAACAGCACCGGCAGGCGGTTCACATGGGCCAGGGCGGCGGCGGTGACCATGTTGGTCGCGCCCGGCCCGATCGAGGTGGTGCAGACCATGGCCCGCTCGCGCCGCGACTGCTTGGCGAAGGCGATGGCGGCGTGGGCCATGCCCTGCTCGTTGTGGGCGCGCCAGGTCGGCAGCACGTCGCGGGCGCCGTGCAGGGCCTCGCCCAGGCCCGCGACATTGCCGTGGCCGAAGATCGCCCAGACCCCGGCGAAGTAAGGGACCACGCCCTCGCTGGTCTCGACATGCTGCTGCGAGAGCCAGCGGACGGTCGCCTGGGCGGCGGTAAGACGGATCACGGCCATTTACGCGGCTTTCTCGGCGGCGCTCCGCAGACGCTTCCAGGCGTCCACCAGCACCTTGAACTTGCTCACCAGGGCGGCGACGGCCGCTTCGTCGTCGATGCGGCCGGCCAGCCAATCGCGAGCCACATCGTAGAAGATCGTCCGCCCCACGGCGAAGCCCTTCACGATCGGGAACGGCGCGACGACCTCGAACGAGGCGACGAGTTCGGCCTCCGGCGCCGACAGCCCCAGCAGCACCACGCCCCGGCAGAGCGGGTCGTTCTCGCGGATGGCGATCTCGATCTCGCGCCAGGCGGCCGGATCGGTCAGGGGCTCCAGCTTCCACCAGTCGGGGCGGATGCCCAGGTCGTAGAGCCGGCGCACGCCGCGCGCCACGGTCCGACTGTCGCTGTGCATGCCGGCCGGCAGGATCAGTTCGAGCAGCAGTTCGTGGCGCGTCTTGCGGCAGGCGTCGAACAACCGCAGCAGCTGACGCTCCTGGCGCTCGCGCAGTTCGACCTCGTCGTCGGGGTGATAGAAGACCAGGCACTTGACGATCTGGCTGGCCGGCCACTCGACCAGCTCGGTGGCCACGTCGGCCGAGCTTTCGAACTCCAGCGGCCGCGACTTGGGAAGCTCGATCGGGCGGGCGATCCAGTAGTCGTGGTCGGCGGCCTGGGCCAAGGCGTCGAACCCGAAGCGACCGTCCAGCAGCAGGCCAAAGCGGCTCTCGTCGCCGCCGGCCACGGCCTCGACCGCGTGCAGGGCCAGGGTCTTGAAATGCGGAATGCGTTCGGGATCGCCGCCCGTCTCGGCGATGAGGTCGAGAAACTGGCTGCGATGATCGACGGCCAGGACGGTCAGCTCGTCATAGACGCGGTCGCGGGTGGTGGCCCAGTGGATGTGCTCCAGCTCCAAATCCTCGCGCAGGCGGAACGGCCGCTCGCGGTCGGACAGGAAGGCTTCCAGTTCGACCCAGGTCGGCATGGCCGGGGTGCAGCCGTGGCGCGAGACGACGATGGCCCCGCAGGCGTTGCCCCACTCGCAGCAGGTTTCGACGCTTTCGCCGCGCAACCAGCCGCGCAGGAAGCCGGCCATGAAGGCGTCGCCCGCCCCCAGCACGTTGAACACCTCGACCTTGAACCCGCGCGCGCTGACGCCCTCGTCCAGGCTGTCGGGGATCGCACCCGGGAAGGCCACGCAGCCGTCGGGCCCGCGCTTGCAGACCAGCAGCGCGCCGGGGGCGCCGCCGCGGATCGCGCGCAGGGCGGCGATGGTGTCGGTCGAGCCGCCGAGGATATGGATCTCCTCCTCGGTGCCGACGATCAGGTCGCAGAGGGCCACGACCTCCTGCAGCTTCTCGGTGACCTGACGGTTCTCGACGAAGCGGTTCTCGCCGGCGTCCTTGCCGGCCAGGCCCCACAGCACGGGGCGGTAGTCGATGTCGAAGACCACCCGGCCGCCGGCCGCCTTCACCGCGCGGGCGGCCTTGAGGCTGGTGTCGTAGACATTGGGCTGCGACAGATGGGTGCCGTTGATCAGCACCGCGCCGGCCCTGGCGATCCAGGCCTCGTCCACGTCGGAGGGCAGCAGCGCCATGTCGGCGCAGTTCTCGCGGTAGAAGATCAGCGGAAAGTTCACCCGGTCGCGGATGCCCAGGATCACCAGGGCGGTCAGGCGGTCGGGGTCGGACAGCACGCCGGCGACGTCGACGCCCTCGCGCACCAGCTGCTCGCGGATGAAGCGGCCCATGTGGTCGGAGCCGACCCTGGTCAGCAGGCCCGTCTTCAGGCCAAGGCGCGCGCCGCCCGCGGCGGTGTTGGTCGGGCTGCCGCCCAGATACTTGGCGAAGGAGGACATGTCCTCCAGCCGGCCGCCGGTCTGCTGGCCGTAGAGGTCGACGGAGGAACGGCCGACGGTGATGAGATCAAGGGCCTTTTCGTCGTGCGCCATTCCGGTTCCACGCTACTTTTTTCTGACCGACCTCCCCGTCGGCGCCATGTAACGCATATTCCAAGCTTCCAAATCTCGCAACATTCATTTCATTTTTGAGCGCGAATGGAACGCGCGGTTCAGCCGGCCTTGCGCTTCTTGCCCTTTTCCCTGTTGGCCTCGAAGGCGAAGCCGATCACCAGGGCCTGGGCCAGGCAGATCGAGGCGGCCAGGGAGCGGAAGGTCCGCACCTCGGACTCGCGCACGTGCAGCACCAGTTCGGCCGGCTTGGCGATCGGGCTGACTAGGCTGTCGCTGATCGACAGCACCTTGGCGTCGCGCTGCACCGCCATCTCGACGGCCTGCACAGTCTCCTCGGCATAGGGGTGGTAGCTGACGGCGATCAGCAGGTCCTTGGGACCGATGGTCTGAACCTGCTGCTTGGTCAGGCCCGCCACCCCGTCGATGAACAGGGTGCGCTTGTTCACCTGCTGCAGCGAATAGGCCAGGTACGATGCCACCGGGAACGAGCGGCGGAAGCCGACCACATAGACCGTCTCGGCCTTGTCGATCAGGGCGACGGCCTTGGCCATGTCGGCCTCGCTGACCGTCTGGCCGAGGTTCTGGAGCGCCAAGGTGTTGCCCTCGACAAACTCCGACAGCACGTCGGCGCCGCTCTCGGGCTTGCGCGCCACGGCCTCGTTGAAGTGACGCACGCGCTCGCCATAGCCCAGGGCCGAGTGGCCTGACAGCAGGCCGTCGCGGAACAGCCGCTGCATCTGGCTGGCGCCGGGAAAGCCGAAGGTCTTGGCGAAGCGCACGATGGCCGAGGGCTGCACGCCGCATCGCTCTGAGATCACCGCCAGGGTCTCCAGGGCCATCTCGTTGGGCTCGTCCAGAACGTAGCGCGCAATCTGCTGCAGGCGCTTGCTCAGCGTCTCGTAGCGCTCGAGGATCGCCGCCCGCAGCTCGTCCGCGCTGGCGGGAGCGTTCGCCGCCATGATTTCTTCCGTCATCCGCGCCCCACAGTCCGATCGGTCAAATTAGAATATCCGTTCCGCGTATGAACGCCAGGGTTCAACTCACGACCAGGAATTCCACTTTACCCGTAGAGGGAATTTTTATTCCAGGCTACAGGAACACGAAGTCCCGGCCGCGTCACGAGCCGGACGAGGGAGCGGTCATGGTCGATACGACGCGATCGAACGGTCAGGCGATGGACACGCCGCCCGCTCCTGCGCTCAATCCACCGAGACCTTGAAGGTTCCCATGCACGACATCGCCATCCTCGGCGCGGGCCGCATCGGCCGCATCCACGCCAAGAACGTCGCCGGCCAGGCCGGCCTGCGCCTGAAGCATGTGGTGGACCCTGTCGCCGAGGCGGCCGAGGCGCTCGCCGCCGAGACCGGCGCCCAGGTCTCCGATCTCGATACCGCGCTGAACGATCCGTCGGTGGCGGGGGTGATCATCGCCAGCTCGACCGACACCCACCTCGACTACAGTCTGAAGGCCGTGGCGGCGGGCAAGGCGGTGTTCTGCGAGAAGCCGATCGACCAGGACCTGGCCCGCGCCCGCTCGGCCGCCGCCGAACTGGGCGCGCCCGGCGTGAAGCTGTTCCTGGGGTTCAACCGCCGCTTCGATCCCAGCTTCCAGGCCTTGCAGGCCCGACTGGCGGCCGGCGCGGTCGGCGCGCTGGAAACGGTGCACATCACCAGCCACGACCCGGCCCCGCCGCCGGTCGCCTACGTCAAGGTGTCCGGGGGGCTGTTCAAGGACATGGCGATCCACGATTTCGACATGGCCCGCTGGCTGCTGGACGAGCCGGTGACCGAGGTGTTCGCCGCCGCCAGCTGCCTGGTGGATCCCGCCATCGGCGAGGCCGGCGACGTCGACACCGCCAAGATCCTTTTGCGCACCGCCTCGGGCAAGATCTGCATGATCAGCAACAGCCGCCGCAGCGGCTACGGCTACGACCAGCGCATCGAGGCCTTCGGCTCCAAAGGTCTGGTTCGGGCCGACAACGTCACCGAGAGCACGGTCTCGGTCTGGGGCGAGGCGGGCGCGGCCAGCGACGCCTTCCAGAACTTCTTCCTCGACCGCTACGCCGAGGCCTACCGCCGGGAGATGGCGCACTTCGCGCAGATCATCCGCGGGGAAGCCCTGCCGGCGATCGGCTATGTCGACGGCGTCGAGGCCCTGGCTCTGGCCGAGGCGGCCGGCCAGTCGGCCCGGACGGGCCAGGTGGTCAAGCTGTAGGACGGATCAACCTTGACCCGCCCTGCGTGGTCCTCGTCCTTCGACAAGCTCAGGATGAGGACCATTACAGTCTCAGACGCCAGAAAAACCTCTTCCTGAGCCTGTCGAAGGACAAGGTTTTCGCCCCCGTTAGAATTCCAACTGCAGGCGGGCCTGGGCGACGGTGACGTCGGCGTCCAGCTGCGAGCCGGCGATCAGGCGGTTGTCGATGGTCGCCCGCGTCAGGTTCCCGGTCAGGCGCACATAAGAATAGGGATACCAGTTGGCGCCGAGCGTGACGGCCTTGTAGGTCCCCGCCGTGGAAAGACCGGTCTGCGAGGCCAGCGTGGCGACGCCGTTGGCCGCCATGTCGCTGAAGTCGGCGTAGTCGTAACGGGCGGCGAACTCCAGCGCGCCCAGGCCGCCCTTGTCGAGCGGATGGGCGACCTTGATCCGGCCGAACGAGCCGTTGGGATTGTAGGGCCGCGTCTCGCCGGTCGCGAACCAGCTGGCCGAGGCGTAGGCGGTGACGATGTCGAAGTCCGGCCCGCCCAGGGTGGAGCTGAGATTGGTGGCGATGCGGTCGACCTTGATCCGGGCCGCCTCGCCTTGCAGCGACAGCGCCCGGTGGATCCAGGCGGCCTCGATCCCAAGCGTGGTGTCGCCGTCGCCGACCGCCCCGGTCGAGAACAGGGTCGCGCCGGACGAGGTCTGGGACCTGAAGGCGGTGTTGGCGGCCGCCGAATAGGTGAAGCCGGTCTCCCCTCCCCGATCGCGGCGGCGCACCCAGGCGCCCAGGTGCAGGCGGTCGGCGTCAGAAAGCTGCGGCGACCAGGTGGCGCGGACAGTGGCGCCCAGCCGCTCGACGGCCTGGTTGGGATCGTAGCCGCCCGTGGTGTCGGTCTTGTTGATGTTGTCGCCCTGCAAGGCGCCCCACAGCGACCAGTTGGAGCCGGTGCGCACGGCTTCCAGCGACAGGGCGTAGCCGGCGTCGATCACGTCGCCATAGGCGCCGCGTTCCATGAAGGTGATCGACTTGAACGAGGTCAGCCCCTCCAGCGAGGCGGCCTTCTGGTTGCCGGCCAGCAGCGAGGTTTGGGCGTCGAGCTTGTACTCGATGATGGCGTCGTCCCAGCTCCAGGCGCCGCCGCTGACCGCGCCGCCTTCCAGGCGATAGCCCCAGCGGCCCGTCTGGCCCTCGACGCCCAGGAACAGCTGCCGGGCCTTGAACTGGCGGGCGTGATAGTCGGCGACGCCGTCGCGCTCGGCGACCGCGTCGACGGCGTCCAGCAGGATGCGGCCGCGCAGCTTGAAGGTCGCCCCCGAGGCGTCGGTGAAGCGCGGCGAGTTCTCCCAGCGAACGGTCTCGGCGGCCGGTTTCGGCGGCGGGGCGGTCGGCAGGGTCGCGATCGGCGCGGCGGTGGGAGCGGCCGTAGTGACGGCGGACTGGCGCTCCAGGACGTCGATCCGCGCCTGCATCAGCTGGATCTGAGCCTTCAGGGCGGCGAGATCGGCGTCCTCGGCGCGGGCGGCGCCGGCGAAGCCGACGGCCACGAGGGCCGTGGTGGCGAAGAGAATGCGCATGGGCGTGGGTTCCCGCTCCCGCGGCGCGCGCGGGAGGAAGAGGAGGAGGAAGGGGCCGCCGCGTCGGCGGCCCGGCTGCCTTTTGGAATCGCTACTCGGCCGCGGCCGGAACCGGCTCGACGTCGGACGGGACGGCGTGACCGGCCAGGGCGGCGTCGAGGGCGTCCTTGTCGAGGGCCTTTTCCCAGCGGCTGACGACGATGGTGGCCACCGCGTTGCCGATGAAGTTGGTCAGCGCCCGGCACTCGCTCATGAACCTGTCGACGCCGAGGATCAGGGCCATGCCGGCCACGGGCACCGAGGGCACCACCGAAAGCGTGGCGGCCAGGGTGATGAAGCCGGCCCCCGTGACGCCCGCCGCGCCCTTGGACGACAGCATGGCCACGCCCAGCAGCAGCAGTTGGTCGCCGAGCGACAGGTGCACGCCCGTGGCCTGGGCGATGAACAGCGCCGCCAGGGTCATGTAGATGTTGGTGCCGTCGAGATTGAACGAATAACCGGTCGGGACCACCAGGCCGACGACCGGCTTGGCGCAGCCGGCGCGCTCCAGCTTGTCGATCAGGCTGGGCAGGGCCGATTCCGACGAGCTCGTCCCCAGCACCAGCAGCAGTTCGCTCTTCAGGTAGCGGATCAGCTTGAGGATCGAAAAGCCGTTGAACCGGGCGACCGCGCCCAGGATCACCACCACGAAGATGATCGAGGTGGCGTAGAAGGTGCCGACCAGGGCGGCCAGGTTCACGACCGAGCCAATGCCATACTTGCCGATGGTGAAGGCGAAGGCTCCGAAGGCGCCGATGGGCGCGGCCTTCATCAGGATGCCGACCAGGCGGAAGAAGGCGTGGGCGATCGACTCCAGCAGGTCGACGACCGGCTGGCCCTTGTCGCCGACCAGCACCAGCGCGACACCGAACAGGATCGAGAAGAACAGCACCTGCAGGATGTCGCCGTCGGCGAAGGCGCCCGTGACCGTGGCCGGGATAATGTTGCTGAGGAAGCCGACGATGGTCGTCTCGTGGGCCTTGGCGGCGTAGTCGGCGACCTTCTCGCTGTGCAGCGTGGCCGGATCGATGTTCATGCCCGCGCCCGGATGGACGAGGTTGCCCACCACCATGCCCAGCACCAGGGCCAGGGTGGAGAAGGTCAGGAAGTAGGCGAAGGCCTTGAGCACCACGCGGCCGAACTTGCCCAGGTCGCGCATGCCGGCGATGCCGGTGACGACGGTGAGGAAGATCACCGGGGCGATGACCATCTTCACCAGCTTGATGAAGGCGTCGCCCAGCGGCTTCAGGCTCTCGCCGAAGCCGGGCCAGAAGTGGCCGATCAGGGCGCCGGCGGCGATGGCGACCAGCACCTGGACGTAGAGGTGCGTGTACCAGGGACCGGGGCGCGGCGGCGTCGCGACGGACGGGACTTGCGGGATCATTCGGCGGGCTCCTGGCTGGCTTCCTCGCGCGCCCTTGCAGGTCGGACGCTTGGATCCAGAGTGGCGCAGCCCTCGGCAAGTGGGAGGAGCCCTCCCGAGAAAATCCGTAAGAATATGAATAAACGAGGGAATATGACGATATTGGCTCGCGTCGACACCCGAGCGCGTGCCATAATCCGCCCAGCCCGGATCCGTATTGTGTGGAATATGGCACAACCTCAACCGATCGAGCCGAAGCCGTTCGCCGCCTCGGCGCCCACCCTTTCCCGACCGCGACTGCTCGTGTTCGCCCTGGTCGCGGCGGTGACCGGCGCCCTGCTGGTCTGGTCGGTCGGAGCCCTGGTCGAGCAGCGAGCGATGACGGCGCTGCGCGCGCGGGCGGCCGCCTCGGCGGCGCTGCACGCGGCGGTGCTGCGCAGCGAACTCGACAAGCAACGCGCCCTGCCCCTGGTCCTGGCCGACGACGCCGACCTCGAAGCCGCCCTCGCCAGCCGCTCGCCCGCCAGGCTGGAGGCGCTGTCGCGCAAGCTGGAGGCGCTGGGCGTGCAGGCGCGGGCCGCGGCGGTCTATGTCATCGCGACCGACGGCGTCACCGCGGCGGCCAGCAACTGGCGGCTGCCGACCAGCTTCGTCGGCTCCGACTACGGCTTTCGCCCCTATTTCACCCAGGCCCTGCGCAGCGGCTACGCCGAGCAGTTCGCCCTGGGCACGGTCAGCCGCAAGCCCGGCCTCTACCTGGCCCGCCGTGTCGACGGCCCGTCCGGACCGTTGGGCGTGGTGGTGGTCAAGCTGGAGTTCGACGGCGTCGAAGCGGCCTGGCGCGCCATCGGCGAACCGGCCTTCGTGGTGGACCGCCAGGGGCTGGTGCTGATCACCAGCCAGCCCGAATGGCGCTTCCTCGCCCGTGATCCTCTGCCGCAAACCAGGCGGGACGCCCTGCGCGCCGGTGGCCAGTATGGCGGCGCGACGTTCAGCCCTCTGCCCTTGCGCCAGAAGTCCGGCGCCGTGACCCGGACCGATACGCCCCGCGCCGAACGCCAGATCGAGACGCGCCTGCCCGACATCGCCCCCGGCTGGACCCTGCACCTCCTGAGCACCGCCGTTCCCGCCGAGCAGGCCGCGGCGGCGGCGCGGTGGATCACCGCCCTGGTCTGGACCCTGCTGAGCGCGGCCCTGCTGTGGCTGTGGGTGCGGCGGCGGCGCATCCACCTGGCCGCCCTGCGCGATCGCGAGACGCGCCTGGAGCTGGAACGACGGGTCGAGGAGCGCACCCACGAACTGACCGACGCCAACCGGGCCCTGTCGCACGAGGTCGAGGAGCGCCAGCGCACGGAAACCCGGCTCCGCTCGTTGCAGGCCGACCTGGTGCAGGCCAACAAGCTGGCGTCCCTGGGCCAGATCGCCGCCGGGGTGGCGCACGAGATCAATCAGCCGGTGGCCGCCATCCGGGCCAACGCCGACAACGGCCTGCTGCTGATCGGCCGAGGTCTCGCCGACGCCGCCGGCGAGACCTTCACCGCCATCGTCGCCATGACGGAGCGGATCGGCCGGATCACCGACGAACTGCGGGCCTTCTCGCGCAAGGCCGACGGCCGGGTCGAGCCGACCCTGGTCACCGAGGTGATCGACGGCTCGGTGCTGCTGACCGCAAGCCGGTCGCGACGCCAGGAGGCCCGCCTTGTCCGCCTGGGCGAGACGGCGGGCCTTAGCGTACTGGGCGAACGGGTCCGGCTCGAACAGGTGCTGGTCAACCTGCTGCAGAACGCCTTCGAGGCGGTGGGCGGTCGCGCCGACGGCGTCGTCACCGTCACGGTGCGAGAAGACGTGGACACGGTCGAGATCGCCGTCGGCGACAACGGTCCGGGTCTGGCGCCCGAGGTGGAACGCGCCCTCTTCACGCCGTTCCTGACCACCAAGCCGCGCGGCCTTGGCCTGGGCCTGGTGATCGCCCACGACATCGCCGTCGACTTCGGCGGCCAACTGACGGCGACCTCGGCGCCCGGCCAGGGCGCGACCTTCATCCTGACCCTGCGCAAGGCCGTTCCATGAGCGCGCCGGCCGGCAGGATCCTGCTCGTCGACGACGACGAGGCGTTGCGGGTCGCGCTGGCGCAGGGCCTGACGCTGCGCGGCTTCGACGTCGCGGCGCTCGACAACGCCCCGGCGGCGCTGAAGGGACTGGCGCGCGACTTCGACGGGGCCGTGGTCTCGGACGTGCGCATGCCGGGCATGGACGGCCTGGCGCTGTTCCAGCGCGTCCAGGCGATCGACCCCGACATTCCGGTGCTGCTGATCACCGGCCACGGCGACGTCGCCATGGCCGTCGCCGCCTTGCAGGACGGGGTCTACGACTTCGTCTCCAAGCCCTTTCCGATGGAGCGGCTGACGGCGGCCCTGTCGCGCGCGCTGGAGAAGCGCCGGCTGGTGCTGGACAACCGCCGCCTGGAGGCCGCCGCCCAGAGCCCCGGCGGCTCGATGCTGCTCGGCGACACGCCGGTCATGCAGCGCCTGCGCGCCACCATCGCCCAGTTGGCCGAGGCCGAGGTCGACGTGCTGATCCAGGGCGAGACCGGCGTCGGCAAGGGCCTGGTCGCCCAGGCCCTGCATCGCGGCGGCGCCCGGCGCGCCCGACCGATGGTCGCGGTCAACTGCGCCGCGCTTCCCGAGGCCGTGTTCGAGACCGAACTGTTCGGCGCGGCCGGCGGCGCCGGCGGCCTTCGCCCCACGATCGGCCGCATCGAGCGCGCCGATCGCGGGGTGCTGTTCCTCGACGAGATCGAGGGCCTGTCGCCCACCCTGCAGGCCAAGCTGCTGCGGGTGGTCGAGGAGCGCGAGATCTGGCCCGTCGGCGCCTCCGAACCACGCCACCTGGATCTGCGGATCGTCGCGGCCAGCAAGGTCGACCTGGCCGAGGCCGTGCGCGACGGCGCCTTCCGCGCCGACCTCTATTACCGCCTGAACGTGGTGACCCTGGTGGCTCCGCCCCTGCGCGAGCGACGCGAGGACGTGCCCGCGCTGTTCGGCCACTTCCTGGCCGAGGCCGCGGCCAGGCTGCGGCGGCCGGCGCCGCGCCTGACGGCGGCGATCCGCGACCACCTGCTGGGGCATGACTGGCCGGGCAACGTGCGAGAGCTGGCGCACTACGCCGAGCGCGTGGCCCTGGGCCTGCCCTCGGCCGGCCTGGGCGAAGACGGCGCCGCGCCCGGCCTCGACGAAGGCCTGGCCGAACGCATGGGCCGCTACGAGGCGATGGTCATCCGCGAGACCCTGGCGGCCTGCGGCGGCGACGCCCGCACGGCGATGACGCTGCTGCAGACCCCGCGCAAGACCTTCTACGACAAGCTGCGTCGTCACGGCATCGACATCGATCGCTACCGATCGGCAAGGTCCGCCCGCCAGGGCGGCTAGGCCCGGCGCACGCTGATCCGCCCCGCGGATCGGCGACAGCCCATCGTGATTTCCTCAAACCGACGACGACGCACAGGCGACCGCCCAGGCGGGCGAAAGCGCGTCCGAAGCGCGCGCGGCGCCTGTTTTTCAGGGCGCGCGGATACGGGAGCGACCTGCCGTCGCAACCCTGGGATATATCGTATAATTTATTTTGACGTAGTCTGAGTTATATGCGTTCTTCCTGTCACGAATTTGTCAGGGGAGAGGACAAATGCAGGTCCGAGGGAAAAACTGGTTGCTGGTCGCTACGAGCGCGGCGGCAATCATGGTTGGAAATCAAGCGCTGGCGCAGGACGTCAAGGCGGACGCCGCAAGCGCTTCTGAAAAGTCAGACAAGAAAGCCGAGGACGACGCCAACGTCGTCGACACGGTTATCGTCAAGGGCATCCGCGGAAGCCTGAACGCGGCCGCGGAGCGCAAGCGCAAATCCGCTCAGATCGTGGAGTCGATCGAGTCCGAAGACGTCGGCAAGCTGCCCGACAACAACGTGCCCGAGGCGCTGTCGCGGATCACCGGCGTGCAGATCGAGCGCGTCCACGGCGAAGGGTCCAGCGTCGCCATCCGCGGCATGACGGGCATTTCGACCACCATCAACGGTAACAGCAACAGCGTCGGCGAAGCCCGCTCGACCAACCTGGCCGACATCCCGGCCGAACTGCTGAAGTCGGTCCAGGTCTACAAGACCCGCACCGCCGACCAGGTCGAAGGCGGCATCGCCGGCACGGTCAATGTCGAGCTGCGCCGCCCGCTGGACCTGAAGAACGGCCTCACGGTCGCCGGCAGCATCAAGAACGTCTACGCCAGCACCGGCGACACCAAGAGCCCCTACGCCAGCCTGCTGATCGGCAACCGCTTCGACACCGCCATCGGCGAGATGGGCTTCCTGATCAACGGGTCCTACACCCGCAACAACTACGAGGAAGACTTCGTCGAGAGCGAGTCGCCCACCACCTTCTTCGAGAACACCAACTCGTGGAACTCGCTGCCCGCGAACCAGAAGAACATCATCGCGCCGTACGCGGTGAACTACGGCGTCGAGACCGGCAAGATCACCCGTCCGTCGATCAGCGTGGTCGGCCAATGGCGCTATGACGAACACCTCGATTTCGTGCTCGAGGGCTCCTACTTCGGCAGCGAGGAAAAGCGCGGCCGCGACCGACTGCACGTCACCACCCGCGACCCCGACAGCACCGTCTCCAACGTCGTGCTGGCCAGCGACGGCAAGACGGTCCAGTCGCTGACGCTCAACCGCGCCACCGGCGTCGACGCCAGCGCGCAGTCCTATTACGAAGAGGTCAATTCCGACAACTACACGACCAACGCCGAGGTCCACTGGCGCGGCGAAAAGCTGCAGATCAACGGCTCGGCCCAGTACAACTGGAGCTCCAGCGAGTACTACGGCATCCTGACCATCGCGCGCCTGCTGGACTCGTCGGGCAGCCCGATCAAGACCGTCAATGTCGACCTGAACTCGGACAAGGTCCCGGGCCGCGGCGCCTACATCACCTTCCCGACCACGGACCTGTCGAACGTCGCCAACTACCGGCTCTCGCAGACGCACGACGAACAGACCTACGCCAAGAGCCACGAATTCGTCGTCGCCACCGACGCCACCTACCGCTTCAGCGAGGACAAGTTCCTGCGCAGCGCCACGGTCGGCCTGCGCTATAACGACCGTCACACCACCCGTGACTACGGCTATCGCGACACCTTCCCGACCAGCAGCCTGACCGGCTTCGCCCAGGGCGTCGGCGTCGAGGCCTCCAAGCTCGATGTCGGCGGCTTCTCGCCGTCGTGGTACCACCTGTCGGGCAAGGACATCATGGCCAACCTGCAGTCCTTCCGCACGGCTGCGGGCTGGACGACGGAAAAGCCCCCGGCCAACCTCGGCCAGAGCTACGCCGACGACGAAAAGTCGCTGGCCGCCTTCGTCAACGTCAACTACGCGATCGACAGCCGCTTCCCCATCGACGGCGTGGCCGGCGTTCGCGTCATCAAGACCAAGGGAACGATCGACAGCACCAAGTACTCGGTCGAAAAATCCCCGACGGTGGAGGATCCCAACCGGGTCATCGAGGTCATCACGCCCATCACCGGCGGCGGCGACTATGTCGATGTATTGCCCAGCATCAACGGCGTCATCCACTTCACGCCCAAGGTCCAGCTGCGACTGGCCTACACCTACAACGTCCAGCGCCCCAACTTCCTCGACATCTCGTCCTGGCGCACGATCGACACCATCGGCGGCGTGGTGTTCTCCGCCAACCCGGACCTGAAGCCGAACCGCTCGACCAACTACGACGCCTCGCTGGAATACTATTTCGGTCGTGGCGGCGTGCTGTCGGCCGGCGCCTTCCTGAAGAAGCCGGACGGCTACATCTACTGGGCCGGCCGTACCGAGTTCGTGCCGGAACTCAACAAGCAGGCCATGGTCTACAAGGTCCGCAACGCCGGGCCGGGCGAGTTCATGGGCTACGAGTTCAACGCTTCGGGCTTCTTCGACTTCCTGCCCGGCAAGCTGCGCAACTTCGGGGCCAGCGCCAACTTCACGTACATGGCCAAGGCCGAGATCATGTACAGCGACTTCACCGAAGCGCAGCGCAAGCTCCCCGGCGTCTACGACGCCGACAACACCTCGAAATATACCTACAACCTGGCGCTCTATTACGACACGCCGCAGTTCAGCGCCCGCGTCGCCTATAACTATCGCGACCGCTACAAGGTCACCGTCTACCAGGACAATCCCGAGTACTCGCCGTACAACGACGCGACCTCGCGCCTGGACGCGGCGGTCAACTGGACTCCGATCAAGCAGCTGACCCTCAGCCTGGAGGGCTCGAACCTGCTGGAGGAGAACAACAACGTCTATTGGGGCCAGAACCGCGCGCTGCCCCTGGGCGTGCGCGTGCAGGCCCGCACCCTGCAGGTCAGCGCCCGCTTCCGTTACTGATCAGAACCACGTCCGACGCCCGGCCAGGCCGGGCGTCGTTGAGCGGCGCCCTCCCGGCTCGCTCGCTTTGGGGAGGGACGTGCAAACGTCCCTCCCCTTTTTTGTCCGCAGTCAGCCCAGGCGACAGGCACGAAAAAGGGGCGCGGACCGATCGGCCCGCGCCCCTCGCCTCGTTGGCTGGAAGGGAGCCTCAGCTCCCCTTCACCTTCACCATCACCACGCCGCGCGCCGGCACCTCGAAGGCCTGCTCGCCGGCCGCCAGATCGACGCCGCGCCAGAGGTCGCGCACGGCGGTCAGGCCGGAAACGCCGGCGTCGGCCGCCTTCAGCTCCATCCGGACCGGCTTGTCCCCGCGGTTGAACAGCGCCACGGCGACCGAACCGTCGGCCAGCGGCTTGCTCCAGACCTCGGTCGCCCCGTCCCTGCGCACGGCCTTGCCCTGCACGCCGCGAGCGTCCTGGTCGACGGCGATCACCTCGCGGTTCTCGAGGATCTTCAGCACCTCGGCGCCGGTGTCGCGCAGGTCGTGGCCCATCATCAGCGGCGCGGCCGACATGGCCCACAGGCTCATATGGGTCAGGTACTCGTCCCTGGTCATGCCGCCGTTGCCGACCTCCAGCATGTCCGGATCGTTCCAGCCGCCGGGGCCGGCGAACTCGGGCTTGCCGTTCTTGTCGAAGCCGATCTTGGCCATGGTCGGATAGTCGTCAGTGATGTCGCCGGTGGTGCGCCACAGGTGACCGCCCACCTGACGGCCCCAGGCGCCGACGTCGAAGCGGCCGTACTGGCACAGCGAATAGATCATCGGCCGGCCGGTGGCCCGCAGCGCCGCGCCCATCTCGTAATAGGTGCGCTTGACGGTGTCGGCGTCGGCATAGAACCACTCGCCCGAACACAGGTCGTACTTCAGGTAGTCGACGCCCCATTCGGCGAAGGTCCTGGCGTCCTGGGCCACGTGGCCGTAGCTGCCGGCGTAGCCCGCGCAGGTCTTGGGGCCCGGCGAGCTGTAGATGCCCAGCTTCAGCCCCTTGGAGTGGACGTAGTCGGCCAGGGCCTTCATGTCCGGGAACTTGTCGTTGGGCCGCAGCACGCCGTCGGCGCCGCGCTCGCCCTGCCAGCCGTCGTCGATGTTGACATAGACATAGCCGGCGTCGCGTAGGCCGAAGGCGACCATGGCGTCGGCCATGGCTCGCACGGTCTTGTCGTCGATCGCCGCGCCGAACTTGTTCCAGCTGCTCCAGCCCATCGGCGGCTTGGCGGCCAGGCCGTCGGCGGCCAGCTCGCCCATCGGCGGCAGGCTGGTGGTGGTGAAGGCGCGAGCCTTGGCGTCTGCGGCCGTGCCCCGGCGGCCGTCCTGCTCGACATGGGCGTACCAGATGTCGCCGGCCAGGGAGACGCTCGCGCCCTTCAGGGTCGCGGTCCACTGGCGGGTGGGCTTGTCCTTGTCGTTGAGATTGCGCAGCTCGAAGGTCGCCACCCCGTCCTTCACGACGAGGTTCTGCATGTCCATCGACCCGTACCAGGCGGTCGTGACGGTCCCGGTCGGTTTGCCGGCCTTCTGCTCGATCTTCATCAGGGTGACGCCCGGATAGGACGGCGCGTCGTCGAAGGTCCAGACGCCGGCCAGCCCGGGTTGGGCGGCGGGGGCGGCCATGGCGGCGTGCGAGGCGACGAGCCCCAGGGCGAGCGGGGTTAGCAGGCGACGCATGCGATCTCCTTTGTTTGGATAAGGGTCTGGATTTAGCTGCGACAGGCGCAGCAAAGCTCAGGCCCGGCGCGACGCCAGGGCCTCGATAAATCGGTCAAGACGATCCGCGCGCCCGGCCGGGCGCGCGGATCGTCCAGAGTCGGCTCAGCGCGCGGCCTCGCAGGGCGGCGCATGGCCCGAGCCGGACTTGGGAGCTGCCGCCTGGGGCGCCAGCACCTCCCACTCCTGGACGGCGACGGCGGCGTAGGTTCCGCCGGCCGAAGAGGCGTCGAACACCGCCCGCAGGCAGCGGGTGGTGACGGGGGCGAAGCTAGCGTCCTGGAAGGCGCCGACCTCGGTCCCGAAACCCGTCGCGCCGGCGACCGGCTTCCAGCCGCCGTCCCAGTATTCCATGCGCCAAGCCTTGGGCGGGGCGACGCCAATGCCCGAACCGGCCGGCTGGTCGCCCCAAAACCAGATGCGGGCGCCGTCCACGGTCACCGGCGCGTCGAAGCGGTACTCGACCCACTGACGCGGCGGATTGTTCGGCGACCAGGTGCCCCAGGTGTCGGGCGGCAAGGGCGAGGCCTTGGTGATCCCGTCGTTCAGGGCCTTGATCCAGTACTGGACGGGGATCGGCTCGTTGGAGGCCGCCGCGGTCGCCTGGCCGGCGATGTTGCGGGTCGGGGCCGGCGGGGCTTGCGGACGGCGGGTCGGGATCAGTTTGCGGATGGCCGGCGGGCTGACGCTGTCGTCCCACTCGATCGGATCCAGCGCCACGCTGCGCCGGAAGTGGCCGCCGCCCGCCGCGTCGGCGGTGTGGTAGGCCATGTACCAGCGGCCCTTGAACTCCACCGCGCCCGAGTGCGAGGTCGTCGACGACACCGGACCCAGCATCACGCCGCGATAGGTCCACGGTCCCAGCGGCGAGCTCGCCGTGCCGTAGGCGATGCAGGCGTGATAGACGGCCGGCGTGCAGTCCGACTTCGGCCCCGCGCGGTTGCCGGCGTAGAGCATGTAGTAGACGCCCTTGCGCTTCATCAGCCACGGGGCCTCGAAGAAGCCGGTCAGCCCCTCGACCTTCACCTCAGGCCCCTTGGGCGTGATCATGTCGGCGGCCAGCTCCATGCCGCGCAGCTGCCCGAACGTGCCCCAGTAGATGTAGACCCGGCCGTCGTCGTCGATCAGCACAGTGGGGTCGATGTTCTGGATGTCGTTGGCGACCGGCGTGGTCTGCGAGATGATCGGGCCGGACGGATGGGCGTCCACCCACGGGCCGGTCATGCTGTCGGCCACGGCCACGCCGATGGCGAAGCGGTCCCTGGCGTTTCCACCGGCCTGCAGCACGGGCGCATAGAGATAGAACTTGCCGTCACGCCCTTTGACGATCTGGCCGGCATAGGCGCGGCCTTCCTCGGCCCACTTGAACACGGCCTGCGGCTTGGCGATGGCCGGATAGTGCAGCCAGTCGCCGGACGCCGGGTCCTTGGTGGCCAGCAACTGCCACTCGTTCATGATGAAGTCGTTGACGTCGGCAGGCGCCTCGTCGCGGCCGGCCAGGATCCACAGCGTATCGCCGTCGACCACCGGGGCCGGATCGGTCGAGTAGTAGCGGCCGTCGGCCAGGATCGGGTTGCCCGGGGCGTGCACCTTTTCCGGACCGGCCGCGCAGGCGGCAACGGGCGACAGCAGCAGGGCCGCGCCCGCGACCAGGGCGCGCTTCAACTCATTCCTCATCGGGATAGGGCCCCTTGCCGCCATCGGCGATCAGCTGGTCGATGCGGGCCTGAATCACCGGGATCGGCGCCGAGCCGATCTCGAGCACGGCGTCGTGGAAGGCGCGGATGTTGAACTTCGGCCCCAGGGCCTTCTCGGCGCGGGCCCGGCCCTCCACGAAGGCCAGCATGCCCATGTAGTAGGACAGCGCCTGGCCCGGCCAGGCGATGTAGCGATCGACCTCGGTGCCGATCTCGTGGTCGCCCATCGCGGTGTTGTCGTGCAGGTACTGGCGGGCCTGCTCGCGGGTCCAGCCCTTGGCATGGAGCCCGGTGTCGACCACCAGGCGCGCGGCCCGCCACATCTGATAGCTGAGCATGCCGAAGCGGTCGTAGGGCGTCTCGTACATGCCCATGTCCTCGCCCAGCGCCTCGCAGTAGAGCGCCCAGCCCTCGCCGTAGACCGACAGGTAGGTGTCGCGGCGGAAGGCCGGCAGGTCCTTGTTCTCGGCCGCCAGCGGCATCTGGAAGGCGTGGCCTGGCGCGCTTTCGTGCAGGGTCAGGGCGACCTGCGAATAGAGCGGGCGCGACGGCAGGTCGTAGGTATTGACCAGGTAGATGCCCGGCCCGCCCCGGCCCCCGGTGTAGAACGGCGCGATCTCGTCGGGCACGGGCTTGATGGCGAAACGGCTGCGCGGCAGGCGGCCGAACCACTGGCTGGCCTTGCCGTCGAAGGTCTTGGCGATCCAGGCGGCGCGGTTGAGCAGCTCCTGCGGGGTCTTGGCGTAGAACTTCGGATCGGTGCGCAGATAGGTCAGGAAGGCCGCCAGGTCGCCCTGGAAGCCGACCTCCTTCATGACCTCGAGCATCCGGCCTCGGATCTTGGCCACTTCCGCAAGACCGATGGCGTGGATCTCGTCGGGCGTATGGTCGGTGGTGGTGAATTCGACGATCTTGGACTGGTAGTAGGCCTTGCCGTCCGGCAGGTCGTAGGCGGCCAGCGAGGTCCGCGCGCCGGGGATGTATTCGTTGCGCAGGAAGGTCAGCAGGGCGGCATGGGCCGGGGTGACATCCTTGGTGATGGCCTCGGCCGCTTGGCTGCGAAGCTCGGCCTGGACCGCCGCGGGGATCACCGTCGGCATGGTCTTGAACGGCGCATAGAACGGCGAATCCTGCGGGGTCTTGGCCTCGGCCGCCAGGACGACGCCGGCGTCGCGGCCTTGCAGGGTTATCTTGGCCGCCGTGAAGCCGCGCTTCACGCCGCTGCGCATGTTGACGATCTGCTGGCCGTAGTAGCGCGGGATCTCGCGCAGCATGGCGATGTAGTTGCGGTAGTCCTCTTCGGTGCGGAACGACCCGCGCGACCACTCGGCCACGTCGCCCCAGAAGCTGGTGTCGGCGCTGAGCGGCTTTTCGTACTCGCGGTACTTCTGCTCGGCCAGCAGGGCGTCGATCTGGCCCTTGTAGACGGCGAAGTTGATCTTGTTCTGCACCGACAGCTGGGCCACCGGCAGGGCGGCGAGCTGGCTCGACACCTCGGTCCAGCGCTTCAGGCGCGCGGCCTGCACGGCCGGCCCGACATCGGGCAGCCGCTTGGGGGCGTTGGGGTTGTCCTCGTCCGGCGCGGCCTGGCTGACCCGCCAGTCGTACTCGGCGGTGTAGATCGCCTCGAACCGCTTGTCGGCCGAACCAGCGGCGGGAACCGCCCAGGCCGGTGCCGCGGCGAGGCCAAGCACGGCCGCGCCGGAGAACATCAAACCGCGCCGGTTCATGCCGTGGCCGCCGGCTTGGCGCTGAACACCCGCACGCCGAACACCGGCCCGGCGCTCGAACGCTCCTTGGGGACGAAGCGCACCTTCACGCTGGTCTTGCCCTTGGTCAGGGCCTCGGCCAGCGGGTACTCGACGTCGAAGAACTTGCCCGGACGGTCGTTGTCGAGGACCTGGGTAGCCACCTTGGTCCCGTCGACCAGGATGTCGAAGGTGCGCGCGCGCTCGCCGCCCCAATAGGTGGCCTGAAGCACCAGCGCCCCGGCCCGCACCTTCATGTCGAACTCGAAGAAGCCGCCGGAGCGAGCGTCGCGGCCGTTACGGCCGCGATAGCTGACCGGATAGGAGATGTCCGAGGTCAGGTTGTGGTCGCGCTCGGGCTGCATCTCGCCCAGGTGCATGACGTCGACCGAACGGGCGGCGATGTCGCGGGCCTTGGCCTGGTCGGCCAGGAAGGCGGCTTCCTCGGTCTTCCACGAAGCCTCGGTGAAGCGCTTGAAGTAGACGGCGCTGCGACGCTCGTACTGGCTGTAGAACGGCGCGAAGCTCAGGGCGCCCGGCCGCGACACGCCGTCGACGGCGTAGAGCGCCTTCTTCGGCTCGACCGGCTTGAAGCCGGCCAGCAGGTCGGTCCCGACCATGGCCGGATCGGCGCTGTTCCATTCGGCTTCGCCGGGACCAAGGTCGGCGGCCAGCACCATGGGGCCGCGCAGGAAGGCGACGGTGTTGGGATCGCCCGGCGCCGCTTCCAGCCGCAGGTCGAGCGGCAGGGCGATGGAAACCACGTCGCCGGCCTTCCACTTGCGCTCGACCAGGGCGTAGCCGCCGGACAGCACCGGCGTCACCGCCTCGTCGTTGACGCTGACCACGGCCTTGCCGGCGGCCCAGCCGGGCACGCGCAGCGCGATGGTGAAGCGGCCGGGCTTGGCCAGCTTGCTCAGGGTCAGACGGCTTTCCGGCTCGAACGGATAGAGGGTTTCGAGCTTGAGGGCCGCGCCGCGCGCCTTCCACTGGGCGTCGGCCGGGATGTAGAGGTTGACCAGCAGGGTCCCCTCGCCTTCCCAGAAGATCGACTCGCCGTGCTTGGCGTGGCTCTCCATGCCGCTGCCGACGCAGCACCAGAAGGCGTCGTCGTCGGTGGTCGAGAAGCCGCGCGTCGACCCGGTCATCAGCGGCGTCATGTAGGTGAAGCCGCCGGTCTTGGGGTTCTGCGCCGCCATCACGTGGTTGAGATGTGCGCGCTCGTAGTAGTCGAACAGCGAGCCGTCCGGCTTCCAGCTGTAGAGCTGCCGGGTCAGCTTGAGCATGTTGTAGGTGTTGCAGTGCTCGCAGGTCTGCTCGGTGATGTGGTCGGCGATGCTGTCGGGCGACGAGAAGTACTCGCGGTCGGCGTTACCGCCGATGACATAGCTGTGGTGCTGGGTCACGGTTTGCCAGAAGAACCGCGCGGCGGTGGCGTCCTTCTCCTTGCCGGTCAGCTCGTAGAGCCGGCCCAGGCCGATCAGCTTGGGCACCTGGGTGTTGGCGTGGAAGTTGGCCAGCTTGTCCTCTTGCGCGGCCAGCGGATCCAGGACCTTGCGGTCATAGATGCGCTCGGCCACGACCAGCCAGCGGGCGTCCTTGGTGCGGGCGTAGAGCTCGGCGTAGCTCTCGTTCAGGCCGCCATATTCGCAGCCCAGCAGGGTCTGCATCTGGGCGTCGTCGAGGGCGGCGAACACCTTCTCGAAATAGGCGCCCAGGCCGGTCACGACCTGCAGGGCCTGGGCGTTGCCCCAGGCGGCGTGAATGTCGAGCAGGCCGGCGAACAGCTTGTGCACCGTATAGAGCGGCGACCAGGAGCCATTGAGGTCAAAGCCGCCCGAGCGGATGTCGCCCTTCATTACCTCGGCGAAGATCTCCTCGCCGTCGACGACGGTCCCGTCCTTGCGCTTGCGCTGCAAGGCGCCGACGTAGCCGGTGCCGCGCTTGGCCTGGGCCTGGGCCAGTTCGGAAACGATGTAGTCGGCGCGGCGGCGGCATTCGGCGTCGCCGGTCTGCTGCCAGGTCAGCACCAGGGCGCTCATGTAGTGGCCCAGGGTGTGGCCGGCGATGGTGTCGGACTCCCAGCCGCCGTAGATTTCGCCCTTGGCGGGCAGGCCGGCGAAGATCATGAAGTTGTGCAGCAGCCGGTCGGGGCTGAGGCGCAGCAGATAGGCGTGGTTGACCTCGACCGCGGTCGCGAAGTCGGACGGCAGCAGCCGCACGTCGGAAAGCGGCAGCGGCGCGGCCTTGGCCGGTACGGCCGGCCCCTTACCGGTGGCGGCGAAGGCGCGCATCGGCTGCACGGCCGCCATCACGGCGGCGGTGGCGAGCAGCAAATCCCGGCGGCTAGCGGACATCGAAGCACCCCCAAACTTAATACGGTATACGAAATAAGTCAGACATATTTTCGAAGGTCAATCACCTGATTTGCCGGGATCGGGAAAGCTTGGCCGAAAGACGCCTCGCCTACATGGCGGAGCCTGCGGACGAGGCACGCCCAGGCCTCTATTCATGCAGGCCGATCAGCGCCTTGGCCGGCTCGCCTCAGCTTGGTTGAATGGATGTGAAAACTCCGACCAGACCCGCCGACCAAGAGGCCTCCGACGTCATGCTTAGGCCAACCTTCCATGCCGTGAACGAAGCGCGGCAAAACTAAAAAGTCTGATCATATATCGTATAATTTTCTTGACGACGCATCGCCGACCGTCGTTTCTGCAACGAAGCGAAATGGGGGTGATCCTTGCTAACGACGACGCGCATGCCGCGACGGGCGACCTTGTGGATGACGGCGGGCGCCGTCCTGGCGCTGTGCGCCCCGACGATCTCCACCGCCGCGACCACCAAGCCCGCTTCGACCGCGACCGCCCCCTCCCCCCAGCCGCCGATCGCCGAGCGCTATCGGAAGGCCGACGCCTTCCTTCGCCAGAACCTGGCCAAGCTGATCGTCGACGCCGACCTACAGCCCGCCTTCACCGACGACGGCAAGGGCCTGCTCTATCTGAAGGGCAAGGCGGGCGAGCGGTCGGTCCGCTTCGTCGATCTGGCAAGCAAGCAGGACCGTGTCCTGACCGACGACCGCGCCCTGGCCGCCAAGCTGTCGGCAGCCCTAGGCAAGCCCGTCCCGGCCGACGGTCTGTGGCTGGGCCGCCTGGCCTACGACACCGCCGGCGGCGCCCTTTCCTTCGACGCCCAGGGCAAGCGCTGGAGCCTGTCGGCCAAGGGCGAGCTTTCCGAAACGCACGAAGCGGAATGGAACCCGGGCCTGTCGCCCGACGGCCGTTTCGAGATCGTCGCCCGCGACTTCAACCTCTTCGCCCGCGAGCTGAAGACCGGCCGCGAGGTCGCGCTCACCACCGACGGCGTGCGCGAACAGCCCTATGGTCGCGGCATCCCGCAACTGGCCGACATCCTGAAGGCCGGCAAGGAAGAGCCGGACATGCCGGTCTCGGTGCGCTGGTCGCCCGACGGCTCCAGGATCCTGACCTGGCGTCTGGACACCCGCGGCGTCGAGCGCCTGTCGATCACCCAGCAGAACCCCGGCGGCCTCTATCCGCGCAGCTTCGCCTACGTCTACCCGCTGGCCGGCGCCAAGGTGCTGCCGCAGGCCACGCGGCTGGTGATCGACGTCGAGCAGGCCTTCAAGGACGGCAAGGCCAAGCTGGTCCCTCTGCAGATCCCCAGCGAGTCGCTGCTCTATCCGGCCGATCCGGACCTCGGCTGGATCGGCGACCACGTCCGCGTGCAGTGGACCGAGCGCGGCTATGGCCAGCTCGTCGTCTATTCGGCAGATCCGAAGACCGGCGCGGCCACTGTGGTGGCGCGCGAGGCGGTCAAGCCGATCGTCACCGTGACCTCCACCCAGATCCAGCCCCAGCCGGAGCTGGGCGGCGAACTGGTGATCTCCGAACGCTCGGGCTGGGCCCAGCTCTATCTGGTCAAGCCCGACGCCCCCAACGGCGGCGCGGCCCTGACGAGCGGCAATTGGGAAGTCCTGTCGATCGAGCACATCGATCCGGCGGCCAAGAGCCTGGTGCTGACCGGCGTCGGACGCGAGGCCGACCGCAACCCTTACGACCGCGCCCTCTATCGCACCGGCCTGGACGGCGCCGCGCCGCGCCTGCTGACGCCCGAACCGCTGGACCACGACACCCGCGTCTCGCCGGACGGCCGCTGGTTCGTCGACGCCATGTCGAGCCCGACCCAGCCGACCCGCACCGTGCTGCGCGACACGACCGACGGAAAGATCGTGCTGGAGCTGGGCCGCGCCGACGCCAGCGCCCTGGCCGCCGCCGGCTACACCCCGCCCGAGCCGTTCCAGGGCGTGGCGGCCGACGGCAAGACGCCGCTCTACGGCATGATCTTCCGCCCGGCCGGTTACGATCCCAAGCGGCGCTATCCGGTGATCGACAACGTCTATACCGGCCCGACCACCACCCAGGTGCCGGTCGAGTGGAGCGAAAGCGTCCTGGCCGGCGGCAACAGCGTCGCCCAGATCGGCGCGATCGTGGTGATGATCGACGGCCGCGGCACCTCGCGCCGGGGCCAGGCCTTCCGCCTGCCCGCCTACCAGAACCTCGGCGAGGTCGGCCTCGACGACCACATCGCCATGATCAAGCAGATGGCGGCCAAGCATCCCGAGATGGACGCGACCAGGGTCGGCGTCTACGGCGGCTCGGCCGGCGGCTACGACGCCGCCCGCTTCGTGCTGCGCCGTCCGGAGTTCTTCAAGGTCGCCGTCGCCTCGTCGGGCAACCACGACCTGCGCCTGGACAAGGCCTGGTGGCCGGAAGTCTCGATGGGCCTGGCCGACGAGGCCACCTGGGAGCGCAACTCCAACATGTCGGTCGCGGGCGGCCTGCAGGGCAAGCTGCTGCTGGTCCACGGCGACATCGACGACAACGTGCCGGTCACCGAGAGCCTTCGCCTGGCCCAGGCCCTGATCAAGGCCGGCCGCGACGTCGACCTCGTGATCCTGCCCAACACCACCCACGCCGTCGGCCAGCCCTTCTTCCACAAGAAGCTGCGCGACTACTTCACCCGCAACCTGCTCGACGAAGCCCCGCCGCCCCTGACCACGGCGACGGCTCCCGTTTCGGCTCCGGTCTCGCGATGAGGCATAAGATGAAAAACGCACGCCCCCTCTCCCTGGCCCTGCTGCTGCTCGCCGGCGCCTCCGCGGCCCTGCCCGTCCCGATGACGGCCTTCGCGCAAGAGCCGCCCAAGGAAGAAAAGAAGGTCTTCCCGCCGATCGCCAAGACGGCCTATCGGACCAAGCAGTTCCAGCTGGACCTGCGGACCGACACCCAGACGCTGGCGCGCCTGTCGCCCCTGGGCGAGACGGCCTTCGACTTCACGCCCGGCGCCCGCGAGGCCGAACGCGCCGAAAGCGGCTATGTCCACATCGGCGATATCCATCTGCGCGTGCGTGAAGCCGGCGGAACTTGGCGCGACTTCAGCTCGGCCCACGCCCGCAAGCCGATCCGCGCCCTGAAGGCCGGCGGCGCGGTGCTGGCCGCGGCCGACATCACCGCCTCGCTGGGCGACGGCGCGCCAGTGCGCGTCGAGCGCCGCTGGGTCAACGACAACGGCGTGCTGGCCCTGCGCTTCACCCTGGTCAACACCGGCAAGACGCCGCTGGAGATCGGGGGCCTGGGCCTGCCGATGGTGTTCGACAACATCATCACCGACCGCTCGCTGGAGGAGGCCCACGCCCAGGCCAGCTTCGTCGATCCCTATATCGGCCGCGACGCCGGCTACCTGCAGGTGACCCGCCTGAACGGCAAGGGTCCGGCCCTGCTGGTGCTGCCCGAGAAGGGCACGCCGCTGGAGGCCTATCGCCCGATCCGCGAGGCGCGCGCCACGCGCGGCGACGGCGACATCCTCACCGACAAGACCCAGCGCGGCCAGACCGCCGAGGGCTTCTACGACTGGACCGTCGCCAGCCTGGGCTTCGCCGAGAAGGAATGGAAGAACGCCGGCGAGCAGTGGAACACGCCCACCAGCGTCACCCTGCAGCCGGGCGAAAAGCGCGAGATCGGCGTGCGCTTCGTGGCCTCGCCCTCCATCCGCGCCATCGAGGACACCCTGGTCGCCTACAAGCGGCCCGTCGCTGTGGGCGTGCCCGGCTACGTGCTGCCCACCGACCAGCAGGGCTCGCTGTTCCTGAAATCGCCCTCCAAGGTCGCCAAGGTCGAGAGCTTCCCGGCCGGCGCCCTGGCCGCCACGCCGTCAGGCGAAGGCAAGGGCTGGGCGCGCTATGACGTGAAGGCCTCGGGCTGGGGCCGCGCGACCCTGTCGATCACCTATGGCGACGGCCAGGTGCAGACGGTCAGCTACTTCATCACCAAGCCGCTCGAACAGACCATGGCCGATCTCGGCCGCTTCTCCGCCACCCGCCAGTGGTTCGACGACAAGGCCGACCCGTTCGGCCGCTCGCCGGCGATCCTCAGCTACGACCGCGAGACCGACAAGATCGTCACCCAGGACTCGCGGGTCTGGGTCGCGGGCATGAGCGACGAAGGCGGCGCCGGCGCCTGGGTGGCGGCGATCATGAAGCAGCTCGACAACCCCGACGCGGGCGAGGTCGACCGGCTGGAGCGCATGGTCGACGAGACCGTGGTCGGCAACCTGCAGGTCGCCGACGGCCCGCAGGCCGGGGCGGTCAAGAAGAGCCTGTTCTACTACCAGCCCGACGAGCTGCCCAACTACTACGACCCCAAGATCGACTGGCGCTCCTGGACCTCGTGGTCGAAGAAGGACGCCGGGGATCTCGGCCGGTCCTACAACTATCCGCACGTCGCCATCGGCCACTGGGTGCTCTACCGCCTGGCCCGCAACCACCAGGGCCTGGTCACCCGCCACGACTGGCGCTGGTACCTCGACCACGCGCGGATCACCGCCGTGGCGATGATGCGCGACGCCCCCTACTACGCCCAGTTCGGCCAGATGGAGGGCGACGTCTTCGTCGACATCCTGAAAGACCTGAAGCGCGAGGGCATGACCGCCGAGGCGGCCGAGTACGAGGCCCTGATGAAGGGCCGCGCCGACCACTGGAAGACCCTGCCCTATCCGTTCGGCAGCGAGATGGCCTGGGACTCGACCGGCCAGCCCGAGGTCTATGCCTGGATGCGCTATTTCGGCTACCAGCCGCAGGCCGACGAGACCCGCGAGGTGATCCTCGCCTACGACCCGACCATCCCCAGCTGGGGCTACAACGGCAACGCCCGTCGCTATTGGGACTTCCTCTACGGCGGCAAGTATTCGCGCATCGAGCGGCAGATCCACCACTACGGCTCGGCCCTGAACGCCGTGCCGCTGTTCGACGCCTTCCGCGCCGATCCGGCCGACCTGCACCTGCTGCGCGTGGCCTACGGCGGCATGATGGGCGGGATCACCAACATCGACCAGGACGGCTTCGGCTCGGCCGCCTTCCACTCCTATCCCGACATGATGAAGTGGGATCCGCTGACCGGCGACTACGGCATGGGCTTCTTCGGCCACGCCTATGCGGCGGCGACCTATGCGGTGAACGACCCGACCTTCGGCTGGCTGGGCTTCGGCGGCGACGTCAAGGCCGACGGCGGGACGGTGCGGATCGTCCCCAGGGACGGCGCCCGCGCCCGCCTGTTCGTCGCCCCGGCCGGCGCCTGGCTGACGCTGGAGGCCGGCAAGATCGAGGCGGCGACCTACGTCCCGGCCACCGGCGAGATCACCCTGACCCTGGCGGCGGGCGACAAGTCCACCCCGGCGGCCCGCCTGCTGGTCGAGGCCACCACCGCCGGCGCCAAGGCCTACGCCCCGGCGGAAGGCACCTTCGAGCGCGGCGCCTACACCCTGCCGCTGGGCGACAAGGCCAAGACGATCGTCCTGCGTCCGAAATAGCTTTACCCCGCTGGCCGCCCCCCGCCAGCCGACGCCGCCGCTTCCCAGCGGCGGCGTTTTTCTTTGGGCGATGGCGCACGAAAAAGCCCCGCCGGACGGACCGGCGGGGCTTTGGTCTCTCTTTCCCCCTTCGTCATCCCGGAAAGCGCGTAGCGCTTATCCGGGACCCAGGGGCGGCCGCAACGTATTGGCCGACGCAGCAGCGGCGAACCCAAGCTCGGTGCCCAGTCGCCTGGGTCCCGGCTCTACGCGCTGCGCGCTTCGGCCGGGATGACGAGCTTGGGGGCAGTAATCAGGACGCAGCGTCACTGACCGGCGGGACGTCGACGCCCTTGGCCAGCAGGCTCGTGCGGCGGCTGTAGAGGAGGTAGACGACCAGGCCGATGGCGTTCCAGCCCGCAAAGCGCAGCAGGGTGCCGACCGGCAGGCTGATCATGAAGTAGAGGCAGCCGACCACGGCCAGCGGCGCGACGACCCACACCGCCGGGCAGCGGAACAGGCGCGGCAGGTCAGGACGGGTCTTGCGCAGCACCATCACGCAGACGGCGACGCAGATGAAGGCCAGCAGCGTGCCGGCGTTCGACAGCTCGGCGATCTGGTCCAGCGGCAGAAAGCCGCCGACCAGGGCCACGGCGACGCCGGTGATCAGGGTCAGGCGCACCGGAGCCTGCTTGGCGTTGAGCTTGCCCAGGGCCTTGGGCAGCAGGCCGTCGCGAGCCATCACGAAGAACACCCGGGTCTGGCCGTACATCATCACCAGGATGACGCTGGGCAGGGCCAGGATGGCGGCGACGGCGATGCCCACGGCGGCCACCGGATGCTGCAGCGAGCGCAGGATGAAGGCCAACGGCTCGCCCGAGCGCGCGAACTCGGCATAGGGCCAGGCGCCGACGGCGCAGGCGGCCACGACCATGTAGATCACCGTGCAGATCAGCATCGAGCCGATGATGCCGATGGTCAGGTCGCGCTTGGGGTTCTTGACCTCCTCGGCCGAGGTCGAGACGGCGTCAAAGCCGAAGAAGGCGAAGAACACGATGGCGGCGGCCGCCATCACGCCGCGCGGATGGCCGCCCTCGGTATGGGAGACGAAGCCGTAGGGCATGAAGGGGTGGAAGTTGGCCGCCTTGATCGCGCCGATCGTCAGGGCCACGAACACCGCCAACGCGACGATCTTGATCACCACCAGCACGATGTTGACCGTGGCGCTTTCGCGCGCGCCCTTGGCCAGCAGGGCCGTCACCGCCGCGGTGACCAGCACCGCCGGCAGGTTGATGATGCCGCCCGCGTGCGGCCCGGCGATCAGTTCCTGCGGCAGGAAGATCCCGACGCTCTTCAGCAGGCCCACCATGTAGCCCGACCAGCCGACGGCCACGGCCGCGCAGGTCACGGCGTATTCCAGCACCAGGCTCCAGCCGACGATCCAGGCCAGGCCCTCGCCCAGCACCGAATAGGCGTAGGTGTAGGCGCTGCCGGCGGCCGGGATCAGGGTGGCGACCTCGGCATAGGCGAGCGCGGCGAACACGCACAGGATCCCGCAGGCCGCGAAGGCCAGGATCACCGCCGGTCCGGCCCGCTCGGCCCCGATGCCGGTCAGGGTGTAGATGCCGGTGCCGATGATCGCCCCGATCCCCAGCGCCAACAGGTGCGGCCAACTGAGGGTGGGCTTGAGCCTATGGCTCGCATCCATCGCCACGATCGCGTCGAGCGCCTTGCGGCGCGTCCAGAAGCTCATTCTATCCCCCTTTAAAGAGAAGCTCCCCGCACCGCCTCCTCCCGGCGTCGCGGAGATCGGCCAAAATCAGATCTTGAGGTGGTCTCCCCCGGCGGCCTTCAGGCCGAACGGGTCGTCGATCGACGGCGACGGCGGCGTGAACCAGGCCGCGCCGTCCTCGGTGACATGGAAGTGGTCCTCCAGGCGCACGCCGAAGCGGCCCGGGATCACGATCATCGGCTCGTTGGAGAAGCACATGCCCGGCGCCAGCGGCGTGGAATCGCCGCGCACCAGATAGGGTCCCTCGTGGATCGACAGGCCGATGCCGTGGCCGGTGCGGTGCGGCAGGCCCGGCAGGGCGTAGTCGGGACCCAGGCCGTGACGCTCCAGCACCTGGCGAGCGACGGTGTCGATCACCTCGCACGGCAGGCCGGGCCTCACCGCGTCGAAGGCGGCCGCCTGGGCCTCGTGCTCGATATCCCAGATCCTGCGGTGCTCCTCGCCCGGCTCGCCGAACACATAGGTGCGGGTGATGTCGGCCTGATAGCCCTCGACCTGGCAGCCGGTGTCGATCAGCACCAGATCGCCCTGCGCCAGCTCCTGGTCGCCGGGCAGGCCGTGCGGATAGGCCGTGGCCTCGCCGAACTGGACCGCGCAGAAGGTCGAGCCGCCGCCGCTCGCGGCGCGATGGGCCTCGTCGATGAAGCGCTTGACCTCGCTGGCCCGCACGCCCGGCGCCAGCACCGCGCCGGCGCGGCGATGGACATCCAGGGTGATGGCCTTGGCGTAACGCATCAGGGCCAGTTCGGCCGGCGACTTCACGCCCCGACAGCCGTCGACCACCGCGGTGGCGTCCTTCACCGACAGCGACGGCGAAACCGTCTTCAGCGACGAATAGAGCAGGAACGGCGCGGCCGGATCGAGCGCCAGCGTCTCGACGCCGACGTCCGCCAGCGAACGGGCGACCAGGGCGGCGGGGCTTTCGTGCTCCTGCCACAGGCGGATCTCGACCTCGATCTTCAGGTCGGCCTGCAGCGAGCCCAGCTCGAAGCCCGGGCAGATCATCAGCGGCGCGCCGTGCACCGGCAGGAGCAGGGCGACCAGTCGCTCGGTCGCGCCCCACGGCACGCCGGTGAAATAGCGCAGGGACGCGCCGGTCCCGATCAGCAGGGCGTCGGCGCCCAGCGCGCGGGTCAGCCCCCTCGCCTTCTCCAGACGGGCCTCGTACTCGGCGGCCGCGATCGCCGGCGGTCGGCCGGCGCGCGGCGAAAGGCCGGCCAGTTCGGCGGCCATGGTCGATCCGCCCACGCCCAGGGTCATGCTGTCGTCCTCGTCTTGCCTTTGCCGGCCGCGAACCGGTCGATGTCGAAAGGGGAAAGCTCCACGGCCTCCCCGCCCATCAGCCGCGCCACGATCTCGCCGGTGGTCGCCGCCAGGGTCAGGCCCAGGTGCTGATGCCCGAAGGCATAATAGAAATTGTCGGCCCTCGCACTGGCGCCGATGGCCGGCAGATAGTCGGGCAAGGTGGGCCGGGCGCCCGACCATTGGGCGACATCGCCGCCCAGCTTGATCCCGAGCGCCGTCAGGTGAGCGCGCAGGCGATCCCACTTCATGGAATCAGGCGGGGAGCCCTCGCGGCAGAATTCGACGAAGCTGGCCGCTCGCAGGCGATCGCCGAAGCGAGTCAGGATCAATGAGCGATCCTCGAACACCACCGGCGGCAAACCGCTCCAGTCGCCCGCTTTTCCTTCCAGATGATAGCCTCGCTCGGCGATGATCGGAGCGACATGGCCAAGACCGCGCATCAGCACGCCCGAACCGACGCCGCCCGTGACCAGGATCCGGCCCGCGGCCACGCGCTCGCCGCCGGCCAGCACGACCTCGGCCCCCGCGCCGCGCCGCGCCAGGCGCTCCACGCTGGCGGTCAGCCGCCGGCCGCCCAGAGCCTCGAACGCCTCGCCGAGCAGCTTCAGCACCTGTCCCGGGTCGCTGACCTGGGCCGAGCCCTCGAATCGCGCCCCGCCCGCCAGGGGCGTCGCCACCTGCCGGGCGACGCGGCGCAGGGTCGGCTCGTCCAGCGGCGAGAGGCGCGCCTGGCCGATGTCGGCCGCGCTCCAGGCCGTCATGCCCTTGCGGGCGCTCTCCGGACTTTCCCAGACCACGACGTGGCCTTGCTCAAGGACGAGGTCGGGCCGTTCGACCGACGCCGCCAGCCGCTTCCAGGCCGGCAGGGCGTCGGACAGCAGGCCGCCGAGCGCGGCCCGGCCGCGCGCCGCCCCCTCGGGCGTGCAGGCGCGCATGTAGCGCGCTGCCCAGGGAAGCCAGGTCGCCGCGTCGGCGAGGCGGAAATCCAAGGCGCCGCCCAGGGCGAACAGCCGGCGCGGGGCCGAGGCCAGGGCGGCCGGCGAAGCCAGCGGCTCGACCTGTTCGACCGCGATGTGACCGGCGTTGCCATAGGATGCGGGCGGAGGATCACGGCGCGGATCGATGAGCAGCACGTCCTCGCCCGCACGCCGCAGGGCCAGGGCGCAGACCGTGCCCACGATCCCCCCTCCAACGACCGCCGTTCCCGCTGACTTCATAGTCGGGCTTTACCCTCACACTTAATATCGTATACGGTAGACAAATCAGCAGGAGGCGCAAGCACTATGAGTTCCATGCGTTGGTCGGGGGTCTTTCCCGCCGCCACCACTCAGTTCAAGCCCGATCTTACGATCGATTACGACGCCAGCCAGACGGTGCTGGACAATCTCGTCCGCGACGGCGTGCACGGCCTGGTCGTGCTCGGCACCTGCGGCGAGAACAACTCGCTGGAAGCCGACGAAAAGCGCAGCCTGCTCAAGGCCGCGGTCGAGGTCGTGGCCGGCCGCGTGCCGATCATCGTCGGCTGCTCGGAACTGACCACGCCCCGCGCCGCCGCCTTCGCCAAGGACGCCGAAACCATCGGCGCCAACGCCCTGATGGCGCTGCCGGCCATGGTCTACGTGCCGACCGAAGCCGAACTGGAAGCCCACTTCCGCACGGTCGCCCGGGCCTCGAGCCTGCCGATCATGCTCTATAACAACCCGCCGGCCTACCGCGCCGCCATCAGCCTGGGCGTGCTCGAGCGTCTGGCCGACGAGCCGACCGTCGTGGCGGTCAAGGAAAGCGCGCCCGACACCCGCCGCTTCACCGACCTGGCGCGCGCCTTCGGCGACCGCTTCATCCTGATGGCCGGTCTCGACGACGTGGCCCTGGAAGGCCTGCTTCTGGGCGCCAAGGGTTGGGTCTCGGGCCTGACCAGCGCCTTCCCGCAGGAATCGGTGGCCCTGGTCGCGGCCGTCGACGCCGGCGACCTGGAGACGGCTCGCCGCATCTATCAGTGGTTCATGCCGCTGCTGCACCTCGACGCCGAGCACGACCTCGTCCAGTCGATCAAGCTGGCCGAGGAGATCATGGGCCGCGGTTCCGAGCGCGTGCGCATGCCCCGCCTGCCCCTGGCCGGCGCTCGCCGCGCCCAGGTCGTCGCCATGGTCGAGGAAGCCGCCGCCACCCGGCCGGTGCTCGCTCCGGCCCAGGCGGCCTGATCCCCTGCCCGTCATCCCGGCCGCATCCGCGCGCCGGGATGACAAGCTCGCTCCAAACCGATTGGATCGGCTCTTCTTGAGTCCCGAGGAAGTCCATGCGTCACACGTTCTTCTGCATCGACGGCCACACCGCCGGTAATCCCGTGCGTTTGGTGGCCGGCGGCGCGCCCTTGCTGCGCGGCACCGGCATGAGCGAACGACGCCAGGACTTCCTCGCCCGGTTCGACTGGATCCGCACCGGCCTGATGTTCGAGCCGCGCGGCCACGACATGATGTCGGGCGGCTTTCTCTATCCGCCCACCCTGCCCGACTGCGACGCGGGCATCCTGTTCATCGAGACCAGCGGCTGCCTGCCGATGTGCGGCCACGGCACCATCGGCATCGTCACCTTCGCGCTCGAGAACGGCCTGCTCACCCCGCGCGAGCCGGGCAAGCTGCGGCTGGAGGTTCCGGCGGGCGTGATCGACATCGCCTACGAGACGCAGGGCGAAAAGGTCACGGCGGTGAAGATCCGCAACGTCGCCAGCTATCTGGCCGAGACCGGCGTCGAGATCGAGGTCCCGGGCTTTGGCCCTCTGACCGTCGATGTGTCGTACGGCGGCAACTTCTACGCCATCATCGAGCCGCAGGGTCCTTACAAGGGCGTCGACGACCTGGGCGCGGTCGAGATCCTGCGCCTCAGCCCGATCATCCGGACGCTGATGCGCGACAAGGTCGAGCCGGTGCATCCGCTCGATCCCACCATCCGCGGCGTCAGCCACGTGCTGTGGGCCGACGCGCCCGCCACCGACGGCGCCGATGGCCGCAACGCGGTGTTCTACGGCGACCGCGCCATCGACCGCAGCCCCTGCGGCACCGGCACCTCGGCGCGCCTGGCGCACCTGCACGCCAAGGGCCGCCTGAAGGTCGGCGACGCCTTCGTCCACGAGAGCTACATCAAGAGCCGCTTCATCGGACGCGTCGAGGCCGAGACCACCCTGGGCGAGCGTCCGGCGATCATTCCCTCGGTACAGGGCTCGGCGATCGCGACCGGCTTCAACACCATCTGGATCGACCGCGCCGATCCATTCTGGAGCGGCTTCCAGGTCAAGTAAGCCCAGTTGTTGGTCAGTCGATGAATTTATCTGGTATACGATGAACGAGCAGCGCCAACCATCGCGCCCGTGAAAGATACTTCGTTCGCCATGAGCATTGTTGTTCGCACACTTTCCGAGCAGACCTACGAGATCGTCAGGCTGAAGATCCTGACCGGCGACATGTCGCCCGGAACGGCGGTGCGCCAGGACGCCATCGCCGCCGAACTGGGCGTCTCCAAGATCCCCCTGCGCGAGGCCCTCAGCCGCCTGGAGCAGGACGGCCTGCTCAGTTCCTACCCCAACCGCGGCTATGTGGTGCGCGGCGTCTCGACCGAGGAGGCCAGCGAGGTCTTCGTCCTGCGCCTGAAACTGGAGCCCGGCGCCGCGGCCGAGGCGGCCCTCAAGGCGACGCCCGACGACCATGCCCGCGCCGAGGCCGCGCTGTCGGCCCTGGAGGCCGCGCTCGGCAAGCCCGACGGCGACCACGTCACCTACAATCGCGCCTTCCACATGGCCCTGGTGCGCCCCGGCGGCCACATTACCGGCCAACTGGTCGAGCGCCTGCAGATCCTGTCGGAGCGCTACGTGCGCATCCACCTGGAGCCTTTCGGCCGCGACGAGCGCGCCAGCCGCGAGCACCGCGAGATCCTGAAGGCCTGGACGGCCCGCGACGCCGTCGCCGTCGAGGCCGTGGTCGCCGAACACATCCAGGGCACGCTGGACGACCTGCGCCAGCAGCTGGCCCTCAAGCAGGGCTGACCACCGCCCCGCTCGAAGCTCGCTTGAGGGGCGCGACGGGAGAGAGTAGTGCGGGGATCAGATGCCCAAGATCCTCGCCATCGAAGACGATCCGAGCACCGGCCAGGAGATCGTCGCCGAGCTGGAGCAGCACGGTTTCGAGGTGGAGCTGGTCGCCGACGGCCGCCAGGGCCTGATCCGGGCGGCCAGCGGCGACTTCGACGCCGTCACCCTGGACCGCATGCTGCCGGGCCTGGACGGCCTGGCCATCGTCACCGTCATGCGCGGCGCGGGCGTCGAGACGCCGGTGCTGATGATCAGCGCGCTGAGCGACGTCGACGAGCGGGTCAAGGGCCTGCGAGCCGGCGGCGACGACTACATGACCAAGCCCTTCGCCTCCGAGGAACTGGCCGCGCGGCTGGAGGTGCTGCTGCGCCGCCGGGCCAGCGCCCCGCGCCAGACCACCCTGACCGTGGCCGACCTGGTCATCGACCTGCTGGCCCGCACCGTCCATCGCGGCGGCGTCGAGATCCGGCTGATGCCGACCGAGTACAAGCTGCTGGAGTTCATGGCCCGCAACTCCGGCCAGGTGCTGACCCGGACGATGATCTTCGAGGCGGTGTGGGGCTATCACTTCGACCCGGGCACCAACCTCATCGACGTGCACCTGGGACGCCTGCGCAGGAAGGTCGACCGGCCGGGCGCGCCGCAGTTGCTGCACACCGTCCGAGGCTCGGGATACGCGCTGCATGCGCCCGCGTGAGCTCTGGCGGGCCAGCCCGTTCCGCCTGACCCTGCTGAACGGCGCGGTGTTCGCCGTGGCCCTGGCCGCCCTGCTGGGCATGATCTACTGGCGCACCGCCGGCTATATCACCCGCCAGCTCGACGCGATCATCGTCAGCGAAAGCACCATGCTGGCCAACGGACCGGCCGACACCCTGCCCCAGCGCGTGCGGGCGGCGGTGGCCGCCGACGGCCGGGCGATCGCCTATTACGGCCTGTTCTCGGCCGACGGGGTGTGGATCACCGGCAACGTCCGCCGCCTGCCGGCCAACGCCGAGGCCGACAACCGGCCGCGCACGCTGAACGAGCCCGGCCTGCAGCCCGGGGCGCGGGGCCTGGTGCGCCGCCTGCCGTGGGGCGAGCAGCTGTTCATCGTCCACGACGCCAAGGTGCTGACCGGGCTGCGCGACATCATCGTCAACGCCCTGATGGTCAGCGGGGCGCTGATCCTGCTGCTGGGCCTCTCGGCCGCCGCCCTTCTCAGCCTCCCCGCCCTGCGCCGGGTCGAGCAGTTGCGGGTCGCCAGCCGCGCGGCGCTGGCCGGCCGACTGGGCGTGCGCCTGCCGGTCTCGCACCGCCGCGACGAGATCGACATGCTGGCCAGCCTCGCCAACGGCATGATGGACGAGACCGAGCGCCTGCTGTGGGAGGTCAAGAGCGTCGGCGACAACGTGGCCCACGACCTGCGCACGCCGCTGAATCGCCTGCGGGCCTCGCTCTACCGCGCCACCCAGGACACCAGCCCCGACGAGGCCGGCCGGCGCGAGATGATCGAGCGGGCGCTGGGGGAGACCGACGAGCTGCTGGTGCGCTTCCGCGCCCTGACCCGGATCGGCGAGATCGAGCGCCGCGACCGCCAGGCCTGTTTCGAAGCGGTGCGACTGCAGGACGTGCTGGAGCAGGTGTTCGAGCTGCACGACCCGGCCGCCGAGGAGCTGGGCGTCGCCATCGAGACCCGCTTCGCCCCCGATGCCCCCACGGTGTTCGCCGATCCGGCCCTGCTGTTCGAGGCGGTCAGCAACCTGGTCGACAACGCCCTGAAGTTCACCCCGCGCGGCGGGCGCGTGACGCTGCGCCTGCTGGCCCTCGACGAGGGCCCGCGCATCGAGGTGGTCGACAACGGACCCGGTGTGCCGGAAGGCGAGCGCGAGGCGGTGCTGAACCGCTTCTACCGCTCGCAGCGAACGCTGGAGCAGCCGGGCTCGGGCCTGGGCCTCAGCATCGTGGCGGCCATCGCGCGCATGCATCACTTCACCCTGTCGCTGGACGACGCACAGCCCGGCCTGCGGATCGCCATCGACTGCTGGCCGCGCGGTCTCGAGGCCTAGATGCGGCTGCTACACGCCAGCCATCGCCCCCGCGACCTCTACCTGGCCCGGGCCCTGATCCAGGCCGGCCACGTGGTCGAGACTCTGGGCAGCCTGGACGACGCGGCCAGCGCCAGCGCCGGCGAGGACTATGACGCGGTGCTGCTGGAGGTGGCCGCCCTGGCCGACGCTCCCCTGGCCGCCTTGTCGCGCCGAGGCGAACGGGCCCTGCTGGTGCTGATCGCCGATCAGGCCTCGCCCGCCGCCCGGACCGCCGCGTTGAGGGCCGGGGCCGACGCCTGCCTGACCCGGCCCGTGCATGTGGTCGAACTGGAGGCGCGCCTGACCGCCCTCGCCCGCCTGGCGCCGACGCCAAGTTCGACGGTCGCGACGGGCCTGCGGTTCGACGCCGCCGGCCGCAAGGTCGTGCTGGGCGAGCGCAGCCTCGTCCTGCCCAGCCGCGAATACGCCCTGCTGGCCTACATGGCCGACCACGCCGGCCAGGTGCTGACCGCCGAGCAGATCCTCAAGCACGTCTGGGGCGAAGGCGACGATCCGCGTCCCGAGCGGGTGCGCACGGCGGTGGCGCGCCTGCGCCTGAAGCTGGAGGCGGCGTTCGGACGGCCGCTGCTGGCCACACTGCGCGGCCACGGCTATCGGCTCGAAGCCGACATGACGGCCAACATGACAGGATTTTCATCCGGCTGAGACGGCAGCTTTAGGCGGGCGGGCGCATCACCCGGCGGCGCAGCTTGAGTACGCGCCGGTTCCGCGCGCTCCGCCCTCGCCCCCCCCGGGCCGGGCGCGCGGGACCGTCCACTGCTGCAAGTCCGGAGCAGGCCGCTTGAACGCTATCGTCCGCATCGCCCTGCAACGCCCGCTCACGTTCATCGTGATGGCGATGCTGATCCTGATCTTCGGCGTCCTGGCGGCCCTAGGCACGCCCACCGACATCTTCCCCGAGATCCGCGTGCCGGTGATCGGCGTGGCCTGGCAATATGCCGGCCTGTCGCCGCAGGAGATGTCGGGCCGCATCGTCACCCCCTACGAGCGGGTGCTGTCGACCACCGTCAACGACATCGACCATATCGAGAGCCAGTCGCTGCCGGGCATCGGCGTGGTGAAGATCTACTTCCAGCCCGGCGTCGATATCCGCACGGCCACCGCCCAGGTGACCTCGATCTCGCAGACGGCCGTCAAGCAGATGCCCGCCGGCACGACCCCGCCGCTGATCATCAACTACAGCGCCGCCACCGTGCCGATCCTGCAGCTGGCCCAGTCGGGCAAGGGCCTGTCGGAACAGAAGCTGTTCGACCTGTCGCAGACCGTGGTGCGCCCCAACCTGATCAGCGTGCCCGGCGCGGCGATCCCCTATCCGTACGGCGGCAAGGTCCGCCAGATCATGATCGACTTGGATCCGGTCGCCCTGCAGTCCAAGGGGCTGTCGGCGCAGGACGTCTCCAACGCCCTGGCCGCCCAGAACCAGATCCTGCCCGCCGGCACGATCAAGATCGGCGCCTTCCAGTACAACGTCCGCCTCAATGACGCGGCCGAGACGATCGAGGAGTTGAACAGCCTGCCGATCAAGACGGTCGACGGCGCGACGATCTACATCCGCGACGTCGGCCAGGTGCGCGACGGCTCGGCCCCGCAGACCAACGTGGTGCACGTGGACGGCGCGCGGGCGGTGCTGTCGACGATCCTGAAGAACGGCTCGGCCTCGACCCTGGCCATCGTGCAGGGGATCAAGGACCGCCTGCCGGCCTTGAAGGAAAACCTGCCCGACGACTTCAAGATCACGCCGCTGAACGACCAGTCGCTGTTCGTGAAGGGCGCGATCGAGGGCGTGGTCAAGGAAGGCGTGATCGCCGCGGCCCTGACCAGCCTGATGATCCTGCTGTTCCTGGGCAGCTGGCGCTCGACCGTGATCATCGCCGTGTCGATCCCGCTGGCCATCCTGGCCGCCATCGCCGCCCTGTCGGCCATCGGCCAGACCCTGAACATCATGACCCTGGGGGGCCTGGCTCTGGCCGTCGGCATCCTGGTCGACGACGCCACGGTGACCATCGAGAACATCAACTGGCACCTGGAGCACGGCAAGGACGTGCGCACGGCCATCCTCGACGGCGCGGCCCAGATCGTGGTTCCGGCCTTCGTCTCCCTGCTCTGCATCTGCATCGTCTTCGTGCCGATGTTCATGCTCAAGGGCGTGGCCGGCTTCCTGTTCGTGCCGATGGCCGAGGCCGTGGTCTTCGCGATGATCGCCTCGTTCATCCTGTCGCGCACCCTGGTGCCGACCCTGGCCATGTACCTGCTGAAGCCCCACGCCAGCGAGCGCCTGGACTACGAGCACGCGGCCGAGCACGGCGGCGGCGGCAGGCCCTCGCGCAATCCGCTGGTGCGCTTCCAACGGAACTTCGAGACCGCCTTCGGACGCTTGCGCGAAGGCTACAAGAACCTGCTGGTCATGGCCCTGGGCTCGGGCCGGGTGTTCATCATCGGCTTCATGGTGGTGGTCCTGGCCTCGTTCGCCCTGACGCCGTTCCTGGGCCGCAACTTCTTCCCGACGGTGGACGCGGGCCAGATCACCCTGCACGTCCGCGCCCCCGTCGGCACGCGCCTGGACGACGCCTCGCTGCTGTTCGGCCAGGTGGAGGAGGCGATCCGCAAGGTGGTGCCGGCCGACGAGGTGGGCTCGATCGTCGACAACATCGGCATCCCCAACAGCGCCATCAACATGGTCTACAGCAACTCAGGGCTGATCGGCCCGCAGGACGGCGACATCTTCGTGGCCCTGAAGGCCGAGCACGGCCCGACCGCCGGCTACGTCAAGAAACTGCGCGAAGAGCTGCCTCGCCAGTTCCCCGGCGCGACCTTCTCGTTCCTGCCGGCCGACATCATCAGCCAGATCCTCAACTTCGGCGCCCCCTCGCCCATCGACCTGCAGATCTCCGGCCCCAACGCCGCGGCCAACCGCGCCTACGCCGCCAAGATCCTCGCCCGGCTGAAGACCATCCGGGGCCTGGCCGACGTGCGCCTGCACCAGCCGGAAGGCGCGCCGCAGCTGCGGGTCGATGTCGACCGCTCGCGCATGGCGCAGCTGAGCCTGACCGAACGCGACGTGACCAACAGCGTCGTGGCCTCGCTGGCGGGCAGCTCGCAGGTCGCCCCGACCTTCTGGCTGAACCCCAAGAACGGGGTGTCCTACCCCATCGTCGCCCAGGTTCCGGAATACCGCGCCGGCTCGCTGTCGGACCTGAACGGCATTCCGATCACCGGGACGGCGGCGGCCGCGCAGCACGCCCAGATGCTGGGGGGCCTGGGCGTGATCAAGCGCGACAGCGCCCCGGCCGTGGTCAGCCACTACGACATCCAGCCGGTGCTCGACATCTACGCCACCCCGCAGGGGCGCGACCTGGGCGCGGTGACCGCCGACATCAACAAGGTGCTCAAGGACCTGGCCAAGGAGCGTCCGAAGGGCGCGACGGTGGCCCTGCGCGGCCAGATGGTGACGATGAACGCCGCCTTCTCGGGCCTGGGCTTCGGGCTCGTCGCCGCGATCGTGCTGATCTACCTGCTGATCGTCGTGAACTTCCAGTCGTGGCTGGACCCGTTCGTGATCATCACCGCCCTGCCCGCGGCCCTGGCCGGCATCGTCTGGATGCTGTTCGCCACCGGCACCACCCTGTCGGTGCCGGCCCTGACCGGGGCGATCATGTGCATGGGCGTGGCGACGGCCAACTCGATCCTGGTGGTCAGCTTCGCCCGCGAGCGGCTGGAGGCCACGGGCGACGCCCTGACCGCCGCCATCGAGGCCGGCTTCACCCGCTTCCGCCCGGTGCTGATGACGGCTCTGGCCATGATCATCGGCATGGCGCCCATGGCTCTTGGTTTGGGCGAAGGCGGCGAGCAGAACGCGCCGCTGGGCCGGGCCGTCATCGGCGGCCTGATCTTCGCGACCACCGCCACCCTGCTGTTCGTGCCCGTGGTCTTCCGCCTCGTCCACGGCCGCAAGACCGCCGACCAAACCGTTCCCGCCGGACCGACCACCGGAGCATCGTCCCATGCCTGATCAACAAGCCGTCCCTTCGCACGGCGCGATCTCGACCCGTCGGCTGAAGCTGGCCGGCGCCGCCGGCCTTGCCCTGGCCGCCGTGGTGGTGGCCGGGGGCCTCGTCGCGCGCGTCCACGCCGACCAGTCGCTGAAGACCTGGACCCACGATCAGGCCATCCCGACCGTCGCCCTGGCCCCGGTGGCCGGCGGCGGCCACGCCGACCTGGTGCTGCCGGGCGACGTGCAGGCCTTCTACACCGCCCCGATCCACGCCCGGACCAGCGGCTATCTCAAGCGCTGGTACGCCGACATCGGCCAGCGGGTAAAGGCCGGCCAGGTGCTGGCCGAGATCGACACGCCCGACCTCGACCAACAGGTGCTGCAGGCCCGCGCCAACATGGCCACCGCCCAGGCCAACCAGCGCCTGTCGGCCCTGACCGCCAAGCGCTGGGAGGGGCTGGTCGCCCAGGACGCCGTCTCGCGCCAGGAAGCCGACGAGAAGACCGGCGACCTGGCCGCCCGCAACTCGGCGGTCAACGCCGCCCAGGCCGATCTGGCCCGCCTGCTGGCCCAGCAGTCGTTCAAGCGCATCACCGCGCCCTTCGACGGGGTGGTCACGGCCCGCAACACCGACATCGGCCAGCTGATCTCGGTCGGCGGCTCGGCGGATGCTGCGCTGTTCACCGTCGCCGACCAGCACCGCATGCGGGTCTATGTCAGCGTGCCGCAGAACTATTCGGCCCTGGTCCATCGCGGCCTGAGCGCGCAACTGAGCGTGCCGGAATATCCGGGCCAGACCTTCACCGCCTCAGTGGTCAACGACGCCCAGTCGGTGGGTCGCAACGGCGCCATGCTGGTCGAGCTGCAGATCGACAATCCCGACGGCCGGCTGAAGCCCGGCGCCTACGCCCAGGCGGCGTTCAAGCTGCCGGCCGCCGCGACCACGACGCGGATTCCGGCCACCGCGATCCTCTTCAAGCACGGCGGCCCGACGGTGGCCGTGGTCGGCGGCGACGGCCGCGTGAAGGTTCGCACCATCGCCATCGTCCGCGACCTGGGGACCGAGGTCGAGATCGGCGCGGGCCTGCAATCGGGCGAGCGGGTCATCGACAATCCGCCCGAAGCCCTGGCTGACGGCGATCTCGTGCGGGTGGCCGGCGCCGCCCAGGGAGCGGCCCATGCGAAGGGCTGAGGCGCGCGCCCTGCTTCTGGTCTCGGCGGCGGCCTCGATCCTGGCCGCCTGCGCCGGCGCCACGACCTATGTCGCGCCGAGCATCGCCGCGCCGGTCGCGTTCAAGGAGACCGGCCCATGGACCCCGGCCGCGCCGGCCGACGACCAGCCGCGCGGCGACTGGTGGACCGTCTATGGCGACCCGGTGCTGAACGACCTGGAAGCGCGGGCGGCCAAGGCCAATCCCGGCCTCGCGGCGGCTGCGGCGGCGCACGACCAGGCCGTCGCCCTGGTCGGCCAGGCGCGCTCGGGCCTGTTCCCGTCGATCGACGGCGGCGCCCTGGCCAGCCGCCAGCGGCGCTCGGACAACGCTCCCCTCCGCAACGGCGGGGTGGACGAATATTCGACCCGCCAGGCCGTCGCCAGCGCGTCCTACGAGATCGATCTCTGGGGCCGGGTGCGCAGCCAGGTCGCCGCCAGCGGCGCGCAGGCGGAGGCCAGCGCCGCCGACCTGCAATCGGTGCGGCTAAGCCTGCAGGCCGAACTGGCCGACAGCTACCTGGCCCTGCGCGGCCTCGACGCCCAGTCGCGTCTGCTGGCCGACACCGTCGCGGCCTATCAGAAGGCGTTGGACCTGACCCAGATCCGCCACGACGGCGGGGCCGCGACCGGTCTCGACGTCAGCCGGGCGAAGAACCAGCTGTCGACCGCCAAGGCCCAGCTCAGCGACGTGGCAGCCCAGCGGGCGCTCTACGAACACGCCATCGCCACCCTGGTCGGCGAGACCGCCTCGAGCTTCGACCTGCCGCCGGTCCAGGCGTCGCTGAGCGTGCCCAGGACGCCGGTCGGCGTGCCGTCGGTGCTGTTGCAGCGCCGGCCCGACATCGCCGCCGCGGAGCGCCGCGCCGCCGCCGCCAACGCCCAGATCGGCGTCGCCCAGGCCGCGCGCTTCCCGACCCTGACCATCGCCGGTCAGGCCGGCTGGCAGTCGGACGGCGGGGTGGACCTCTTCAGCGCGCCCAACGCCGTCTGGCTGCTGGCGCCGCAGCTGGCGGGCTCGATCTTCGACGCCGGCAAGCGCAAGGCCGGGGTCGAGGCCGCCAGGGCCGCCCACGCCCAGACCGCCGAAAATTATCGCGCCGTGGTGCTGGCGGCGTTCCGCAACGTCGAGGACCAGATGGCCCTGTCCAACCGCCTGGCCGACGAAGCCAAGGACCAGGACGACGCCATGGCTTCGGCCAAGCGCACCGAAGAGCTAGCCATGATCCGCTACCGCCAAGGCGCGGCCAACTATCTGGAGGTCGTCACCGCCCAGACCGCAGCCTTGCAGGCCGAGCGTTCGGCCCTGGTGCTGGAGACCCGGCGCTTGCAGGCCTCGGTCGATCTGGTGCGGGCGCTGGGCGGCGGTCCGGCCGCCTAGCCCCAGAAGACGTCCCTGCGCCCCATGGCCCAGCGTCGACGGGCCATGTCGAGATAGAGCCAGATCCCGGTGACGCAGAGGGTCAGCAGCGAAAGCCCGGTCGCCAGGATCAGCAGCTTGCCCGCCAGGCCGCCGATCGCGCCGGAGTGGAAGCGTTGCAACAGGGTGTTGAACCGGGCGGCCGCCTGGGCCTCGGCCGCGCCCCTCACCCTGGCGCCGCTGACGGCGTCGATCGTGATCCGCTCGGCGTGCCGGCCCGATCCCAGGGCGACGTCGGCCAAGGCCTTGCCGTCGCGTTCGTAGAGGCGGATCTCCGCGCCGGTCAGCGGGGCGTCGGGCAGCAGGTCGGCGGCGGCGCGCAGGGCCGTGGCGGTCATGCGGCCGAGGTTCTCCGACGACGGGATCGGACGGTCGGCGGCGCGCTGCGCATCGCTGCGGACCGCGCCGCCCTGCCCACCTCCGGCGCCGAACACGGCCGGATCGGCGAACTCGTTTACGGCGATGATCGAACCGGTGGCGACGAGATAGGCCACGAAGACCATCGCCCCCGTGCCGACCCAGCGGTGGATCGTCTTGCCGAGCATGGCGGTCACGCCTTCCAGAACAGGCCGGGCCGCCCCAGGCGCCGGCGCTTGAGCAGCAGGTCGATGTACATCCAGACGCCGCTGAGCGTCAGGAACAGGAAACTGAGACCTCCGAGCATGCTGAGAAACTGGCCAGGCAGGCCTAGAATGTTCCCCCGGTGCAGCCGCTCCAGCAGCACGTGCAGCTTGATGCGGAAATGCAGATAGGCGGCGGGCGCACGCCTAGGCGGTTCGGCGACGACGCGGGTGGTCTCCGCCCCCTTCGAGGCCTGCGCCGCCAGCAGGCGCGGCGCGCCCTCGACCTGGCCGACCTTGACGACGACCTCGGTGGGCGACGCGGTCGCGGCGGCTGCCTGGCGCGCCCCGTCGGCGGCCAGGGCGACCATGGCTTCCAGCGGCAGTTCGGCCTGCGGCGGCGGCGCGGGGAAATGCGGCTCGGTCAACAGGTCGAGCATCAGGGCCAGGCCCGTGACCGCGATCCAGGCCAGGACCAGCATGGCGCCGGCGGCGATCCAGCGGTGATAGGTGCGCAGGCGCGCGACCAACGGCTTCTTCACACGGCCTCCCCTCGTCTATCGTTCTTGCCCAGGCGTCCTAGCCGCCGTCGGAAATCACCGTGCCGCCGTCGGCGACCAGCACCTGGCCGGTCACGAAGCTGGAGGCCGGGCTGGCCAGGAACAGCGCCGCCGCGGCGATCTCGGCCGGATCGGCGACGCGGCGCAGCGGCGTGGCGGCCAGTCGCTTTTCCGCCGCCTGCGGGCTGGACAGGATGGCCGAGGCCCAGCTGGTGGCGGTCAGGCCCGGCGCCAGGGCGTTGCAGCGCACGCCGGCCGGCCCGAACTCGACGGCGAGGTTGCGGGCCAGCTGCATCAGCGCGGCCTTGGTCAGGCCGTAGAGGCCGAGCGCGCGGTTGCCGCGCAGGCCGGCGATCGACGAGGTCAGCACGATCGAGCCCCCGCCCCGCGCGGCCATGACCGGGGCGACCAGCGCGCAAAGCCGCACGGCGTGACGCAGGTTGATGTCGAACATCGTGTCGTAGACGGCCTCGGGCGCCTCCGTCAGCGAGCCGGCGTACAGCGAGACGCCGGCGTTGCAGACCAGCACGTCGATCGGCCCGCAGCGGGCCTCGGCTTCGGTGACGAGCGCCGCCAATTGCCCGGGATCGGCGACGTCGCAAGCCACGGCCTCGAGCGTCAGCCCCTCGCCCGCCAGTTCCGCCTTGGCCGCCGCGCAGTCGTCGGCGCTCTCGCTGGAGATCACGACCCGCGCCCCGGCCTGGGCGAAGAGGCGCGCCATGGCCAGGCCTATGCCACGGGTCGAGCCGGTGATCAGGGCCGTCTTGCCGGACAGGCCGAACAGCCCCTGCAGGACCTGGTTGGAAGCATCGGCGGTCATTGGAGCTCCTCGCTGTCGGCCTGGTCGACCAGCACGAAGGCGACGCGGCACGGGCCGCTCCCCCTATTAGACCAGGCGTGGTTCGTGCCGCGCTGGACGACGACGTCGCCCGCCCTCAGCACGGTCTCCTCGCGATCGAGGATCAGCACCAGCTCGCCCTCCAGCACCAGGGCGTAGTCGATCGAGCGGGTGCGGTGCATCAGCGGATGCGGCGCGGCCGGGTCGAGCGCGGTCAGGGCGTGGGCGCCGCCGATCTGCGCGAACTGGGCCTGGGCGGCCTCGAGGGTCATCGCTTGCGTCTCGGGCGGGATGTCCATGATCCGGATGCGCGTGCCGCGGGTCGGCGGCGCCAGGGTCAGGCGATCCTCCGGGGTCGGCTCGCGGAAGGCCGCGCCCCAGGCCGGATCCTCGGTGCGCCAGATCTCGTGGAACACCGGCCCGTCCGCGCCGATGCGGCGGGTCAGGGCGGGCCCGGCGTCCTGCTGAATCACCGAGCGTCCCAGGGCGTCATGACCGGTGACGACCCGGCGCGGCGGCGTTCGCATGGTCATCCGTACCGGCTCTCTGGCGTGGTCGCCACGAGCCCGTCGAGGGCGTCGGTGACGATGATCTGGCAGGCCAGGCGCGAGGTCTCGCGGCGATGGTCCGAGAAGTCGAGCAGGTCGGCCTCGCCGCCCTCGGGCGCGCCGACCAGGGCGAAGCCGGCGAGGTCGAGATAGATGTGGCAAGTGCCGCAGGACAACGCGCCCCCGCACTCGGCCAGGATGTCGGGTACGTTGGCGCGCACGGCCGCTTCCATCAGCGAAGCGCCCACACGGGCATCGATCTCGCGCCGCACGCCCCGCGCGTCGATGAAGGTGATCCTCGGCATCGTCCCTCCCTCCGGCGCTGCGGCCGGTTCTCCTCGCCTCCTTGAAAGGCTGCGCACGGCGAAGGGTCAAATCGCCTGATCCGATAGCTGGCGGCCAGGAAAGCGATGCGCGGCGAGCAAGGGGCCGCGGCTAGGCTGGCGGTTCATCAAAACGAGGGAGACGAAACCATGAAGGTCGCCTTGCTGGGCGCCACGGGCGCGGCGGGATCGAGGATCCTGAAGGAGCTTTCCGACCGGGGGCACGCGGTCGCGGCGCTGTCGCGCCATCCGGAAAAGACCCCGACGCTGCCCGGCGTGACCGCCCAGGCGCTGGACGCCGCCGACGTCGACGCGACCGTTCAGGCCCTGCGCGGGTCGGACGCCGTGGTCAGCGCCCTGAAGTTCACCTCGGTCGATACAGCCGGACTGATCGAGGCCGTTCGGCGGGCCGGGGTGAAGCGCTATGTGGTGGTCGGCGGCGCGGGCAGCCTGTGGGTCTCGCCCGGCGTGCGCGAGGTGGACGGGCCGGGCTTCCCCGAGCACGTCAAACCCGAGGCCCGGGCCGGCGCGGCTTTCCTGGAGCAGTTGCGGGCCGGCGACCTGGACTGGACCTTCTTCAGCCCGTCGCGGATGTTCACGCCCGGCGAGCGCACCGGCAAGTTCCGGCTGGGCGCGGACGACCTGATCTTCGACGCCGATGGGACCAGCGCGATCTCGTTCGAGGACTACGCCCTGGCCCTGGTCGACGAACTGGAAACGCCGCGCCACGTGCGGGCGCGGTTCACGGCGGGCTACTGATCGGAAGAGGTCGGGCGGCCCGGAACCCGGGCCGCCCTTCCCTTCAGAACTTTGCGGTCAGGACCAACCCGTAGGTTCGCGGGTTGCCGATCACGCCGTAGACGTTGACCGGACCGGCGGTGTTGGCCTGCTCCAGCACGGCCTTGTCGCCGATGTTGTTGACATAGGCCCCGATCGACCACCTGCCGTCCGGCTCGTCATAGGTGATCCGGGCGTTGGCCAGGGTGTAGGACTTGGCCAGCGAGTTGTTGAAGCGCAGCAGGTCGACGAAGTAGCTCGACTTCCACTGGGCGTCGAGGTGGGCGGTGATCGCCGCCCCGCTGGCCAGGTCGAAGCGGTGCTCGTAGGCGCCCGTCACCGTCCAGCGCGGGGTGCGCGGCAGGGGCCGGCCGGTCAGGTCGGTCATGGTGCAGGTCGTACCCGAGCACGAGGTCGCGACCGAGGCGTTGCCGAAGCTGCTTTCCTGCCACGAGACGCTGCCGTCGAAGCGGTCGGCGCCGGTCAGCAGGTAGCTGCCTTCCAGCTCGACGCCGTAGACCTTGGTCTTGCCCGGCACGTTGGCCGTCAGGAAGGTCGGGACGAGGCCGACATAGTAGTAATAGGATAGCTGATAGCCGGTATAGTCGTAGTAGTAGGCGGCCGCGTTCACCTGCAGGCGGTTGTCGAGGAAGCGGTTCTTGCTGCCCAGCTCGTAGGCGGTGATCTCCTCGGGGCCGTAGGTGATGCCGCTGGCGTTCACGCCGCCGCCCTTGATGCCGGTCGAGACCGATCCGTAGACCAGCGACCGGGCCGCCAGGTCGAACTCGGCGCCGGCCTTCCAGGTCAGCTTGCTGTAGCTGTTGGCCACCGCGCCCGCCGAGGTCAGGCTTCCGGCGGCGTAGGACGCCTGGGTCCCGCTGCTGTTGAGGGCGTCCACCTCGTCCTTGGTGTAGCGCAGGCCGCCGGTCAGGCGCAGGCGTTCGCTCAGCGGCGCGATCACCTGGCCGAAGGCGGCCGAGGTCTTGCTGACGTTGCGGTCGAACGAGCGGACTTCGTCGAAGGTGTAGTTGATCCTGAACTGACCCGAGCCGTCGTACTTCAGGTAGAAGGCGCCCAGCACCCACGAGATCGGCGAGGTCGCCGGCGAGGCCAGGCGGATCTCGGCGCTGTCCTGCTTGGCCGGCAGGGTGTCCTTCTCCCAGGTGCCCGAGAACGGTTGGAGATAGGTGCGCTCGAAGTCCTGGTGGCCGAGGATCGCCGTCAGCCGCGCCCACGACAGGTCCCAGTCGGCCTGAGCCCGCAGGGTGGTGTTCTTCATGCTGTAGTCGGCGTCGCAATTGGGATTGCAGTAGACGGCGGCGCCGGCCGGGATGGTGTAGAGGCTGCCGTAGGACGGGGCGGTCCACGGGTCGCTGCGGCTGCTGGTCGGCAGCAGCACGTTGCCCGAGCCCTGGCCGCCGGCCTGCTGGCGCTCGGCCGACAGGATGAAGCGCAGGTCGTCGCTCGCCGCGATCAGCAGCTTGGCGCGGGCGAACTTCTCGTCGGCGTCGTTGAGGCCGTTGGACAGGTAGCCGTCGTGGGAATTGCTCCCGCCGACCACGCGCAGGGCGACCTTGTCGCCGAGCGGCAGGTTGATCACGCCTTCGGTGCGCAGGGCGTCGTAGTTGCCGACCTGGAGGCTGGCGCCGCCGGAGAACTCGCCCAGCACCGGGTTGCGGTAGAGCACGTTGACCGCGCCGGCGTTGGCGTTGCGGCCGTAGAGCGTGCCCTGCGGACCGCGCAGCACTTCCACTCGCTCGATGTCGGCCATGGCCACGCCGGTCAGTTCGTTGCGCTGCTGGACGACGCCGTCATAGCTGACGGTCACCGGCGAGGTCGGCAGGTCCAGCGCGCCGCGCGCGCCGATGCCGCGGATGTAGAAGCTGGCGCCGGTGTTGGCCTGCTGGATCTGGACGCTGGGGATCAGGGCGATGGCGTCCTTGATGCCGGTCACGCCCTGCTTCTGGAGGGCCTCGCCGCTGATGGCGCTGACGGCCAGCGGCGTCTTCTGCAGGGTCGTCTCGCGCTTTTCGGCGGTGACCACGACCTCGGTCAGCTGGGTCCCGTCGGCCTCCGCCGGAGCCTTGGCGGCCTCCTGGGCATGGGCCGCGCCGGCGGCCGCGAGCAGAACGCCTAGGGCCGCGCCGGCCCGCAAAGCGACTTTCATCTAAGTCCCTCCCTCTATGCATGACGCCGTCTTCGAGCGCGGCGTTGGCAGGGAGGCTGGGGGCTGGAGACCCTTAAGGTCAAAGCGATTGGAGGGGTACCAGCCATCGGCGCAGGCGGTGTATGTTTCAGTCGGGTAACAGCGGTTTCGGAGAGAGCCGAGGCCCTCCCCGTCACCCGTCTCAGGCCTTGCCGGTCTTGCGAAACAGCAGGGTCAGCAGGAACAGCACCGTCCTGGCGTCGAGCAGCTTCAGCGCCGCCCTCGCCTCTTCCGGCCTAAGCTTGGCGGTCATCGGCATGGCGCCGAAGATCTTGCCCTTGATGACCAGGTCGTCGCCGTCGCGGGCGATCGAAGAGACGGCCATCAGCTCCTTGTTGGTCGAGTCGTAGATCTTCATGGCGCTCACCGGCTCACGGTCTTGTCGAAGTCGATGGCGAGGTCGTCGAACATCTTGATCGCCGTGGCCCGGCCCGCGCCGTAGACGCCGCCGCCCGGATGCTGGAACGGCCCGACCAGATAGAGCCGGTCGACGCCCGGGACAGTGTAGTTGCCCAGATCCGGCGTCGGGCGGTGAGCGACCGTCTGGTACATGAAGGGCGCGGCGCCGTGCATGTCGCCGTTGACGAAGCTGTTGGGCGAGCTGCGCTCCATGTCGAGCGGCGACCAGTGGGTGGCGGCGATGATGTTGTCGGCCGTCAGGCTGGGCGTGAACTTCTGGTAGAAGCCGAGGTTCTTGGCCGCCACCTCGTCCTTGATCTCGTCCCAGCGCGAGGGACCGCCGTCGGCCAGGTCGTACGGCGACATGGTGATGGCGTGCCAGATGCCGCCGCCGGGCGGGGCGCGGCTGGGGTCGGCGTGGGTCTCGTCGCCCCCGCCGGTCAGCGGCCGGGCCGGCAGGCGACGGCGGCGCAGGGCGTCGAAGTCGTCGAGCAGGTCGTCCAGCCGATCGAAGGTGAAGTACTCCAGCATGGTCGCCGTCTGCACTTCAGGGCCGGCGTAGAGGGTCGACTGCTTCTTCAGGTCGTAGTGGCTGACGAACAGGCTGAAGGTCGAGGTGTTGACCCGCTCGGCGCGCTTGAGCACCGGTTCGGCCACGCCTTCGACGAACTGGCGCAGGCGATGCGGGTGGATGGCGCCGATGACGCCGTCCTTGGCGAAGACCTGCTCGCCGTCCGACAGCTCCAGGCCCGTCGCCTTGCCGTCCGAGACGATGACGCGCGAGACCTCGGCCTCGCAACGGATCTCGGCGCCGTAGTGCTCCAGGCAGCGCACCAGCGCGTCGGTCAGGCCGCCGCTGCCGCCCACCGGCTGGGAGACGCCGTAGGTGTGGATGATGCCGGGCATCAGGTAGATGCCCATGCCGGTGCCCAGCTCGTCGGGCAGCTGCAGGTTCTCGGTCACCAGCTTCAAGAGGTGGATCTTGACCCGGTCGTTCTCGAAGGCGTTGTCGATGATGTCGAGCGAACTGCGGCTCATGGCGTCGAGCATCTCGCGGCCTTCCTCGCTCTGGTCGAGCATGGCGATGAAGGCGCCCATCGGGAACGGCGGGGCGTACAGCCCCGACACGAACATGGGCAGCATCTGCATGCTGCGCAGGGCGAAGGCGCGGTAGGTCTCGGCGTCCTTCTCGGAATAGCGGGCGATCTGCTGGCAGGACCGATCCAGGTCCTTGTAGGTGATCAGCGTCTCCTGGTCGTGGAAGATGCTGGCGTAGGGCACGTCCGAGTAGTTGTACTTGAGGCCGAACTTGCTGAAGAGGCCCAGCTCGTCGTTGGTCAGCAGAGGGTTGCCCTGGATCATGATGTGGCAAGACGAGTGCAGGTCGTGGCGGTAGCCGGGCGAATTGATCTCCCGCGTCACCACCCCGCCGCCGGGGAACGGCTGGCGTTCGAGGATCAGCACCTTCTTGCCGGCCTTGGCCAGGTAGGCGGCGGTCGTCAGGCCGTTGTGGCCCGCGCCCATGACGACGACGTCGTAAGTCTTGCTCATGTGATGGTTCCTTAGGCCCAGAGGCTCTGGAGGCGTTCGAAGCCGGGCACGTGGATGGCCGTGCCGCCGTCGACGACGAGGTTGTGGCCGGTGACGTAGCGGGCCTCGTCGGAGGCCAGGAAGGCGACGGCGGCGGCGATGTCGCGCGCCTCGCCCAGGTACGGGGTCAGGGTCTCGGCCGCGACGGCCTGGCGGTGGCTGTCGGGGATGTGGGCGGCCACGGCCGGCGTCAGGGTCAGGCCCGGCGAGACGGCGTTGCAGCGGATGCCCCTGCGGCCGTGTGAGGCCGCGATCGAGCGGGTCAGCTGCAGCACGGCGGCCTTGGAGGCCCCGTAGGCGACCTGGACGATGTTGCCCTGCAGGCCAAGGTTCGAGGCGGTGTTGACGATCGACCCGCCGCCGGCCGCGACCATGTGCGGGATCACGGCCTTGCACATCAGGGCCGTGCCGCGGACGTTGACCAGCAGCGCTCGCGTCCAGACCTCGGTAGAGGTCGTCTCGACGTCGCCGTCGAAGCCGGGGCTCATCTCGGGGGCCAGGTCGGCGGCGTTGTTGTGCAGGATGTCGATGCGGCCGAAGGCGGCCAGCGCGCCCTCGACCAGGGCGATCCCGTCGGCCTCGACGCCCAGGTCGGCCTGGAAGGCGATCGCCTCGCCGCCGGCCTCGCGCACGGCCTGAGCGGTGGCCTCGGCTGCCGCGAGCCGCAGGTCGGCGACGGCGACGCGCGCGCCGCGCTCGGCCAGCAGCAGCGCGGTGGCCAGGCCGATGCCGCCGCCCGCGCCGGTGATGATGGCGGTCTTGTCCGCAAGGGAGCCCAAGGCTTGCCTCCTCCTCTGATCGAGCCCGTCTGCGCGAGCGTCGAAGGAGGGATAGGGCGAGGCGTTTTTCGCCGTAAGACGGCACATTATTGTTCCCATCCTCGGGAGGATTCGCCGCATGGACGCCCAACAGCCGCCGCGCGCCCTGGACGCCGTCCAGGCCGAGATCGGCCGTATCCTGAAGGTCGATTTCAAGGGCGAGGCCCTGGCCCAGGCGATCCGGCCGCTGGCCGAGCTGGCGGCCGACCAGGCCCGCAACGGCGGCGACCGCAGCGATCCCATGCGCGAGGTGTTCGCCCGGGTCGGCGACCGCTGGAGCCTGCTGCTGCTGCTGATCCTGCGCGGCGGGACCTTCCGCCACGCGACGCTGCGGCGGCTGGTGGGCGTGCTGTCGTGGGAGGGGGCGATCTCTCAGCGCATGCTGACCCTGCGCCTGCGCAGCCTGGAACGCGACGGCCTGATCGGCCGCACCATCACCCCGACCGTGCCGCCCCGCGTGGACTACGCGATCACGCCGCTGGGCGAAGGGCTGCTGGCCGAGGTCGAGCGGCTGATGGACTGGGTGCGCGCCCACAACGCGGCGATCCGCGCGGCGCGGGCGAGGTTTGATGAGATGGGGGAGTAGCGCCTACGGCGCCCCCTCAGTCGCTCCGCGACAGCTCCCCCAGAGGGGGAGCATCTTCGCGGCGTAGATCCTCCCCCTCTGGGGGAGGTGGCCCGGAGGGCCGGAGGGGGGCGCGAAGCGCTCTACTTCATCCCCCCGAACGTCTCGGCCACCCAGTCGGCGATCCAGTCGCGGGCGTTGGCGACGTTGTCGAGGCTGGAGTGCTCGACGCCCTGTTCGCGGGCGCCGAAGATCTTCAGCTCGCGCTTGGGGCTGGCGGTCAGTTGGTCGTAGCTCTGGTGGGCGTAGTCCAGCGGGATCTGGCGGTCGTTCTCGCCGTGGGTGACGAGGAACGGCACGGCGATCTTCTCCATCACCCCGTTCAGGGTGACCTTCTCGGCGATGGCCATGAAGTCGTCGATCGTCTCGCCGCCCCAGACCCAGCGCACGTGCTCCCAGTAGTGCGGCACGGGCATGTCGCCCTCGCGGGCCAGGCGGCGCTTCTGCATCTCGCCCCAATTGTGATTGGCGCCCCAGACGACGCCCAGCGCGAACCTGGGCTCGAAGGCCACCGCGCGCGGGGCGTAGTAGCCGCCGAGCGAGACGCCGTGCATGCCGATCCGCTTGGGGTCGACCTCGGGAACCGTCTCCAGCCAGTCGACCACCCTGGAGGCCCAGCGCTCGGTGTCGAACACGGCCTTCAGGTCGTGCAGGCGCAGGGCCTCGCCCGTGCCCGGCTGGTCGATGATCAGCGAGGAGACGCCGCGCGCGGCCAGGGCGTCGGGCTCGCGGTTGAGGAACAGGAGCTCCTTGACGCTGTCGAGGCCGTTGACCTGCACCAGGCACGGCGCGGGGCCGTCGACGCCTTGCGCCTGGACGAACAGCCCCGCGATGACGCCGCCCTCGTAGGGGATCTCGACCCGGCGACAGTTCTGCCGACCGTGCTCGCAGCCCAGCGAAAAGGCTTCCAGCGCGCGGGCGTAGGTGGCGACGCGGCGCACCGAGCCGCGGCTCTGCATGCGCTCGGCGGTGAAGTAGTAGAGGGCCGCGCGCAGCAGTTTGGGACCCGCAGACAGCCGGCGGCCGGCCGCCAGGTCCTCGTGCGCCAGGTCCCATAGGGTGTCGGCCATCGCCGCCCAGCTTTCCATGAACTCGACCGTACCGGCGTCCTCGCCGCGCGTGGCCGCCTCGCGGATGGGACGGCACATGGCGTCGACCTCGCCCACCTGGCCGCCGGACTCCAGGGCGATGCAGACCGACAGGTTCCAGACGTAGTTGCCGGGGAAGTACTCGAACATCCTGAGGATCTCCTGGTGGGGTCCAGCGGTCTTAAGGGGGCGCGCGGAAACGGAAAAAGCGCTTGTGCCCATGGCCGCCATCGGCGGCGCCGATAGCTGCCGCGCCAAAGAAAAAGGGACGCGCCGCCCCCACGCGACGCGCCCCGCAAGTTCGATCGAGAGCGATCAGTACTTGGCCGACAGCCGCACGCCCCAGGTGCGCGGGGCGCGCAGGACGCTGTAGGAAATTCCCGTGGTGAAGGGCTGGAGGTAGGCGTCGGTGAAGACGGCCTCGTTGCCGACGTTGTGGACGTAGGCGGCCAGCGACCACTTGCCGCCGGGCGCGGCGTAGGTGACGTCGAGGTCGTGCATCCAGTAGGACGGCTGGCGCTCGTTGGGCACGTAGTCGATCGCCAGCCAGTAGGCCGCCGACCAGGTGGTGTGGGCCGAGGGCGTGATCGAGCCGCCGTTGGGCAGGTCGAAGCGGTGCTCGTAGCCCAGGTTGACCAGCCATTCGGGCGTGCGCGGCATGCGCTTGCCCGAACAGTCCAGCGTGTAGTCGCCCGAGGTCTGGGTGGTGGTGGCGCAGCTGGTGATCGCCGCCGGCAGCGAGGCCGAGCGGGTGTAGCTGAACTCCTTATAGGTCGCGTGCAGGTACTGGACGTTGGCAGTCAGCAGGTCGCGAGCGGTCAGCTTGAACTGGGTGTCCAGATCGACGCCGTAGATCTCGGCCTTGCCGGAGTTCTCGGTGATGTTGGTGAAACCGGCGGGCGGATTGACGATCGGGCCCAGGTGGCTTTCCTGGTGGTCCTTGTAGTCCCAGTAGAAGACCTCGGCGTTGACCTGCAGGCGGCGATCCAGGAACCGGTTCTTGGAGCCCAGGGCGTAGGCCGTCAGCTTCTCGGGCTCGTAGGTGTTGGGCGCCAGGGCGGCCCAGAAGCCGCCGGCCTTGGTGGCCGTGCTGACCGAGCCGTAGAGCAGCGAGTCCCTGGCGACATCGTATTCGAAGCCCAGCTTCCAGTCGGTCGAGCGCCAGGTCTTGTCGCCGGCCACCGGGAAGATGCAGGTGTCGGTCGCCGTGGTGTCGCCCTCGTAGACATAGGTCGTCGAGAACGTGCCCTGGTTGGTCGCCGAGCAGTAGGTGGAATTGGCGACGCTGGAGCTGGACACCCCGCCCACCGCCAGCGTGCCGTGCTGGGTCTTGGTCTCTTGCGTGTAGCGCAGGCCGGCGGTCAGGCGGAAGGCGTCGGTGACGCTGTAGGTCCCTTGGCCGAAGGCGGCGTAGGAGGCGTTAGTCAGGCTGTCGAGCACGACGCGGTTCTTGTTGAAGGCGCCCTGGTTGACCGTAAAGTCGGTGCGCTGGTCTTCCTTGTAGGCGTAGAGACCGGTCACCCACTTCAGCTTGCCCGCCTCGCCCGACAGCCGGGCTTCCAGCGAGCGCTGGATCTGGTGGTCGTTGGGCGAGAAGTAGAAGCCGGGGCGATAGGTGACGTAGTCGGCGTCCTGGCGGGTCTGGTTGGCGATCACCGTCAGGTCGGCGAAGCCCAGACGCCAGTTCAGCTCGCCGCCGAAGGCGTAGAACTTGTTGTTCACATAGCCGTCAGAGCCGATCGAGGCGATCAGGGCCGAGGGCGGGCCGGTGTTGGACAGCAGGTAGGCGTTGGCCGCCGCCGTGCTGGGGCCGGTCCAGGGATTGTCGGGATCGACCAGCGGCACGGGCACGGCGCCCGGCCCCTTGCCGCCGATCTGGGCGTAGCTGGCGCCCAGCAGCAGCGAGACGTCGTCGGTCGGCGCCCACAGGCCCTTCACGCGGACCGCATCGACATTGGCGTCGTCGTAGCCATCCGACAGGTAGCCGTCGCGGCGCACGCTCTGACCGGCGATGCGCAGGGCGAAGGTGTCGCTGACCGGCACGTTCAGATAGGCGTCGGCGCGGCGCAGGTTGTAGTCGCCGACCTCGAGCGAGCCGCCGGCCCCGAAGTCGAACTTCGGCTTGGCGGTGATGATGTTGACGGCGCCGCCGGTGGCGTTGCGGCCGTAGAGGGTGCCTTGCGGGCCTTTCAGCACCTCTACCCGCTCCAGGTCGTAGAACACCCCCTCGGTGGCCGGCAGGCGGCCGATGTAGACGCCGTCCACGTTGAAGGCCACGGCCGGGTCGGCGTACATGTTGGTGCCGTAGGTGCCGGCCCCGCGGATGTAGATCTGGGTCGAGGGGCCGCCCTGGCTGATCTGGATGCCGGGGGCCACGCGGTTGAGGTCCTGGGCCTGGACGACGGAGGCGCGCTCCAGCTGCTCGGCCCCGAGCGCTGTGACGTTCAGCGCCGCCTTCTGGATGGTCTCGTTCTTGTGCTGGGCGGTGACGACCACCTCGCCCAATTCCACCGTGTCGGCGGACTTCTGGTCCTGAGCCATGGCCGCGCCGGCGCTCAGCGCGGCGAGCATGGCGACCGACGTCAGCAAGCTGACTCGCATCTGCATTCCCCTCGTTTCCTGGCGGCCGACGCCCGCGTCTGACGCGCGGTGCGAAACGGCCGATCCCTTTGTCAGCAAAGGCTACGTCGCACGGCGTTCGGCGACAAAACGTTGCTTCGGATAGTCGCCATCGGCGCGGCGGATGAGCGTCGCGCGCGGGCGAACGCGCCGACGCCCGCCGAGCCCTGCGGGGCCGGCGGGCGTCGAAACCAACGGTAGGCGACGGTCTAGAGGCTGCCGGCCTCGCCTTGCGGGATCGGCCCGTCCACGAACTCGATCAGGTTGCCCGCCAGGTCGCGGATGAAGCAGGCCGAGCCGTGCGGCATGACCTTGACCCAGACGATGTCGGCCCCGCGCCGCTTCAGCTCCTCGGACAGGGCCATCACGTCCTGGGCGACGAAGGCCACGTGCTTGTTGCCGTGGGTGTGGACGTCGCGGTCGGGGATGCGGCGCTCCTCGGGCAGGGGCGCGGCGCCCGGCACCTCGAAGAGTTCGATCCGCAGGTCGCCATTGGCGATCATCGCCACCTGGGCCGGGATGGTCGGGATCGGGAACTTCCGCTCCAGCTTGAAGCCGAGGATGCGGTCGTACCAGTCGATCGCGGCGTCGAGGTCGGGGACGCTGACCCCGCCATGGTGGAACCCGTACTTGAACTGGCTCATCAGAGGCTAACCCGAGCGATCGATTGCGGCTTGCCGCCCTTGACGGCCAGCATGGCGACCAGGGTCAGGACGGCGGCGACGAGACTGGCCGCCCCGATCACCTGGAAGGTCGGCAGGATGCCGCCCACCGACTTGCCGATCAGCGGCACGAGGAGGCCGCAGACAAACTGCCCCAGGGCGAAGGTCGATTGCCACACGCCCATGCCGCGCGCTCGCACAGCGAACGGAAGGCCTCGCGTGGCCCAGGTCAGCATGGTCGGCAGGATCATGCCGCCGCCGATCTGGTTGAGGGCCGAGGCGGCGACGAACGTGGTCTCGTTGGTGGCGTGCGACATCAGGATGAAGCCGACGCCCAGCAGGGCGAACTCCAGCAGCATCAGGCCCCGCAGCGGCAGGCGCGGCGACAGGATCCAGAACGACAGGGTGCCCAGCGGCACGGCCAGGCTGGCGATGGCGGTCAGCAGGCCGATGCGGGCCGGATCCTTCACGCCCAGCGCGAAGAGCGCCGTGCTGAGCTGGATCTGCACGGTGTAGAACATGGTGGCGGCGAACAGGGTGACGGCGCAGACGCCGAGCATGAACTTCCACGGGAAGCCCGCCCAGCTGAGCGACGGGCGCCGGGCCTCCTCGCCCTCCCCTTCGCCGGCGGCCTCCTGCTGCGAGGGCTCCCAGGTGAAGGCGATCACGCCGACCATCAGCACCAGCGGGAACAGATAGACCAGGAACGGCCCGTGCCAGCCGAAGCGGCCGGCCGCGCCGCCGATCATCAGGAACAGCACCGCCGACACCGAGGCCGTGCCCGCCTGGGCGGCCAGCCAGCGGTCGCGGGTCTCGCCGCGAAAGAGGTCGGCGATCAGGGTGGTCGACAGGGTCATGACCACGGCCTCCATGATCCCCACCACCACGCGGGTGGCCAGGATCGCCCAGAGGTCGCGCAGGAAGAACGGCGCGACGCCGAAGGCGGCGTAGATCGCCATCGACCAGATCAGCAGCCGCCGGCGGCCCACCGAGTCGCCCAGCATCCCCGCCAGCGGCGAGAACAGGGCGATGCACAGCGAGGGCATGGTGACCACCATCGGGGCCAGGAACTCGATGCCCGGCACATGGGCGAAGGCCTGCATCAGCTGCGGGATGATCGGCGCCACCAGGAGCGCCCCCATCACCGAAAGCGTCACGGGCAGCAGCAGGCTGAGGCCCTGTACGGGCCCGGCCCGCCGGGCGGCTGGGGCGGAAGACGTGGTCAACTGGAATTCCCTCGCTATGTCGTTCTTCTGGCCGGCACGTCGTTAGATCGCGTGCTCGTCTTCCTCAGTTAGCGTGTCGAGCTTGTCCGGAAGATTTCCGTTTTTGTCGCCGCCGTCCGCACTGCGCCTGAACGGCTCGAGCGATCGACGGTCGGGGTCGAACTGCATGTCCCAGGCGACCTCGCCCTCCCAGAAGCTGGGGGTGCGGGTGGCCCACAGCAGCGAGCCGAACTTCCAGTCCCAGACGCGCGGAACCCAGTTGTCGTCTAGGTAATCGGTGTCGACGTGGTACTCGGCCTCGCCGCCGCCGGGATTGTCGAAATAGTAGTAGATGGCCGACGAGATGCGGTGGCGCGACAGGCCGCCGGAACTGTTCTGGCTGGTGTTGGTCCAGCCCTTCTGCTGCATCTGGTTGACGCCCAGCATCAGCTCGTCGATGTCCTCGATGCCGAAGGCGATGTGCATGAAGCCAGGATCGTCGGGGGCCACCGGCAGGGCCGTCGAGACGAAGAAGATGCTGTGGTGCTCGTGGGTCCCGTCGGCGCGGGCGAAGGCCCCGGCCCCGCGCGAGTGGTCGGTGTAGCGAAAGCCCAGCCGCTCGATGAAGAACTCCAGGCTGGCGACGTAGTCGTGCACGAAGAAGACCACGTGGTTGATGGTCTTGGGCAGGCAGCGCCGGCGCCATTTGCGGTGCAGATTGAGGCGCTGGATGTTCCCCGGCGCGTTGACCGGGTCGGGCTGCGAGACGACCTGGCGCTTGTTCCAGACCTTCAGGCCGATCGGCATGCCGTCGTCGCAGAAGAGGTGGGCCGCGCCGTCGGCGTCGAAGCTGATCTCGCGGTCGCGCGACAGGTCGGCGACCAGGGCGTCGAAGGACTCCTGGGTATCGACGCCCCAGATGGTCTCCTGCATGCCGACCTTGCCGGCATAGGTCGCCGGCGAGCGCGGATCGCCGCGGCGGCGGACCACGATCTTCGAGCCGCTGGCCACCTCGAACACGCTCTGGTCCTGGCTCAGCGACACCGGCGTCAGGCCGAAATCGGTCCAGAACCGCGTACAGAGCTCCAGATCGTCCACGCCGAAGATCGCGCTCTCGACACCCAGAATCGCCATGCCCTACTCCGTGAACGGCTCCGGGCGCGGCGCTCCCGCGCCCTGCCGCCCTCCCCGCTGGTCCTCGTTCTCCCCGCCAGCAGACCACCCGCCGCCAAGCCCGAGAAATCCATTGTTCGGATTGGAGGTATCGCGCGCGTCGGGGCCTCGGGACGCGTGGTCGCCGGGACAAGAAAAAGGCCTGCTCCGTCGCCGGAAGCAGGCCAGTCCGGGGGATGCGGAACTGTTGCGCTCAGCCGCCGAACAGCCCGCCTTCCAGCGCGACCTCGAGCGGCGCCAGGGCGGTCACCGTGATCGGCCAGGCCAGCAGCGGGACGATGTCGCGGCGGTAGTCGGCGAAGTAGCCGGCGGCGCGATGGGCCTCCAGCGCCGCCTGGTCGTCATAGACCTCGTGCAGCAGGAAGCCGGTCTCGGTGCGGAAGAGGTCATAGCGGCGGCAGCCCGGCTCGACGCGGGTGAAGCCGACCATGCGCCGCAGCACGGTCTCGACCGCGGCTTCCTGGCCGGGCAGAGGCGCGAAGGCGGCCTGGATCGCGATGCGGGCCTCCATCGGGCTCACGACGCGCCGATTCCGCGCAGGGCGGCGGCGACGAAGGCGTCAGTGGATCCGTCGTGGGCGAAGCCGGCCGCCTGGGCGGCGGCGGCGGTCAGCGGCGGCAGGCGGCCGAACTGGGCCTCCAGCGGCGCGTCGGGAGCGTAGGTCACCAGCGCCGGATCGGCCCCGGTGCGGGCGACGATGGCGTCGACCATCTCGCCGAACACCAGGCGCAGGGCCGGCAAGGTCACCGCCCGGGAGGTCGGCATGGTCGCGCCGTCCAGGCCGGCGGCGTGGACGAGGTTGGCCGCGCAGCGCTCGACCGACATCGCCCAGATCGTCGCTTCGCGCGACACCGGAACCGTGAACGGCTGTCCCGCCGCCAGGGCGTGGAACACCTCGCTCATGAAGGCCGACTTCATGCCGCTGGGGCCGAGCGGTCGGGCCAGGATCCCCGGCAGCCGCACGCTGACCGCGTCGAGCGTCCCGCGCCGGGTGAGGTCGGCCAGGGCGATCTCGACCATCAGCTTGTGGGCGCCGTAGGTCATGGCAGGCGACAGCGGAGTATCGTCGTCGACGTGGTCGGGCAAGGGCGCGCCGAACACGGCGATGGTGCTGGTGAAGACCACGCGCGGCGCATTGCCATGGGCCGCCACGGCCTCGATCAGGTCGAGCGTGGCGTCGAGATTGATCCGCCGCGACAGCGCCGGATCCTGCTCGGCCGTGCCGCCCATGACCCCGGCCAGGTGGAAGAGGACGTCCGCCCCCTGCCCCGTCGCCCGCGCCCGGATGGACGGGTCGGAAAGGTCGCCCTCGACCAGATCGACGTCGGGTCCGGCCAGGTCAGCCGGCAGGCGCGCGTCGAGCAGGACGAGACGGTCGAAACGGCCCTGGGCCCGAAGTTGCCTGACGAGTTCCTGGCCGACGAAGCCGCCGGCCCCGGTGATGATCGCTCTCATGCCGTCCTCACCAGTAGACCAGCGGCTGGCCCGCGACCGGGCTGCGGAAGAACGGGATGGTCGAGCCGCGCAGGGATCCCAGATAGACCGTCTTCAGGTCGTGACCGCCGAAGGTCAGGCTGGCCATCCAGGGAGCCAGGGTCCCGGTCGCGCCGGCCATCAGCTCTGGCGTCACCCGCCCCTCCTCCCAGGCCTTGTCGAGCGCCGCCGTGCCCGCCGGGTCGCCGTCGTCCAGCAGGGTGACGAGGTCGCCCTCCGGCGTGATGGCGATCAGGCGGTCGGCCATGATCAGGGTGCTCCAGAGATTGCCGTAGGCGTCGAAGGCGACGCCGTCGCAGAAGCCGCCGACATTGCTGGGGCCGAAGGTCTCGCGATGGCTCAGTTCGCCGTCGGCCTCGACCTTGAAGCGGGTGATCTTCCGCGCCGTGGTCTCGGCGACATAGAGCCATTCCTCCTTCGGATCGAAGCGCAGCTCGTTGGTCCCGCACAGGCCGTCGGCGACGATGCGCACGCCGCGCTCGTCGATCAGGGCGATGTAGCCGTCGGTGCTCATGGTCTCGACGTGGCGGGTCCAGGGCACCATCTGGGTCGTCACCGTCAGCCACAGCCGGCCCTTGCTGTCGCGGGTGACGAAGTTGGCCTTGCCCAGCGGCCGGCCCTCGATGTTGTCGAGGATGACGCTGCTCCTGCCGTCGCGGGTCATGCGCTCCAGGCGGTCGGTCCCGAAGTTGGCGATCAGGAAGTCGCCGTTGGTGTCGAAGGCCAGGCCGTTGGGCAGCGAGCCCTGGGTGTTGACGAAGCGATCCTCGAACGAGCCGCCGCCCAGCTCTTCCGGCTGCGCCTGGGAGACGATGGTCTGGCCGCCGTCCTTGTCGATGCGGACCACCCCGCCCCGGGCGTCGGCCGACCACAGGGTTCCGTCGCGTTCGGCCAGGATGCACTCGGGCCGTTGCAGGTCCTGGCCGACGAAGCCGATGGCGGCGCGATCGACGCGCCAGTCGCGAAGAGGGTTGTCGGGACGCAAGGCGAACTCCTGAAGCTTGGGCGCGAGGCCGCGGACGGCGCGAGCATAGGCGCACCGTCTGGGACGGCTCGGCGTTTGTACGGATAGGTCCTATCGACGGCTCAGGCGCCGGCGATCTCGCTCTCGACCGGCTGCACGACCGGACGCTCCAGCGACGGGTGGCCGGCGTGGCGCTTGAGCTGATCGATCAGCCAGCGCAGGGCCAGGTCCTGGCTGCTGGACCGGTGCCACTGGATCGACTGGCGGATGGGCGGGATGTCGACCGGCGACTCGTGGATCACCAGAGGCAGGTGCTTGGCGGCCTGCTCGGCCAGGCGCCGCTGCACGGTGGCGATGCGGTTGGTGCCGATCACCAGGCCCGGCACGGCGGTGAACGACGGCGCGACGATCTCGATCCGGCGGCGCACCTGCTGGGTCTGGAGGAAGTATTCCTCGAAGGCCGGCAGGCGGGCCTTGCCGAACTGCACCGACACGTGGCCCAGGCCGAAATAGAGCGTGCGGTCCAGCTTGTCCTTGATCTCGGTGTTGCCGTTCCAGGCGACCACCACATAGTCGTCCTCGAAGAACCGGGCCTTGGGATGGTTCTCGCTCAAGGCGTGGTCGAGGGTGATCAGGAGATCGATCTCGCGACGCTCGAGATGCTCGCCCGGCCGGTCGTCGAGCTGGACGAGCTCGACGGTGATGTCAGGCGCCAGTTGCGAGATGGACTGCAAGGCCCCCGACAGCATCACCGCCAGGGCGTAGTCCGAGGCCGTGACCGTGAACTTGCGGTCGGAGGTGGCCGGATCGAAGCTCGGCTTGGTGGTGATGGTCGACTTGATCTGCAGCAGCACGCCGCGCACCGGCTCGGCCAGGGCCTCGCCGCGCGGGGTCAGCACCATCTTGCGGCCGGTGTTGACCAGCAGTTCGTCCTCGAAGAAGTCGCGCAGGCGGCCCAGCGCACCGCTCATCGCCGACTGCGAGAGGCACAGGCGCTCGGCCGCGGCCGAGACGTTGCGCTCGTCCAGCAGGGCGTCCAGGGCCACGAGAAGGTTGAGATCGAGCCGCTCGAAACGCATCAGGCCGCCTCGTCGTCGCTGAGCTCGAAACGCACCGGCACGAACCAGTGGTCGTAGGCGATCGGATAGATCATCGCGGAAACGGACGCGGTGTCCGTCGCGGGAACCGGCGCGGCCAGCAGGGCCAGGGCGCGCCAGAAGAACTGCGCCATCATTGTATCCTCCCTAAGCCGGTCTGACGCCAGCTTTGGTATCGACGCTATCGATACCCCCTCCATCGCCCAAATCGAAAGAACGGATTTCAGCTATCGATGCGGCCGATACCCTTTGCCGCGCCGTAACAGCGATCAGCCGCGCGGCGGCGAGCTATCGGCCAAATGGCTTTGCCCGCGCCCGCTCCCTTCGCACAGGTTCGCCGCAGCCTGACAACGACAAGAGGGGAAACACCAGGATGGCTTCCGCTTCGCTCGCCCGCTTTCCGCGTGCGCTGACCCATGTTCTGCTGGCCGGGGCGGCCCTGCTGGCGATCTCGACGGCGCCCGTCGCGGCGCTGGCGAGGATCGACGCCCCGCCCGCCGCACAGCTGACCGCCGACGACTACAGACTGCTGCATCCGGGGGTCTATACCGACCGCGAGGCCACGCTGGTCGCCAGGTACTTCGCCGACAACCAGGCCCTGAAGGATCGCGGTCCGATCGACGTCAAGGCGCTGGTCGCCGGGACCCTGCCCAAGGACACGCCGGGCCTGGGCCCCGTGATCAAGGTCAGCGAGGACTGGGTCCGCTACAACAACAAGAAGTACGATCCCGACAGCCCACTGCGCAACGACGCGGCCTATGCGCGCTCGCTGGGCTACGAGGACATCCTGGCCTATCCGACCTTCGGCGCGCACGACGACAGCTACATGGCGCCGTGGCCGCCCGGAGCGCGCGACAAGCTGCTGGTCAGCGAGCTGAACCACAGCGTCACCAACCTGGCCCCGATCTATCCGGGCGACACGCTGTATCTCGTGATGAACGAGCGGACGGTGCTGGACCTGACGCCGCCGCAGGGCTCGATCACCCGCAACATCGTCATCCAGACCAAGGGCGAGGTCTTCAACCAGAAGGGCGTCAAGGTCAGCGACGTGATCTTCCGCGTCACCGAGAACGTGAAAGTGGCCAAGCCCGGCAAGGAGCCGAAGGACCGCTCGTTCCCGGTGATCTGGCAGGCCCCGGACTGGTTCAGGCGGCCGGCCCACGTCTACACCGACCAGGACTGGGCCTTCATCAAGGACGTCTGGTCCAGGGAGACCCGCCGGGGCGCCGAGCCGCTGTACTGGGACGACGTCAAGGTGGGCGACAAGCCGGCCTGGACGCTGGACGGGCCGATCGAGGTGTCGGTCGCGCCGATCCCGCCTTGGGGCATGGGCGCGGGCGGCAGCCGCACCCTCAAGCGCGAGATCATGGATCCCAAGCTCGCCAAGGGCCTGATCCGGGGCGAGAAGGACGGCATCTGGCGCCTGCCGAGCCGCGCCGACTACGTGCCCGTCCCGCCGCCCAGCCCGGTGATCCCCGGCGCGCCGACGCTTGACGGGGGCATCGACACCACCAACATCCACAAGGAAGGCGCCAAGCGCGCGCCGCTGGTCAACTATCTGGGCCGGGACTTGGCCATCCGGACGCTGACCAACTGGGCCGGCGACCGAGCGTGGCTGGAGAACATCCGCTGGACCATCATGGACCCGCGCGGCATGGCCGATGTCGGCGACCCCGTCCCCTCCGACCCGCTGGCCGAGCACTTTCTGGACCGCGTGCCGTCGATGAAGGGCCGTTACGTCAACACCCACGGCCTGACCCAGGACGTGGCGATCGTGAAGTCCGAAGTGGTCGGCAAGTACGTCAAGGACGGCAAGCCGATGGTCGACCTCGTCTGGTGGGTCGAGACCATCGACGGCTACATCTTCGAGGAAGGCATGGCGACCTATCGGCTGACCTTGAAACCCTGATCGGGCTTTCCAGTACAACGATTAGCGGCGGCGGTCCCTGGCGGGGCCGCCGCCGTCTTCGTTTGGCCCCGCCGATAGCAGGTATCCTCCCCACGGCTTTCACAGAACGCCGTGCGTCGAGTTAGCGTCGCCGCAGGCTCGCCATGCCGCCCCTCGGACAGGCTGGACCGAAGCCCAAGGAGCGCCGGAGCGACGGCGCCATCGGGAGGAACAATCGAAATGCGACCCTGCACCGGCCAGGGGCGAGCGCTGCTGCTCGCCTCGACGACCGCCCTCGCCCTCATGTCGGCCAGCCCGCTGATGGCCCAGACTTCCCAGAAGGCCAAGCCGGCCGACGAACAGCCCGTCCAGCTGGACGACATCATCGTCACGGCCGAACGCTCGGAGGTCGCCATCCAGGACGCGCCGCTGGCGGTCTCGGCCATCGGCGCGGCGGACCTGCAAAAACGCCAGATCAACAGCATCGAGGCCCTGGCCTCGTCGATCCCCAACGTCAGTTTCGGCCGGGCCGTCGGCATCGCCCGCATCGCCATCCGGGGCGTGGGCCTGGACACCACCACGCCGGGCAGCGAGGGGCGTGTCGCCTACCACCTGGACGGGGTCTATCTCAGCCGCCCGACCATCGCGCTGGGCACCTTCTTCGACGTGGCGCGGGTGGAGGTGGTGCGCGGGCCGCAGGGCACGCTTTACGGCCGCAACGCCACCGGCGGGGCGGTGAACGTCATCACCCAGGATCCGGAGAAGGACTTCGGCGGCTACGCCCGCGTGGCGCTCGGCAGTTACAATCTGGTGCGGGCCGAGGGCGCGGTCAGCGCGCCGCTGAGCGACGCCGTCAGCCTTAGGCTGGCCGTACAGAAGGTCGACCGCGACGGCTACGGCCGCAACATCCACACCGGCAACGACGTCGACGACGAGCACACCGCCGCGGCGCGGGTGAAGCTGCTGATCGAGCCCAGCGACGACTTCAGGAACGTGGCCTCGCTCGACTACTACACGGCCGACGACGCCAACTATCACTACCACTACCTGGCCCAGGGCAATCCGACGCTGGCGCCGCTGGCCTTCCGCCTGGGTGGCACGACAGCGCCCAACGCCCGCGACACCAACAACGACACCGACACCCATAACCGCCGCAAGGTCTGGGGCTTCGGCAACCAGCTGGACTGGACGCTGGGGCCGGCGACCCTGTCGTCGGTGACCGGATATCGCGAGAGCAAGACCCAGTTCCTCAGCGACGCCGACAACACCACCCTGCTGCTGGCCAACCTCTACAACCGCGAGATCTCCAGCCAGCTGAGCCAGGAGCTGCGGCTGTCGGGCAAGGGCGAGCGGTTCGACTGGCTGGTCGGCGCCTACTACTTCTCCGAAGACATCAACGGCGTGAACGGCTTCTCGCCGATGTCGCGGGCCCTGGTCGGCGGGGCGATGACGCCGGCGATCGGCGCGGCCTTCGGCGGGCTGCAGAAGACGACCTCCTACGCCGCCTTCGGCCAGGCGACCTGGCGGGCGAGCGACAGGCTGTCGCTGATCGTCGGCCTGCGCTGGAGCAAGGACCGCAAGGCGCTGGACGAATATTCGGTGGTCAATCTGGTCACGGACTATCCGGGCCTGCCGCCCAACCAGTTCCCCACGCCGACCAAGCTGCAGCGCAATTCGTGGTCGTCGCTGACGCCGCGGGTGACGCTGGAATACGCCTTCACCCCGGACGTGAAGGCCTATGCGACCTATGCCGAGGGCTTCAAGGGCGGCGGCTATTCGGTCGGCAGCGTCGCCAGCCCCTACCAGCCCGAGAAGCTGAAGGACTACGAGGCGGGCCTGAAGGCCGAGTGGTTCGACCGCCGCCTGCGCACCAACCTGTCGGCCTTCTTCTACGACTACAGCAACCTGCAGGTTCAGAAGGTGCTGGCCACCGGCACCTTCTTCGAGAACGCGGCCAAGGCGGAGATCCGCGGGATCGAGCTGGAGTCGAGCCTGCTGGCGACGCAGAACCTGCGCATCGACCTGAACGGCGCGCTGCTGCATTCGGAATATACGCAGTTCCAAACCTCGGATCCGTCGCGCAGCTATCTCGGCGTCCTAGACCTGTCGGGCAACCGCATCGCCCAGGCCCCGCCCTATTCGGCGACCCTGGCGGTGCAGTACGGCCTGCCCACGGGCCTCGGCGACTGGACCTTCCGGGCGGAGTCGATCTGGGTCGGCAAGGTCTATTTCAACCAGTTCAACCGCGACGTCCTCTCGCAGGACGCCCACAACAAGCTGAACGCCTTCGTCACCTGGACCCGTCCGGCCGGCGACTGGACGGTGACCGCCTACGGCCGCAACCTCACCGACGAGACCCTGATCGCAACGGCCGTGACCAGCAATCCGCTGCTGACCACGCCGGTGTTGGGCACCTTCGAGCCGCCGCGCACCTTCGGCGTCGAGATCGGCTACCGCTTCTGACGAGTTGCCGGGAGGGGCGGATGGTCCCTCCCGGCTTTCGCCTCGCTATTCGGCGGCCGCCAGCGTGGCGGCGTAGCGGTTGGCCGGAACGTCGATGCTCAGGCTCTCGCGGAAGGTCGTCCCTTCGTATTCGGTGCGGAACAGGCCGCGCGCCTGGAGGATCGGCACGACCAGTTCGACGAAGGCCTCCAGCTGGCCCGGCAGGCTTTCGAACAGCACGAAGCCGTCGGAGGCGCGGCCCTCGAACCAGGTCTGGAGGCTGTCGGCGACGTGTTCGGGCGCGCCGACGAAATGGCCGCGCGGCGTGGCGAAGCGCAGGGCCGTCTCGCGCAGGGTGAGGTTGTCGGCCTTCACGGCGGCGACGATGCGGGCGACCGAGCTCTGGTTGGAATTGGCCCCGAACTCGGCGGCCTCCAGCGGGAACGGGCCGTCGGGATCGTGCCGGCTGAAGTCGTACTCGTTGAACGGCCGGGCCAGCATGGACAGGGCGTTGTCGAGCGAAACCAGCTCGGTCAGCTCCTTGTAGAGCGCCTCGGCCTCCTCCGCCGTCTTGCCGACCACCGGGCGGGCGGCGGGCAGGACGTGCAACTGGTCGGGATCGCGGCCGTAGCCGGCGGCGCGGGCCTTGATGTCCTTGTAATAGGCCTGGGCGGCGTCGAGGTCCTCGTGCGAGACGAAGATGGCGTCGGCGCGCCTGGCGGCGAAGGCCTTGCCGTCCTCCGATGCGCCGGCCTGGAAGATCACCGGCTGGCCCTGGGGCGAGCGGCTGATGTTCAGCGGGCCCTTCACCGAGAAGAACTCGCCCTTGTGGTCGAGGGTATGGAGCTTCTTGGGATCGAAGAACTCGCCGCCGGCCTTGTCGAAGGTCAGGGCGTCGTCTTCCCAGCTGTCCCACAGGCCCTGGACGACGTCGAGATACTCGCCGGCAAGGCGGTAGCGGACGTCGTGGGCGTAGTGCTTCTCGCGGCTGTAGTTGGCGGCGCTGCCTTCGAGCCAGGAGGTGACGACGTTCCAGCCGGCGCGGCCGCCGCTGATGTGGTCGAGCGACGAGAACTGGCGGGCGACGTTGAACGGCTCGCTGTAGCTGACCGTCAGGGTGCCCACGAGGCCGATGTTGTCGGTGGCGCCGGCCAGGGCCGACAGGATGGTCAGCGGCTCGAAGCGGTTAAGATAGTGCGGGCTCGACTTCTCGGTGATGTAGACGCTGTCGGCGACGAACAGGAAGTCGAACTTGCCGGCCTCGGCGACCTGGGCCTGGCGCTTGTAGAACGAGAAGTCGGTGCTGGCGCCGGGGTGGGCGTCCGGGTGACGCCAGTCGCCCCAGCCGGGGCCGACCCCGTGCAGGATGAAACCGAGCTTGAGTTGACGGGGCTGGGACATCGGGGCCGTTCCGTTGGCTGAAAGTAACGGAACTGCTTACGAAGCCCCCTCCTCGCGATCCAACGAGATGGTCTCAAGCCCCTGATCAGGCTTGGAAATATGGGACGTCGCCCTCGATCGTCACACGCTCGACGACGCGCTCCACCGGCCAGTAGTCGAGCACGGCGTAGTGCTGGGTGGCGCGGTTGTCCCAGAAGACGATGGCGTTCTCGCTCCAGCGGAAGCGGACCTGGTATTCGGGCGCCTTCACCCGGTCGAGCAGCTCGGCCAGCAGGGCGGCGGCCTCGTCCTCGGGCAGGCCCAGGATCCGCGTCGTGAAGACCTTGTTGACGAAGAGATGCGCCTGGCCGGTCTCGGGATGGGTGCGCACCACCGGATGGGTTTGGGGCGGATAGGCCGCGCGCAGCTCCTGCCGCTTGGCCTCGTCGATGCGGTAGCCGTAGCTCTGCAGGATGTCGTGCTCGGCCTGCAGGCCGGCCAGCCTGTCCTTCAGCGGCTGCGGCAGGTCGGCGTAGATGGCGGCGGTGTCGGCGAACAGGGTGTCGCCGCCCGCCGGCGGCAGGGTGCGGGCGCGCAGCACCCCGCCCATCGACGGCGCGGGACGGAAGGTGACGTCGGTGTGCCACTTGTTGGCCGCCCGCACGATCGGGACGATGGCCTCGCGCAGCTTCATGCCGTCGGCCGCCTCGATGTGCAGGATCTCGGGAAAGCCCGGCACGTGGGCGGTGACCGGATGGCCCTCCAGGTCGCCGAAATAGCGGCCGAAGCGGACATGGTCCTCGTGGCTGATGTCCTGGTCGCGGAAGAACACCACCTTGTGGCGCAGCAGGGCCGCGCGGATCGCCGCGACGATCTCGGGCTCCAGCGGCCTGGTCAGGTCGAGCCCGGAAATCTCGGCGCCCAGCACCGTCCCGGCGGGGGTGACCGTCAGGCCGGCATAGTCGGGCTCGCTCCCGGCGGCGATCGGGGTCAAGGCGTTCATGGCGTCCTCCCACGGACATCGCCGCTTCGAGAACGACGTTATCCTACTGTAGGCATGGGAATTGGCAGAGCTCAAGTGCGGGGCGGCGCGGACCCCCTCCGGCCGCCCAAGACCCTCCCCCTGAAGGGGGAGGATCTGGAGCAGCGAACCTCCCCCTGTGGGGGAGGCGGCCGAAGGCCGGTGGGGGGACGGTTTCAGCTTTCGAGACATCGGCCTGTTTCGCAATCACTCCCCC